>NZ_CP146986.1:4215000-4515000 GCF_037126175.1 Pseudomonas sp. RSB 5.4
TCCTCGGCCGCACCGAAATGGCCGTGCTCGAACAGTGGCACAACGACTACATGCGCGACTGCATCGAGCCGATCGTGCTGCCCAAGGCACTGGAACTGCTGAAACAGCACCGCGACGCCGGTGACAAACTGGTGATCATCACCGCCACCAACCGCTTCGTCACCGCCCCGATTGCCGTGCGCCTGGGCGTTGAAACCCTGATCGCCACCGAGTGCGAGATGGTCGATGGCCGCTACACCGGGCGCAGCACCGACATTCCGTGCTTCCGTGAGGGCAAGGTGACGCGCCTGAATCGTTGGCTGGATGAGACTGGGTATTCGTTGGATGACAGCTATTTCTATAGCGATTCGATGAATGATTTGCCGCTGCTGGAGCAGGTGGCGAACCCGGTGGCCGTTGATCCGGATCCGAATCTGCGCGCCGAGGCCGAGAAGCGTGGCTGGCCAGTTATCTCATTGCGCGACTGATTACGCCTTCGCGAGCAAGCCCGCTCCCACAGGGGACCGTGTTCACAGCACAAATCCAATGTGGGAGGGGGCTTGCTCCCGAATGGGGCCAACGCGGTGTGAAGCCTTAAACAGGCTTGGCCCCCATCAACCCGGCAATGGCGATAAAGCAGACAATGCTGAACAACGCCAGGGCAAAGCTGAACCGCCCCAACCCGCTCGGCGCCTTGCGCAACCGATTCAACCGCACCAGCAACCAGAACCACGCCAGTGCCGCCACGGTGTACAGCACGCTGGAGGCCAGCAACCAGGTCTGTCCCAGCGGCCAGCCAACCAGATGCACCATGCCCCAGCCAGTGAACGGCATGCTCAACAGCGCCAGGCCCATCAACAACCAGATGAACACCCGTGGCCGTTGCAGGGTGCGGCTGCCCGCCGTGGCATCACCTTTGCGCCGCGCGAGAAAAACCCAGATTCCCAGACCCAGCGCACTGGCCAGCAACACCACGGTGGCGACCATGTGCGCGGTTTTCAGGGCAGTTAACGTTTCCATTGTTCGATTTCCTTATGGCCTGCCCATCAGCGTAGCCGCTCAGCCAAGAAACAGCTGATAGGCCGGGTTTTCACTTTCATCCCAATACGGGTAGCCGATTTCCTCAAGCGCCGCCGGCACCAGATGACGCTCGTCATGCGGGACTTGCAGGCCCGCGACCACCCGGCCGTCCGCCGCGCCGTGGTTACGGTAGTGGAACATCGAGATGTTCCAGCGTCCGCCCAGTTTGTTGAGGAAGTTGAACAGCGCGCCCGGACGCTCCGGGAATTCGAAGCGAAACACCACTTCGTCGATGACGTGCGCCGCGTGGCCGCCGACCATGTGGCGAATGTGCAACTTGGCCAGTTCGTTGTCGGTCAGGTCGAGCACCGGGAATCCCTGCCCGGTCAGGCTCGCCAGCAGTGCGCTGCGCGGGTCGTTTTCCGGGTGAGTCTGCACGCCAACGAAGATGTGCGCTTCGCTGCCGGTGTTGTAGCGGTAGTTGAATTCGGTGATCTGGCGCTTGCCGATCGCTTCGCAAAACGCCTTGAAGCTGCCGGCCTGCTCCGGGATGGTCACGGCGATGATCGCTTCGCGGCCCTCGCCCAGCTCGGCGCGTTCGGCGACGTGGCGCAGGCGATCGAAGTTGACGTTGGCCCCGGAGTCGATGGCGACGAAGGTCTGGCCGCTGACGCCACGCAACTCGACGTACTTCTTGATCCCGGCCACACCCAAGGCACCGGCAGGTTCGGTGATCGAGCGGGTATCGTCGTAGATATCCTTGATTGCCGCACAGATTTCGTCGGTGCTGACGGTGATCACTTCGTCGACGTAATCCTTGCAGATGTCGAAGGTGTGCTGGCCGATCTGCGCCACGGCCACGCCGTCGGCAAAGATGCCCACGGTCGGCAGGACCACACGCTCGCCGGCGGCCATGGCCGCTTGCAGGCAGTTGGAGTCGTCCGGCTCGACGCCGATGACCTTGATGTCCGGACGCAGGTATTTCACGTACGCCGCGATGCCAGCGATCAGCCCGCCGCCGCCGACCGGCACGAAAATCGCGTCCAGCGGTTGCGGGTGCTGGCGCAGAATTTCCATCGCCACGGTGCCCTGCCCGGCAATGGTGTGCGGATCGTCGTACGGGTGGATGTAAACGTAGCCCTTTTCATCGACCAGTTTCAGCGAATAGGCCAAGGCTTCCGGGAAGGAATCGCCGTGCAGCACGACTTTGCCGCCGCGCGAACGCACGCCTTCGACCTTGATCTCGGGGGTGGTCTTGGGCATCACGATGGTCGCTTTCACGCCCAGCACTTTCGCCGCCAGCGCCAGACCCTGCGCATGGTTGCCCGCCGATGCGGTGACCACGCCACGGGCGCGCTCTTCGTCAGTCAACTGGGTCAACTTGTTGTACGCGCCGCGAATCTTGAACGAGAACACCGGCTGCAAGTCTTCGCGCTTGAGCCAGATGTCATTGCCCAGCCGCTCGGAGAGCTGGCGAGCGTTCTGCAGCGGGGTTTCTACGGCAACGTCATAAACGCGCGAGGTGAGGATCTTTTTGACGTACTGTTCGAGCATCGGAAAGCATCACTGAGCGGTTGGGCAGGGCCAAGGAGTCTAACCCGGCTTTTGCCCGGGCGACCACACTGAACAGGGGGTTTTAGGGTGTGGAGAACTATTGTGGCGAGGGAGCTTGCTCCCGCTCGGCTGCGCAGCAGTCGTAAATCAGAACATTCGATTTGCCTGAAAGAATGCAAAGGACCGCTTCGCGCTCCAGCGGGAGCAAGCTCCCTCGCCACAGGGGTGTTTCCCCCTTCACCACCGCGGGGCCTATAATGCCGGCCTTTCCGTACCCACCTTGCCCGCTTCCGGAGCCCGCATGACCCAGGATCAACTCAAACAGGCAGTGGCTCAGGCCGCCGTCGACTTCATCCTTCCGAAACTCGACGACAAGAGCATCGTCGGGGTCGGCACCGGCTCCACCGCCAACTGCTTCATCGATGCACTGGCCCAGCACAAGGGCGCGTTCGATGGCGCGGTCGCCAGCTCCGAAGCCACTGCGGCGCGCCTCAAGGGCCACGGGATTCCGGTGTATGAGCTGAACACCGTCAGCGATCTGGAGTTCTACGTCGATGGCGCCGATGAAAGCGACGAACACCTGAACCTGATCAAGGGCGGCGGCGCCGCCCTGACCCGCGAGAAGATCGTCGCGGCCGTGGCCAAGACCTTCATCTGCATCGCCGACGCCAGCAAACTGGTGCCGGTGCTGGGCGAATTCCCGCTGCCGGTCGAAGTGATCCCGATGGCCCGCAGCCACGTGGCCCGTCAACTGGTGAAACTGGGCGGCGACCCGGTGTACCGCGAAGGCGTGCTGACCGATAACGGCAACATCATCCTCGACGTGTTCAACCTGCAGATCACCAATCCGGTGGAGCTGGAAGCGCAGATCAACGCGATCGTCGGCGTGGTCACCAACGGTCTGTTCGCGGCGCGGCCGGCGGATCTGCTGTTGCTGGGCACCAGCGAAGGTGTGAAGACGCTGAAGGCTGAGTAAGCCCGGCCGCCCCATTCTTAGGGTAATTGCATCACCCCCTGTGGGAGCGGGCTTGCTCGCGAATGCGGTGTGTCAGATACATTAATTTGTCTGATACACCGCATTCGCGAGCAAGCCCGCTCCCACATTTGGTTTTTTGGGGTGTCAGTCAGTTTTGCGCAGGTTTCTTGAAGACGTAAAACAAGTTCGGTTCGCTTACCAGATACAACGCCCCATCGTCATCCATCGCGATGCCCTCGGCCTGCGGCACGCTCTTCTGTAAACCCTGCCGTCCCTTGTTCAGTGACAGTGTGCTCAACGGCCGCCCGTCCACATCCAGCTCCAGAATCAGCCCCGACTCGTCGGACAGCGCCAGCAAATGGCCGCTGCGCTCGTCGTATTGCAGGCTCGACAGATCGCGCACGAACATCCCGGCATCGCGCTTGGGGTTGTTGATCACGTGCACCGCGTAGGACTTTTCCGGATTGAAGTGCGGAAATCCGTGCACTTCATAAATCAGCATCGGATCGCGCTCCTTGGCGACGAACAGGCGCTTGCCCACCGAGTCATACGCCAGGCCTTCGAAGCCCTTGTTGCCACTCATGTGCACGCCGAGGGTCATTTGTTCGGCGTCCGCCGCATCGAGGAAGGTCGTGCCTTGCTCCAGATGGACCTTGATCAGACGTTGCTCGCGCTCGTCAGTGATCACGTAGGTGTCGGCGCTGATGAACTCGACCGCTTCCGCATCGCCGAAACCAATCAACGCGATGCGCCGCAGAATTTTGCCTTTAAGCGACAACTCGACCAGTTCGGCATTCTTGTTGGTCACGGTGAACAGGCTCTTGCGCACCGGATCGTAGGTCAGCGCCGAAACATCGTCGTTCAGCCCTTCGATGACCCGAGCTTCGACCTCGACCCGGTATTGACCCAGACCAATGGCCTCGCTGCTCAACGGCTGCCACAAGGTATGCAGATTGAACCAGGCGCGCTCGAACAGGCGCAGGTATTGGCCGATCGCAATCAACGCGATCAGGGCAACAACCGACAGGATGATAAACAGGGGCTTGGGGCGGGCAAGTCGACGCATTCGGGCAGGCTCGGGATCAAAACAGGCGGATGAAATATCACGCCTGTCTGAACTGAAGCTTAATGGCCACTTGCCCTTGCCCACAACAGAACCGTGTAGGAGCTGCCGAAGGCTGCGATCTTTTGATCTTGAAAAACAAAATCAAAAGATCGCAGCCTGCGGCAGCTCCTACAGGGAGAGGTTCAGGCTGCTACTTCTGCTTTTCGAAGCGGTAGAACAAGTTCGGCTCACTGACCATGTACAGCGTACCCGCGTCGTCCATGGTCACGCCTTCGGCACGGGGAATGGTGTTCTTCAATCCGTTGAAGCCGCCGAGCAGGGTCATGAAGCTGACTTGCTCGCCCTTCTCGTCCAGCTCCAGCAACAGGTGCGAATCGGCGGACAGCACCAGGGTGTGGCCGGTACGCGGGTCGATGGCCAGTGCCGAGAGGTTGCGGATATCCAGTTCATCATTGGCCAGCTTCTGCTTGTCGCCCTTGAGGATCTGGCTGCCGTCGCTTTTCCAGGTGAACAGCGCCGGTGGCCGTTCTTCGCCCAGCAGCAACTGCTGGTTGCGCGGATCCCAGGTGATTGCCTCGAACGCCTTGTTCTGGTTTTTCGACGGACCGAGATCGTATTTCGGGAAGTCGGCGATATTCAGCTCGCGGGTGTTGGCATCGACCTTGACGATGGTCAGCAGGTGCTCGCGCTCGTCGACAATCGCCATCAGGCCGTTTTCCATCACGGTCACGCCTTCAGGATTGATCCAGCCAACCAGTGGCATCTTGCGCAGCACATCACCCTGCAAGCTCAGTTCGACCAGAAACGGATTCTTGCCCATCACCGAAAACAGGGTTTTGGTCTGCGGGTTGTAGGACAGGTCCGAGGCCTCGTCCTTTTCCATGCCCGGCAGCAGCTTGCCGTCGATCACCGCCCGATAATCCGGCAACCAGATGCTTGCCTTCTGCTCGGCCTGGCTCTCGAAACGTTCGCGCAGCCACAGCAGGCCACGGTCGTCCCAATGCATGATGTGCGCCAGGCCATAAGCGACGGCGAGCACCAGCAATAGCCAGACATACCAGCGCAGGGCAAAACGTGAGCGACGGGAAGTTTTGAGCTGAGTTTGAGCTGACATCAGGGACGCGTTCCGAAAATTCAGGCTATGGGTAATAGCACAAAGAGGCCGGCTCAGACGCCAGAATGAGAGGAATTATCCGGACAGGATGTGAAAAAAACGGCAAAAGGCGGGATTGTCGTGCGGCTTTGCGAGCCGCGACACAGAGCCAATGCAGGAGCGGGCACTTGCTCCCGCTGGGGCGCGAAGCGACCTTGCTTTTCACTTCAAAAAGCAGGGGCCTGCTGCGCAGTCCAGCGGGAGCAAGCTCCCTCGCCACAGTTGCTGTGTATCGAATGCGTTCGGTCAGCGCACGCTGCTGCTGAAACGGCTCGCTCCAACCAGTTCCAGGACGATGTCGTCGCCGACATTCAGCGGGCCGACGCCCACTGGCGTGCCGGTGAGGATTACGTCGCCGGCCTGCAGCGAGAAGCAGCCGGCCATGTGCTGGATCATCGGCACGATCGGGTTGAGCATCGCGCTGCTGTTGCCGTCCTGGCGTACTTCGCCGTTGATGGTCAGGCGGATGCCGATGTCGGTCAGATCAGCGAAGGTGCTGCCGACCACGAACGGGGCGATCACTGCCGCGCCGTCGAACGACTTGGCGATTTCCCATGGCAGGCCCTTGGACTTGAGCTCGGCCTGCTTGTCGCGCAGGGTCAGGTCCAGCGCCGGGGCGAACCCGGAGATCGCGTCGAGCACTTCTTCACGGCTCGGCTTGGTCGACAGCGGCTTGCCGATCAACACGGCGATTTCCGCTTCGTAGTGCACCGAACCGCGCTCGGTCGGAATGCTGAAGCCGCCTTCCAGCGGCACCACGCAACTGCCCGGCTTGATGAACAGCAACGGTTCGGTAGGAACCGGATTGTCCAGTTCCTTGGCGTGTTCGGCGTAATTACGGCCAATGCACACGACTTTCCCGATCGGGAAGTGAATGCGCGTGCCGTCGACATACTGGTGCTGATAGCTCATTTACCGACTCCTGCCTTCATTGATTCAGGGGATTGCCAATCAAACCGCGAAAATCTTGCCCGGGTTCATGATGCCGTTCGGATCGAACACCGCTTTGACCGCTTTCATGTACTCGATTTCGACCGGAGAGCGGCTGTACGTCAAGTAGTCGCGCTTGGTCATGCCCACGCCGTGTTCGGCGGAAATCGAGCCGTTGTACTTCTCGACGGTTTCGAATACCCACTTGTTGACGGTGGCGCACTTGGCGAAAAACTCGTCCTTGCTCAGGTTATCCGGCTTGAGAATGTTCAGGTGCAGGTTGCCGTCGCCGATATGGCCGAACCAGACAATTTCGAAGTCCGGGTAGTATTCGCCGACGATCGCGTCGATTTCCTGCAGGAATGCCGGCACTTTCGACACGGTGACCGAGATGTCGTTCTTGTACGGTGTCCAGTGCGAGATCGTCTCGGAGATGTACTCGCGCAGCTTCCACAGATTCTGCAGCTGGGTTTCGCTCTGGCTCATCACGCCGTCCAGCACCCAGCCTTGCTCGACGCAGTGTTCGAAGGTTTCCAGCGCCGTGTTGGCCACTGCTTCGCTGGTCGCTTCGAATTCCAGCAGCGCGTAGAACGGGCAGTCGGTTTCGAACGGCGCCGGTACGTCGCCACGCCCCAGCACTTTGGCCAATGCCTTGTCGGAGAAGAATTCGAACGCGGTCAGATCAAGCTTGCCCTGGAAGGCGTGGAGCACCGGCATGATCGAGTCGAAGTCGGCGGTGCCGAGCACCATGGCGGTCAGGTTTTTCGGTGCGCGATCCAGACGCATGGTCGCTTCGACCACAAAGCCGAGGGTGCCTTCGGCGCCGATGAACAACTGGCGCAGGTCGTAGCCGGTGGCGTTCTTGATCAGGTCCTTGTTCAGCTCCAGCACATCGCCCTTGCCGGTGACCACTTTCAGGCCGGCGACCCAGTTACGGGTCATGCCGTAGCGAATCACCTTGATCCCGCCGGCATTGGTGCCGATATTGCCGCCAATCTGGCTGGAACCGGCCGAAGCGAAGTCCACCGGGTAGTACAGGCCGTTTTCTTCGGCGACGTTCTGCAAATGTTCGGTGACCACACCCGGCTGACACACGGCGGTGCGGTCGGTGAGGTTCACGTCGAGGATCTGGTTCATGTAATCGAACGACACCACCACTTCGCCATTCGCGGCCACGGCGGCGGCGGACAGCCCGGTGCGCCCGCCCGACGGCACCAGCGCCACTTTATGGGTGTTGGCCCAGCGGACGATGGCCTGCACCTGCTCGATGGTCTTGGGGAATACGATGGCGCTCGGCGCGGGGGCGAAGTGCTTGGTCCAATCCTTGCCGTACGCGTTCAGGGAGTCGGCGTCGGTCAGGACCTTGCCAGGCTCGACCAGGGTCTTCAGTTCATCAATCAGGGCAGGATTGGTCATCGACAGAACTCTCGAACAATTCATGGTCATCCTGAAGACGCTTCACGTCGCAGGAATGAGTGTTTAGCGGGATGGCTATGCTAGCATACCGACCCCGCAGGCCAGTGCCCAAGGCCAGTTCTGCGGTGACGGCTTTCTTGTCGTCCAGGTCAATGTCTGTTGACCATTTCCTGCCATTTTTCTCCGGGATACAGGTTTACGCAGATGAGCAAGACTTCTCTCGATAAGAGCAAGATCAAGTTCCTTCTTCTCGAAGGCGTCCACCAATCGGCTGTCGACGTCCTCAAGGCGGCGGGCTACACCAGCATCGAATACCTGACAGGCTCCTTGCCGGAAGCCGAGCTCAAGGAAAAGATCGCTGACGCTCACTTCATCGGCATTCGTTCGCGCACCCAACTGACCGAAGAGATCTTCGATCACGCGAAGAAGCTGGTGGCAGTCGGCTGTTTCTGCATCGGCACCAACCAGGTTGACCTGAGTGCTGCCCGCGAGCGCGGCATCGCCGTGTTCAACGCGCCGTACTCCAACACCCGCTCCGTCGCGGAACTGGTGCTGGCCGAAGCGATCCTGCTGCTGCGCGGCATCCCGGAGAAAAACGCTTCCTGCCATCGTGGCGGCTGGATCAAATCCGCAGCCAACTCCTTCGAGATCCGTGGCAAGAAACTCGGCATCGTCGGCTACGGCTCGATCGGTACGCAGCTGTCGGTTCTGGCTGAAGGTCTGGGCATGCAGGTGTTCTTCTACGACACCGTGACCAAGCTGCCGCTGGGCAACGCTACTCAGGTCGGCAACCTGCACGAACTGCTGGGCATGTCCGACATCGTCACCCTGCACGTTCCGGAAACCGCTGCGACCCAGTGGATGATCGGCGAGAAGGAAATCCGCGCCATCAAGAAGGGCGGCATCCTGATCAACGCCGCGCGCGGCACCGTGGTCGAGCTGGACGCCCTGGCGGACGCGATCAAGGACAAGCACCTGATCGGCGCGGCCATCGACGTATTCCCGGTGGAGCCTCGCTCCAACGACGAAGAGTTCGAAAGCCCGCTGCGTGGCCTGGACAACGTGATCCTGACCCCGCACATCGGTGGTTCGACTGCCGAAGCGCAGGCCAACATCGGTCTGGAAGTGGCGGAAAAACTGGTCAAGTACAGCGACAACGGTACATCCGTTTCGTCGGTGAACTTCCCGGAAGTGGCCCTGCCGGCTCACCCTGGCAAGCACCGTCTGCTGCACATCCACGAGAACATCCCGGGTGTGATGAGCGAGATCAACAAGGTCTTCGCCGAAAACGGTATCAACATCTCCGGTCAGTTCCTGCAGACCAACGAGAAAGTCGGTTACGTGGTGATCGACGTCGACGCCGAGTACTCGGAGCTGGCGCAAGAGAAGCTGCAACACGTCAACGGTACTATCCGTAGCCGCGTGTTGTTCTGATCGAACGCCGAGCAATGAAAAAGGGAGCCTTCGAGGCTCCCTTTTTCATGCCGCTGAAAACGTTACTTCACCGTCACGGTGATCTTTTCCGAAACGATTGGCGGATCGAAGGCCATGTGGCCCTTGTCGCCCAGTTCCAGTTGCAAGGTGTGCTTGCCTGGGGTCAGCGTCAGTTCGGTTTCGGTCTGCGCCTTGCCGAAGTGGATGTGGTTGGCGTCTGCCGGAATCACCGCGCCCGCCGGGATGATGTCCTTGGCATCGACCAGCAGGTGATGGTGGCCGGTGTTCGCGGTCGGATCGCCTGCCGGCGCCAGTGCGATGCCTTTGACTTCAAACTTGACCTTGAATGTCTTGTCGACAACGGCGCCACTGCTTGGCTCGACGATACTCACTGAAGCGCCCGCCGGCGCCTCTGTGGCGGCGCTGGCCATCATCGAAGCACCCAACAGAAGGCCAGCCAGCGCTGCACGTGACATGAATGTTTTCATTCTCTTCTCCAGTTTTTTCGTAAAATCCGCGCGGTCATGACAACTTCATGACCATTCGTTGCCGAAGGCACTCGACAACCATAGCAAAGCGAGCCTGACTCAGAGCATCGCGATAATGATTTCAAAGGAGTGACCATGCGTTTTCTGCCTGGCCTGATCTGCCTGCTACCCCTTCTGAGCCCGCTGGCTCACGCCGAACTGATTGATGACGTCAACGACCGTGGCGAGTTGCGCATAGCCCTTGAGGCTAATACACCGCCCTTCAATTTCAAGGACGGCGACACACTCACGGGGTTCGAGGTCGAGCTTGGGCAACTGCTGGCCAACGAGCTGGATGTACGCGCCGACTTCATCGTCACCGACGACGCCGACCTGCTTCAGGGCGTTGAGAGCGGCAAGTACGACGTTGCGCTCAATCACATAGCACTGACACCTGAACTCAAGGATCGTTTCGACTTCAGCGAGTCTTACGGCAAGGTCGACTCGCAGCTATGGGCGAAGAAGGATGAGCAGCCACGGCCGATGGTACTGGTACAGACGTTGACCGAGGAAAAGCCGAAGGCGACCCCGGTGGAGCTGGCGATTCCGTTTCAGAAGGGCAACCCGGCGTTTCAGGCGAGCCTTGCGGGTGCGTTGCAGCGGATCAAGGCGGATGGGCGGTTGGCGGCGTTGTCCGAGAAGTGGTTCACCGAACCCAAATAAACACACAAACCCTGTGGGAGGGGGCTTGCTCCCGAAGGCGTCGTGTCAGGCAATACACAGGTTGGATGACCCGCCGCTTTCGCGAGCAAGCCCGCTCCCACATGGGTTTTGGGTGGCTTTCAGTCGAGTTGGGTCAGGGCGATTGCGGCCTCAGACAATTCGAGCTCACTGAACACCTGCACCCCGTGGCGTTTGAGCAGCGCCGCCGTAACGCCTTCTCCCGAGACCTTCACCCCACTGAACGTCCCGTCATAGGTCAGCAAATTCCCGCAGGAAGGACTGTTGGCCTTGAGCACCGCCACACGGATGCCGTGCTTTTGCACCAGCTCCAGCGCTTGCCGCGCACCATCGAGAAACTGCGCGCTGACGTCCTCGCCCTCGCTGGTGATCACCGCCGCTTGGCCATCGAGCACTTCCGCGCCCTGCCCACCCGGGATCTCCGCCGCTGCCCGCGGGGTTGGCAAACCGCCAGCTACTTCCGGACACAGCGGTACCACGCGGCCCTCGGCGATCCACTGTTCGAGCAAATCGAACGGCCCGCTGGCCCCGCCGTCGTAACGCACGCGGTGGCCCAACAGGCAGCGGCTGACCAGAATCTTCTGCATATCAGAACGGCTCGTTGCCACGGCGACGGAACCAGCCGGTCAGCGACAGGCGTTCGCGGTGCGCCGGCAGCACTTCATGCGGCACCTCGCCGGAGAGGAACACCACCAGACAGCCGCCGGTGGGTTGCACGTCGTGGACGCGCTCATCGTCCAGGTACATGCGCAGCTGACCACCGTCTTCCGGCAACCACGCGTCATTGAGGTAGACCACCGCCGAAACCATGCGCCGGTCATCGTCGCGAAAACGGTCGACGTGCTTGCGGTAAAACGCGCCCGGCGGATACAGGGCGAAATGGCATTCGAAATCCTCAAGCCCGAGGAACAGCCCACGATTGAGCGCCTCGCGCAGACTGTCCATCAGGCTCAGATAACGGTCGCTGGCCTCGGCCTGGCCCGGGTCGATCCACTGGATGTGGTCGCCGCGAATGCCCTCGCGAATCTCCGAAAACGGCCCACGGCCTACCCCCGCCGGCGCCAGTTCACCCTCGGCCTCACGTTTGCGGCACTCGGCCGCCAGCTCACGGGTCAAACCCGCGGGCAGGAAAATGTTCTGCTGCGACCAGCCATGTTCGGCCAGGTCGTCGACGATACGTAACAGCAGCGGGTGTTCAGAGGATATTTGCATGGCGCGCATAGTATGCCGGCGGCAAGAAATCCGACAGAGCCACGCAGCGGCTTGCTACGAATTCTCGACAAGTCCCGGCACCGCACGGAGAATAGTCCGCTGCTGACAGGAGTCCCTATGCGCCGTTTGCTTTTTTCACTGTTGATGTTCTGCGTTTTGCCCGCCTGGGCGGACGGCCACGATCAGTTGTACAAGATCGCCGGCTGGCCAGATCAACGTGCGCATTTCAATGATGCCCTGAGTGCCGCGCAGCAGCGCTACCAGAACAACCTGCCGCCAGCGGTGTTTCAAGCCCTGGTCAACAACAGCAACCAGCGCTTCGCCCCCCAGGCCATGGATCAGCGTGCCGAAGCGCAACTGCGCCAGCACCTTGCCGATCCACAACCGGCGCTGACGTTCTTTCAATCGCCGCTGGGCAAGAAAATCGTCGCTGCTGAATTGCTCGCCACCCGTCGCGATCAGCTGGCGAAAAACGCCAAGGGCCTGCCGAAGATGCAGGCCAGCGATAGCCGCCTGCTGATCATCGGCCATTTGGCCCAAGCGCTGCCGGCACGCGAGGCCGGCGCCGAAGTCAGCCTGGCGATCGCCGGGGTGGCGGCGGACAGTTTGAGTTCGATGATTCCCGGCCTGCTTGGCGGCGGTCAGGCACAGGGCATGCTGAACGGTCAGCGCCAGCGCCTGATGGAGCAGATCGGCGCCGACTTGAACAACACGCTGCTCTACGTTTATCGCGATCTGTCGGATGACGAACTGGAGCAGTTCGCGACCTTTGCCGAATCCAGCGAGGGCAAGGCGTATTACCAGGCGGCGCTGGCGGCGATCCGGGCGGGTTTGGCGGTGGGGCAAAGCTCCTCGAACCTCAGCCAGTGATCTTCATCGCCTGACCGGCCGCCTTCGCGAGCAAGCCCGCTCCCACAGGTGATCGCGGTCTCCTGTGGGAGCGGGCTTGCTCGCGAAGAGGCCCTTACAAACACTACAAATTTCTGCCCCTGATCCGCTTGTTCAGAAACTCGAAATACTCCTCGCGCATTTCCAGCGTCTCATTCGCCAGATGATGCCGCGCCTCCGGCAGCAACAGAATCTGCGGCCGGTCGAACTTCCACTTCAGCACCTGCAAGTTGTGCTGCCAGTCCACGGTCATGTCCGCCTGCCCCTGAATGATCAGCGGCCGTCGCGGACTTTTTTTCGCGTGTTCCACACGGATGATCCAGCGCGACAGCGCACCGACCCACGCCGTCGGCAAACGTTTTGGCTGTAACGGATCGGTCTGCAGGAACGGCAGGAAATCCGGGTCGTTGGAGTTCTCGCTGAAGCGCCGGGTGACGCCCCGCACGAAAGGCCTCAGCAAGTAATAACTGAGCTGCGACCAGCCCCAGGCGCGCGGACGTACCAGCGGCGCCAGCAGAATCAACTGGCCCTGCGCCGGACTGTTCTCGCCATGGTTGAGCACATGATCGACGACGATCGCGCCGCCAGTGCTTTGTCCGCACAGGTGCCAGGGCTGCGGCAGGGCAATCGAACTGGCTTCGGCGAACAACGCCTGCAACGTGTCCTGATATTCGGAGAAGTCGCGGATGCTCGCCCGCGGCCCACTCGACAAACCATGGCCCGGCAAGTCGCAGGCGATGACGGCAAAATCCTGATCCAGCGCCCACTCGATCACATGCCGATACAGCCCGGTGTGATCGTAAAAACCGTGCAGCAGAAACAGCGTGCCCTTGACCTTCTCCGGCCACCAGCAATGGCTGACCAGCTCATAACCGTCCACCTCGAACCGGCCCATGCCGCGCCAGACATCGCGCTCGGAAAAGTCGGTTTTATAGAACTGCTGATACGCCTTGGCCTCGTCCGACAACGGCTGCCACTGGGCCAAAGGCTTGAGGCTGGCGCGTAAATGATCGGCATCGAAAGTGTCAGGCATGCGGGTATTCCAAAGCGGTAAACAGACTTTATCGGCCTGCGATATTCATCTGTTGCGGCAAGCATGGCAAGCTAGCCCACCTCTTCGGGAACGAAAACCATGCGCTCGCCCTACCGCACCGCACTGTTTGCCAGCCTGCTCGCGCTTGTGTGTGCCGGGGTGCTGTGGGCGGCGTATGACTGGTTTCAGGGGCGTTATCTGCGCGCGTTCAGTCAGCACACGGCGGTGTTTTCCGGTGATCCGTTGCGCCTGCCGGATGAACTGGCCGGCCCCGGCAAAATTCGTCTGGTGCATTTCTGGGACCCGGCTTGCCCATGTAACGTCGGCAATCAACAGCACCTGACAGAAATGGTCGAACAGTTCGGCCCGCGCGGCGTGGAATTCTTCGCCGTGCAGCGCGCCGGCTCCCACGGTCAGTTGCCCACCACCCTGAGCAACCTGAAAACCATCACGGTGCTGCCCGGCTCCGAGCAGATCCCGGCCAGCCCCGCCGTGGCGATCTGGGATCGCAGCGGCAAACTGGCGTACTTCGGCCCGTACAGCGAAGGGCTGACCTGCAACTCCAGCAACAGCTTCATCGAACCGATCCTCAACGCGCTGATGGATGATCGCCCGGTCAGCGCTACGCATACTCTGGCGGTCGGTTGTTATTGCCCGTGGCCGGTGGTGGTGCAGTAAGGCATTCCGGACTTTTCAAGGACAGCGATGCACGGCACGGAAGGTCTGTGCTAATTGTTTGCAGCCCGACGGGCGGCAATCCCGCATGCACAAGGAGTCACCATGAAACGCGTCTTCACCGTTCTTGCCTTGCTCATCGTTATCCTGCTCATCGCCATCGGCGGTTACGTCTACAGCAAGCAACCGACGCGTCAGGGTCAGGTGGAGCTGCGCAATCTGCAGGGCTCGGTGACCGTGCGCTATGACGATCGCGGGGTGCCGCACATTCGTGCCGAGAACGAAACCGATCTGTATCGCGCCCTCGGCTACGTGCATGCCCAGGACCGACTGTTCCAGATGGAAGCCATGCGCCGCCTGGCCCGCGGCGAGCTGGCCGAAGTGCTGGGGCCGAAGCTGCTCGACACCGACAAACTGTTCCGCAGCCTGCGCATCCGCGAACGCGCCGCCAGTTATGTCGCCAGTCTCGATAAGCAGTCAGCGGCGTGGAAGGCCCTGCAAGCCTATCTGGACGGCATCAATCAATATCAGGACAGCCACGCCGCACCGGTCGAGTTCGACGTGCTGGGCATCCCCAAGCGGCCGTTCACCGCCGAAGACAGCATCAGCGTCGCCGGTTACATGGCCTACAGTTTTGCGGCGGCGTTTCGCACCGAGCCGTTGCTGACCTACGTGCGCGATCAACTCGGCGCCGATTACCTCAACGTCTTCGACCTCGACTGGCAGCCCAAAGGCGTGCTCGCCAAAGGTCGCGCCAACAAGACCCCGGCCCTCGCCGCCGGCGACTGGAAAGATCTCAACGCCCTCGCCCGTCTCAGCGAGCAGGCGCTGATTGAAAACGGCCTGCCGCAATTCGAAGGCAGCAACGCCTGGGTGATTGCCGGCAGCCGCAGCCAGAGCGGCAAACCGCTACTGGCCGGTGATCCGCATATTCGCTTCTCGGTGCCGTCGGTGTGGTACGAGGCGCAACTGTCGGCGCCGGGGTTTGAGTTGTACGGCCATCATCAGGCGCTGGTGCCGTTTGCGTTCCTGGGGCACAACCTGGATTTCGGCTGGAGCCTGACCATGTTCCAGAACGACGATCTGGATCTGATTGCCGAGAAGGTCAACCCGGACAACCCGAATCAGGTCTGGTACCACGGCCAGTGGACCGATCTGGTCAGCACCCAGCAGCAGATCGCGGTGAAGGGCCAGGCGCCGGTGACGCTGACCTTGCGCCAGTCGCCCCATGGCCCGATCGTCAACGACGCCCTCGGCACTGCCGCCGGTAAAACGCCGATCGCCATGTGGTGGGCGTTCCTCGAAACGCCTAACCCGATCCTCGAAGGTTTCTACCAGCTCAACCGCGCCGACACCCTGGCCAAGGCCCGTGCGGCGGCAGCCAAGGTGCAGGCGCCGGGGCTGAACATCGTCTACGCCAACGCCAAGGGTGACATTGCCTGGTGGGCCTCGGCGCTGCTGCCCAAACGTCCGGCGGGCGTGCGCCCGGAGTTCATTCTCGACGGCAGCGGCAATCAGGCGGACAAGGACGGCTACTACCCGTTCAGCGCCAACCCGCAGGAAGAAAACCCGGCACGCGGTTACATCGTCTCGGCCAACTTCCAGCCGCTGTCGCCCACCGGCATGGCGATCCCCGGTTACTACAACCTCGCCGATCGCGGGCAGCAGCTCAACCGTCAGCTCAGCGACAAGAGCGTGAAGTGGAGCAACGAGGCCAACCAGAAACTGCAACTGGGCACCACCACCGGTTACGGCCCGCGCACCCTGGCGCCGTTGCTGCCGGTGCTGCGGGAAGTGGTGAGTGATCCGGCCCAGCTGAAACTGGTCGAGCAACTGGCGCAGTGGCAAGGCGACTATCCACTGGATTCGGTGAGCGCCACAGTGTTCAACCAGTTCCTCTACGACCTCGCCGATGCGGCGATGCGCGATGAGCTGGGCAACGACTTTTTCGAGACGCTGCTGTCGACCCGGGTGATCGACGCCGCCCTGCCGCGCCTGGCGGCGAATGCGGACTCTCCGTGGTGGGACAACCGCAACACACCGAACAAGGAGACCCGTGCCGACATCGTCAAAGCGGCGTGGCAGGCGAGCATGGCGCACCTGAAACAGACCCTCGGCGACAACCCGTCCGACTGGCAATGGGGCACGGCGCACACCCTGACCCACGGTCATCCGTTGGGTCAGCAGAAGCCGCTGGATCACATCTTCAACGTCGGGCCGTTCGCCGCGCCGGGTAGCCACGAAGTGCCGAACAACCTCTCGGCCAAGCTCGGCCCGGCGCCATGGCCGGTGACCTACGGGCCTTCGACGCGGCGGCTGGTCGACTTCGCCGACCCGGCGCACAGCCTGACCATCAACCCGGTCGGCCAGAGCGGCGTGCCGTTCGACAGCCACTATGACGATCAGGCCGAGGCGTATGTCGACGGGATGTATGTGCAGGCGCACTTCAGCGAGGAAGAGGTGACGGCCAATACCCGGAGTACCTTGAAGCTGTTGCCGGCGCGGGCTGCGCGATAGTTTTGTACTTTCTGCGCTGAACCCTTCGCGAGCAAGCTCGCTCCCACAGGGGAGTGCATTTCAACTGTGGGAGCGAGCTTGCTCGCGAAGGGGCCCTCAAGAACAACACTGGAACTCAGAGCAGCACTGCAAAATTCAGCCGAAACTGCTGCGGCGTCACACCCAGTCGACGGTTGAACACACTGCGCATGTGCTGCGCATCGCGAAACCCGCACTGATAGGCCACGGTCTTCAGCGGTGCCGTGGTGCTTTCCAGCAGCAACCGCGCCGCGTCCACTCGCGCACTTTCGACGAACTCTGCCGGGGTGACCCGAGCCTCACGGGCGAACACCCGGGAGAAGTTGCGCGCACTCATGTTCGCCGCGTTCGCCAGATCGGCAATCGTCAAATCGCCGGTGAGGTTGGCCAACACATACAACTGCACCATCGCCACCGCTGACGTCGGCTCCGCATGCGGCGTGAGGAACGGGCTGAACTGCGATTGCCCGCCCGAGCGCTGAGTGAACACCACCAGCCGCTTGGCCACGCTCAGCGCCACTTCAGCGCCGCAATCGCGGGCCAGCAGGTACAGCGAAAGATCAATCCCGGCGGTGACCCCGGCCGAGGTGTAGAGCGCACCGTCCTCGACGTACAGACGATCGGCCTCGACTCGGGTCGATGGGCACAACTGCGCCAGGGCCTCGGCGTCGTTCCAGTGGGTCGTGACCGTGCGCCCTTCCAGCAGCCCCGCCCGCGCCAGCATGAACGCGCCGTTGCAGATCGAGCCGAAACGCCGTGCACGCGTGCAGGCCTCACGCAGCCAGGTGTCGAAAGGCTTGCCGAAATCCATGAACGGTAACTGCGGCCCGCCGGCCACCAGCAGCAGGTCATAAGCATCGTGCGCTTCGCTGAAGTGTCGGTGAGCGCTGAGGTTCAGGCCATTGGAGCAAGCCATCGGCCCACGTTCGAGGCCAATCACCTCCAGCTGGTAGTGATCCTCGGGCGGCAGAAACCGGTTGGCCTCGGCGAACACATCCATCGGCCCGCTGACATCCAGCGCCTGCACGCCGGGGAATACCACGATGGCGATGGTTTTGTTCATAAGCCTCCAATGTCCTCAATGCCCTGGCAAACACAAATCCCTGTGGGAGCGGGCTTGCTCGCGAAAGGGCCCTTACATTCAACTTATCTGTTGAATGACACACCGCTTTCGCGAGCAAGCCCGCTCCCACCTGGGCCGTGCCTGCCTTGTTGATTGAGCCAACCCTAGCCAATCCTCGTTCAACAAGCGAGATTGGCACGATTTGCAGGTCGATTGGCAAGGATCGCAGCCATGCGTTGATTGTCCGTTTAGTTTCTCGGGGAACAGACTTTGCCCATCAGCGCCACGACGGCGTTTTCGATGAGGATACCTTCATGAGCACGACCATTGCCGGCATCAAGATCCCCGACAGCGCCCTCGCCCGGGCCACCACCGAGTACATTCGCGACATTGAATCCGACCTGCTTTACCACCACTCGCGCCGGGTATTTTTGTTCGGTGCGTTGAGCGGGGAGCGCCAGCAATTGGCCTATAACCCGGAGCTGCTGTACGTCGGCGCGATGTTCCACGACCTCGGTCTGGTCGAAGGCTATCGCAGTGACGACGAGCGCTTCGAAGTGGATGGCGCCAACGCGGCCGCGGCATTTCTCAAGCCGTACGGGCTGAGCGATGACGACATCGAGCAGGTCTGGCTGTCGATTGCCCTGCACACCACACCGGGCGTGCCCAAGCATCTGCGACCGACCGTGGCGCTGGTGACGGCGGGTGTCGAGATGGATGTGCTGGGCATGGATTACGCGGCGTTCAGCAGCACCCAGCGCGAGGCGGTGGTACATGCGCATCCACGCGGGGAAGGTTTCAAGGAGTGCATCATCTGTGCGTTTGCCGACGGCTTGCGCCATCGTCCGCAGACCACGTTTGGTAACGTGAAGACCGATGTGCTGAAGGATCAGGAGCCGGGGTTCAAGCCGATGAACTTTGTTGAAGTCATCCGCCAATCTCCCTGGACTGTATAAAACCAACTGTAGGAGTGAGCCCTGTGATGAGGGGATTTATCCCCGATGGACTGCGTAGCAGTCCCTACTTTCAGGATCAAAAGAGGGGCCGCTTCGCAACCCATCGGGGATAAATCCCCTCGCCACAAAAGCCCGCTCCCACATTTGGATTTGGGTTGGCCCTGAGAATGTGGCCAACCCGATATGGCTTAAGCCGCTTCCGGCGCAGGCGCGCGGCGTACGTCCGGTTGCTTCCACGAATCGGCGGCGCCTTCTTCGATGGCTTGCTGGATGGCTTTCTTGCGCGCTTCTTCGGCACGGCGGCTGAAGAACCACACCAGGAACGTCACCAGCGACACCGCCAGCAGAATCAGACTGGCCACGGCGTTGATCTCAGGCTTCACGCCCAGACGCACCGCCGAGAACACTTCCATCGGCAGGGTGGTCGAACCCGGGCCAGAAACAAAGCTCGCCAGCACCAGGTCGTCCAGCGACAGGGCGAACGACATCATGCCGCCCGCTGCCAGCGACGGCGCGATCATCGGGATGGTGATCAGGAAGAACACCTTCCACGGCCGCGCCCCCAGATCCATCGCCGCTTCTTCGATCGACAGGTCCAGCTCACGCAGACGCGCCGACACCACCACCGCCACATACGCCGCACAGAAGGTCGTGTGGGCGATCCAGATGGTGACGATGCCGCGTTCCTGCGGCCAGCCGATCATCTGCGCCATGGCCACGAACAGCAGCAACAGCGACAGACCGGTGATCACTTCCGGCATCACCAGCGGCGCGGTGACCAGGCCACCGAACAGCGTGCGGCCCTTGAAGTGGGTGATGCGAGTCAGCACGAAAGCTGCCAGCGTACCCAGCGCCACTGCCGCCACGGCGGTGTAGCAGGCGATTTCCAGCGAGCGCACCACCGAGCCCATCAGTTGCGTGTTGTCGAGCAGGCCGACGTACCACTTCACCGACCAGCCACCCCACACCGTCACCAGTTTCGAGGCGTTGAACGAGTAGATCACCAGGATCAGCATCGGCGCGTAGATGAACAACAGACCCAGTACCAGCATCAGGCTGGAGAAACGGAAGTTCTTCATTCTTTGCCCTCCATTTCCTTGGCCTGACTGCGGTTGAACAGGATGATCGGCACAATCAGGATCGCCAGCATCACCACCGCCAGGGCGGACGCCACCGGCCAGTCACGGTTGTTGAAGAACTCTTGCCAGAGCACTTTACCGATCATCAGGGTTTCCGGGCCGCCGAGCAGTTCCGGAATCACGAACTCACCGACCACCGGGATGAACACCAGCATGCAGCCGGCAATGATCCCGTTCTTGGACAGCGGGATGGTGATTTTCCAGAAGCTGTTGAAGGTGCTCGAACCGAGATCGGAAGCGGCTTCCAGCAGGCTGTGATCGTGCTTCACCAGGTTGGCGTACAGCGGCAGGATCATGAACGGCAGGTACGAATAAACCACGCCGATGTAAACCGCCAGGTTGGTGTTGAGGATCTGCAGCGGCTCATCGATCCAGCCCATGCTCATCAGGAAACCGTTGAGCAGGCCGTTGTTGCTGAGGATGCCCATCCACGCGTAAACGCGGATCAGGATCGCGGTCCAGGTTGGCATCATGATCAGCAGCACCAGCACCGTCTGCAGCTCTTTACGGGCGCTGGCGATGGCGTAGGCCATCGGGTAACCGATCAGCAGGCACAGCAGCGTGCTGAAGAACGCCATCTTCAGCGAGCCGAGGTAGGCGGCGATGTACAACTCGTCGTCGCCGAGCATCGCGTAGTTGCCAAGGTTCAGCAGCAGTTGCAGCTTCTGCTCGGCGAAGGTGTAGATCTCGGTGTACGGCGGGATGGCCACGTCGGCTTCAGCGAAGCTGATCTTCAGGACGATGAAGAACGGCAGCATGAAGAACAGGAACAGCCAGATGAACGGAACCCCGATGACCAGTTGCCGACCATTGGGAATTATTCGGTTGAGCCGTCGTTTGAACTTGCGCATGTTCATGAGCGGAGTACCACGCCGCTGTCGTCTTCCCACCACACGTAAACCTGATCGCCCCAGGTCGGACGCGCGCCGCGACGTTCGGCGTTGGCAACGAACGACTGCACCAGTTTGCCGCTCGGCAATTCGACGTAGAACACCGAGTGACCGCCGAGGTAGGCGATGTCATGCACCTTGCCGCTCGACCAGTTGTATTCGCAGGTCGGCATTTCAGCGGTGACCAGCAGCTTCTCCGGACGAATCGCGTAGGTCACGGACTTGTCTTGCACCGAGGTGCTGATGCCGTGGCCGACATAGATCTGCCGGTCGAGGTCCTTGCAGGTGATGGTCGCGTGGCCTTCGGCGTCGTCGATCACTTCGCCTTCGAAGATGTTCACGTTGCCGATGAATTCGCAGACCAGACGGCTGGTCGGGGTTTCGTAGATGTCGATCGGGCTGCCGATCTGGGCGATCCAGCCCAGGTGCATGATCGCGATGCGCTCGGCCATGGTCATGGCCTCTTCCTGGTCGTGGGTCACCATCACGCAGGTCACGCCCACACGCTCGATGATTTCCACCAGCTCCAGCTGCATCTGCGAACGCAGTTTCTTGTCCAGTGCGCCCATCGGCTCGTCGAGCAGCAGCAGCTTCGGCCGCTTGGCCAGGGAGCGTGCCAGGGCCACACGCTGACGCTGACCGCCGGACAGTTGATGCGGCTTGCGCTTGGCGTACTGGCTCATCTGCACCAGTTTGAGCATTTCGGCCACACGGGCGTCGATCTCGGCGTTGGGGATCTTGTCCTGCTTGAGGCCGAAGGCGATGTTCTGCGCCACGGTCATGTGCGGGAACAAGGCGTACGACTGGAACATCATGTTGATCGGTCGCTCGTACGGCGGCATGTCGGTGATGTCGACGCCGTCGAGGAAAATGCGCCCCTCCGTGGGCCGTTCGAACCCTGCCAGCATCCGCAGCAGAGTGGATTTGCCCGATCCCGAACCGCCGAGCAGGGCGAAGATCTCACCCTTCTTGATTTCCAGGGACACATCGTCCACGGCAATCGTCTCGTCGAACTTCTTCGTGACCCGGTCGATTTTGACCAACACCTGCTTAGGTGTCTGGTCGCCCTCGAGGGCTTTCTTATAGGCGCCGGAGGCAACTGCCATTTACGAAACTCCCAGAAAAAAACAGTGCAGTTCGCCCAACGCGGACGAACCCAGGATAGTTTGTGCCTTACTTGCCCGACTTGACCTTGGTCCAGCTACGGGTCATCAAACGCTGAATATTGGGTGGCAACTCGACCGACACGTAAGTCTTGTCGAGGACTGCTTGCGGTGGATAAACCGCTTCATCGGTGCGAATGGACTGTTCCATCAGCTTGTCCGACCCTGGGTTGGGGTTGGCGTAACCGACGTAATCACTGACCTGAGCGATCACCTCAGGTTTCAGCAAATAGTTGATGAAGGCGTGGGCCTCTTTGACGTTGGACGAGTCCTTTGGAATCGCCAGCATGTCGAACCACAGCGCGCCGCCTTCTTTCGGAATCGAGTAGGCGATGTTCACGCCCTTCTTGGCTTCTTCGGCACGGTGTTTGGCCTGGAAGATATCGCCGGAGAAGCCGATGGCCACACAGATGTCGCCGTTGGCCAGATCACCGATGTATTTCGACGAGTGGAAGTAGGTCACGTAGGGACGCACCGCCAGCAGTTTGTCGGTGGCCTTGGCGTAGTCCTTCGGATTGGTGCTGTTGGCGTTCAGGCCCATGTAGTTGAGCACGGTCGGCATCATTTCATCCGCCGAGTCGAGGAACGCTACACCACAGCTGTGCAGCTTCTTGATGTTCTCCGGTTCGAACAGCACGCTCCAGGAGTCGATCTTGTCGATGCCGAGCACCGCTTTGACTTTCTCGACGTTGTAGCCGATGCCGTTGGTGCCCCACAGGTACGGCACCGCGTACTGGTTGCCCGGGTCGTTCTGTTCCAGGCGCTTGAGCAGCACCGGATCGAGGTTCGAGTAGTTCGGCAGCTGTGTCTTGTCGAGCTTCTGGAACGCACCCGCCTTGATCTGCTTGCCGAGGAAGTGGTTCGACGGCACGACCACGTCGTAACCGGTACGCCCGGCCAGCAGCTTGCCTTCCAGGGTCTCGTTGGAATCGAACACGTCGTACACCGGTTTGATCCCGGTGGCCTTCTCGAAGTCGGCCAGGGTGGTCTCGCCGATGTAATCCGACCAGTTATAAATATGCACCGTACCGGCGGCCTGGGCTCCGACTGCGATCGTCAGGCCGGCAGTGGCCAGCAGGGCTTTGCGCAAAGAAGAAAAAATAGGCAAGTGGAGGTCCTCTAAATTAGTTGGGCCCAAGTTGCCCCGCGTTACATGACAGCCATGGCTGCCCGGCAACAAAACCGGCGCGCAACTTACCCTCGAAAAACCGTTCCAGCAAAACTTTCTGTCATTTAATTGATCCGCTGGTCGCCGTCACGGCGACGACGGCCAGCGGTTGTTGCCTCAAACCGGTTTATTTACCGGATTTGATCTTGGTCCAGCTGCGGGTCAGTTCACGCTGGGTAGCGGCCGGCAAGTCGGCGATCGCATACAGCTTGGCCTGCACATCGGCCGGTGGGTAGATGCCTGGATCGGAGGTGATGTCCTTGTTCACGTACTGAGTCGCTTCGGCGTTACCGTTAGGGAAGCGCACAGCGTTAGTGATCTCGGCCATCACTTTCGGTTGCAGCAGGTAGTTCATGAACTTGTACGCACCGTCGATGTTTTCCGCATCTTTCGGAATCGCGACCATGTCATAGAAGCTGCCGGCGCCTTCCTTCGGAATGGCGTAGCTGACTTTGACCTTGTCACCGGCCTCGGCGGCACGGGACTTGGCCTGCTGCACGTCACCCGAGTAGCCGACCGCTACGCAGATGTTGCCGTTGGCCAGGTCCGAGATGTACTTGGAGGAGTGGAAGTAGGTGATCGAAGGACGAATCTTGAGGAACAGGTCCTCGGCTTTCTTGATGTCCTCTTTCTTCTGGCTGTCGGTTGGCAGGCCCAGGTAGTGCAGCGCGACCGGAAGCATTTCGGTCGGCGAATCGAGGAAGCTCACACCGCAGCCCTTGAGCTTGGCGATGTTCTCTGGCTTGAGCAGCGTGTCCCAGGAGTCGATGGTGTCGACGCCCAGCGCAGCCTTGACCTTCTCCGGGTTGTAACCGATGCCGATCGAGCCCCACATGTACGGGAAGGCGTGCTTGTTATCCGGGTCGCTGACCGAAACGGCCTTGAGCAGCGACTTGTTCAGGTTGCCGTAGTTGGACAGCTTGGACTTGTCCAGCTCCTGATAGACGCCGGCCTTGATCTGCTTGGCGAGGAAGTTGTTCGACGGCACAACCACGTCGTAACCGGACTTGCCCGCCAGCAGTTTGGCTTCCAGGGTTTCGTTGCTGTCGAATACGTCGTAGACGACCTTGATCCCGGACTCTTTCTCGAAGTTGGCGATGGTGTCAGGAGCGATGTAGTCGGACCAGTTGTAGACGTGCAACACCTTGTCGTCCGCGTGGACCGCACCCGCCATCATGCCCGCAACGGACAAAGCGAGAAGAGTCTTGCCAGCAAGCTTTTTACCTAATGCCTTCATGCGTCATGCTCCAAATTTTTCTTTTTTGAACCACTTTGTTCAGCGGCCGAACCCCGACAACTGGAACTGCGGCTAGTCTGGCAAGATCGGAGGCGGTCTTTCAAGAAAAGGCCAACCTTTCTGACACCTTCGAGCGAGAGCGCCGCAGCTCCCCCGCTCGAAGCCTAGCACTTAGGCCTGCAACGCACTGAGGGTCAGGTCCAGGCACTTGCGCGCCTTGGTCACCAGCTCATCGATCTCCGCCTTGCTGATCACCAGCGGCGGCGCAATGATCATGGTGTCGCCCACGGCGCGCATGATCAGGCCGTTATCGAAGCAGAACTGCCGGCAGATCATGCCCACGCCCTTGCCTTCGTAACGTTTGCGAGTGGCCTTGTCCTGCACCAGCTCGATCGCCCCCAGCAGCCCCACCCCGCGTACTTCACCCACCAAAGGGTGATCGTTGAGTTCGCGCAGACGTTTCTGCAAATACGGTGCCGTTTCGTTGTGCGCGTTCTCGATAATTTTCTCGTCGCGCAGAATCCGGATGTTTTCCAGCCCCACCGCCGCCGCCACCGGGTGCCCGGAGTAGGTGAAACCGTGGTTGAAATCGCCGCCTTCGTTGAGCACCTTCACCACTTCGTCACGCACGATCAGGCCACCCATCGGGATGTAGCCGGACGTCAGGCCTTTGGCGATGGTCATCATGTCGGGTTTCAGGTCATAGAAATCCGAACCGAACCACTGACCGGTACGGCCGAAACCGCAGATCACCTCGTCGGCGACGAAGAGGATGTCGTACTTGGCGAGGATTTCCTTGATGCGCGGCCAGTAGGTGTCTGGCGGAATGATCACGCCACCGGCGCCCTGGATCGGCTCGGCAATAAAGGCACCGACGTTGTCCACGCCGACTTCGAGAATTTTCTCTTCCAGTTGATTGGCCGCCCAGATGCCGAATTCTTCCGGCGACATGTCGCCGCCCTCGGCGAACCAGTACGGCTGCGCAATGTGGACGATGCCCGGGATCGGCAAATCGCCCTGCTCGTGCATATACGTCATGCCACCGAGGCTCGCACCCGCCACGGTCGAACCGTGGTAACCGTTCTTGCGGCTGATGATGACTTTCTTGTTCGGCTGGCCCTTGATCGCCCAGTAGTGGCGAACCATGCGCAGCATGGTGTCGTTGCCTTCGGAGCCGGAACCAGTGAAGAACACGTGATTCATGCCTTCCGGCGCCACGTCGGCGATGGCCTTGGCCAGTTCCAGTGCCGGCGGGTGCGCGGTCTGGAAGAACAGGTTGTAGTAAGGCAGTTCGCGCATTTGTTTAGCGGCCGCGTCGGCCAGTTCATCGCGGCCATAACCGATCGCCACGCACCACAGACCCGCCATGCCATCGAGGATCTTGTTGCCCTCGCTGTCCCACAGGTACACGCCCTTGGCGTTGGTGATGATCCGTGGACCCTTCTCTTTCAGCTGTTTGAAGTCGCTGAACGGGGCCAGGTGGTGATCGCTGCTCAGGGCTTGCCACTCACGGGTTTGCGGGTTGTTGCTGGTCATGCCAATTCTCCTTGTTATCGGTGAAGGCGCGGCGGCTGGCCACCGCGCCCGGCGTATCAGACGGCGAAGAGCAGGTATTCACGCTCCCAGGAACTGATCACGCGCTTGAAGTTTTCATGCTCGGCCCGCTTGACCGCGACGTAGCCGGTGATGAAGGTCTTGCCCAGGTATTTCTCGATGGTCGCGCTGTTTTCCATACGCTCCAGCGCGTCCTCGATGGTCAGCGGCAGGCGCAGGTTGCGGCGTTCATAGCCACGGCCGACGACTGGCGCGCTCGGGTTCAGCCCCTCGACCATGCCGATGTAACCGCAGAGCAGGCTCGCGGCAATCGCCAGGTACGGGTTGGCGTCGGCGCCCGGCAGGCGGTTTTCCACGCGACGGTTCTGTGGGCCGGCATCCGGTACGCGCAGGCCCACGGTGCGGTTCTCTTCGCCCCATTCGACGTTCACCGGCGCCGAGGTGTCCGGCAGGAAGCGGCGGAACGAGTTGACGTTCGGCGCGAACAGCGGCAGTAATTCAGGGATCAGTTTCTGCAAGCCACCGATGTGGTGCAGGAACAGCTGGCTCATGGTCCCGTCTTCATTGGAGAACACGTTCTTGCCGGTCTCGATGTCGATGATGCTCTGGTGCAAGTGCATCGCACTGCCCGGCTCACCGGTCATCGGCTTGGCCATGAAGGTCGCGGCCACGTCGTGCTTGAGCGCGGCTTCGCGCATGGTGCGCTTGAACACCAGGATCTGGTCGGCCAGGGACAGCGCGTCGCCGTGACGGAAGTTGATTTCCATCTGCGCCGTGCCGTCTTCGTGGATCAGCGTGTCGAGGTCCAGCTCCTGCAGTTCGCACCAGTCGTAGACGTCTTCGAACAGCGGGTCGAATTCGTTCGCCGCTTCGATGGAGAACGACTGACGGCCGATTTCCGGACGCCCGGAGCGGCCGATTGGCGGCTGCAACGGATAGTCGGGGTCATCACTGCGTTTGGTCAGGTAGAACTCCATCTCCGGCGCCACGATCGGCTGCCAGCCCTTGTCGGAATAGAGCTTCAGGACTTTCTTGAGGACGTTGCGCGGCGACAGCTCGATCGGGTTGCCTTGCTTGTCGTAGGTGTCGTGGATCACTTGGGCGGTGGGTTCGATGGCCCAAGGCACCAGGTACACGGCGTTCTGGTCGGGGCGGCAGATCATGTCGATGTCGGCCGGGTCGAGCAGTTCGTAATAGATGTCGTCTTCGACATAGTCGCCGGTTACGGTCTGCAACAGAACGCTTTCCGGCAGGCGC
This sequence comes from Pseudomonas sp. RSB 5.4, assembly GCF_037126175.1. Lineage (NCBI taxonomy): Bacteria > Pseudomonadati > Pseudomonadota > Gammaproteobacteria > Pseudomonadales > Pseudomonadaceae > Pseudomonas > Pseudomonas sp. RSB 5.4. The sequence continues at coordinate 4,242,507 of NZ_CP146986.1, forward strand.
ATGCCCTTCTCGGCGATGAACTTGTTGGTCGGCGAGATCTTGCCCCGGGTGATACCGGTCAAGTCGCCGATCATGCATTCGACTTCTGTGATCTTGTGGTCTTTCAACCAATCGGTGAGCTGGTCGAGGTTGTTACTCATAAATGCCTCTGGGCTGAGTCTCCTGACATCGTGTCAGGCAAAGTTTGACGCCGTGGCGTCGCGTTAAAGGGGGCTTGCTTGCGCGCAGTGCCGGCTTACGCCTGGCACCGCGCATAGACAATGAAAGAGGAGCTTACCTGCCCTTTACGCTGGCGTTGCATTTCCTGTGCACATTCAAGGCGTGCAGAATCGTGAGCACGGCTCGGGGAGCGGCACAGGCTTTGGGACTCAAAGAGATCTATATTGAAAGGAAACGCCATAAACAGGATGCTGTCCCGTGCGTCCAGAATATCGGACGTTGCCGTTTGGCCTGATGCCGACGAGAACCTCGTCGACCCGCCGCGAGCCATGCTGGCTGCGATACGGACGGATTTGTCGCCACTGATGTGATGAGCATACAGACCGGACTGTTGCGAGCAGTCGGTGATGCCGATTAACGGCAGGCGAGACATGAAGCACCCCGGTATTATTGCTGTTATGGGTTTGGTCGGAGCTTAGCCTTGTTCATTTTTTTACACAACTCCCCCGTAAAAAATACAACACGGCCTGCTCAAGCCTGCGGGTGCCACGTGTTTCAAGGACAAAAAACCGCCCCAAAGTGCCCCATAAATGCCCTTGCAGCGCTTTTTTAGGGCAAAAAAGGCCTCGCTTGACTTCGGCAGGCCGTTCGGGTTGACTGAAACCAGAAAAGATCAATGATTGATATTTTTAACAACAAAGGTGTTGCATCATGTCGGTACCCCCGCGTGCCGTTCAGCTTAACGAAGCGAACGCGTTCCTTAAGGAACATCCTGAGGTTCTGTACGTTGACCTTCTGATTGCGGATATGAATGGTGTGGTGCGCGGCAAGCGCATCGAACGCACCAGCCTCCACAAGGTTTACGAGAAAGGCATCAACCTGCCGGCCTCTCTATTTGCTCTGGATATCAATGGTTCTACGGTGGAAAGCACCGGCCTGGGTCTGGACATCGGCGACGCCGACCGGATCTGCTATCCAATCCCCGATACCCTGTGCAACGAGCCATGGCAGAAGCGCCCTACCGCGCAACTGTTGATGACCATGCACGAACTCGAGGGTGACCCGTTCTTCGCCGATCCGCGTGAAGTGCTCCGTCAAGTTGTTGCAAAGTTTGACGAGCTGGGCTTGACCATCTGCGCCGCGTTCGAACTGGAGTTCTACCTGATCGACCAGGAAAACGTGAACGGGCGTCCACAGCCGCCACGCTCGCCGATCTCCGGCAAACGCCCGCACTCGACTCAGGTCTACCTGATCGACGACCTCGACGAATACGTCGACTGCCTCCAGGACATTCTGGAAGGCGCCAAAGAGCAAGGCATCCCGGCCGACGCGATCGTCAAGGAAAGTGCCCCGGCGCAGTTCGAAGTGAACCTGCACCACGTCGCCGACCCGATCAAGGCGTGCGACTACGCGGTCCTGCTCAAGCGTCTGATCAAGAACATCGCCTACGACCATGAAATGGACACTACCTTCATGGCCAAGCCGTATCCGGGCCAGGCGGGTAATGGTCTGCACGTCCATATCTCGGTGCTCGACAAAGATGGCAAGAACATCTTTGCAAGCGAGGATCCCGAGCAGAACGCCGCGCTGCGTCACGCGATCGGCGGTGTGCTCGAGACCCTGCCGGCGCAGATGGCTTTCCTCTGCCCGAACGTCAACTCGTACCGTCGCTTCGGCGCGCAGTTCTATGTGCCGAACTCGCCGTGCTGGGGCCTGGACAACCGCACCGTGGCGATCCGCGTACCGACCGGCTCTGCCGATGCCGTGCGTATCGAACACCGCGTGGCCGGCGCCGACGCCAACCCGTACCTGCTGATGGCTTCGGTCCTGGCCGGTGTGCATCACGGTCTGGTGAACAAGATCGAGCCAGGCGCTCCGGTCGAAGGCAACAGCTACGAGCAGAACGAACAAAGCCTGCCGAACAACTTGCGCGATGCCCTGCGCGAGCTGGACGACAGCGAGGTGATGGCCAAGTACATCGATCCGAAGTACATCGATATCTTCGTCGCCTGCAAGGAAAGCGAGCTGGAGGAGTTCGAACACTCCATCTCCGACCTTGAGTACAACTGGTATCTGCATACCGTTTAAGCGGATTGCGACCAGATAAAACGCCGTCGGCTGTCTTGGCCCACGGCGTTTTTTTTATGGCCGAATTCTGATCTGAATGGCCGCCTGCGGCGGTTCGGGAGCAAGCCCCCTCCCACAGGGGATCTACAGCGCATGGAGATCTTTTGTACGCAGAAGATCAACTGTGGGAGGGGGCTTGCTCCCGAAGGCGTCCTGGCAGACAACACACGGCTCGGCTCGTACAATGCCCGCTGCCCCGCAGGAGACTTCCATGACGCGTCCCGCCCCCGTTCGCAAACCCCGTGCCCGCAGCCAGGCGCGGATCGACTCGATACTCGACGCCGCGCGTACGCTGCTGGCCGCCGAGGGTGTGGCCAGTCTGTCGATCTACAGCGTCGCCGAACGCGCGCAGATTCCGCCGTCCTCCGTGTATCACTTCTTCGCCAGCGTCCCGGCGCTGCTCGAAGCCTTGACTGCCGATGTGCACGCAGCCTTCCGCGCCTGCCTGCAAGCGCCGATCGATCACGAGGCGCTGCGCGACTGGCGTGACCTGTCGCGGCTGGTCGAGCAGCGCATGCTGGAGATCTACGACGAAGACGCGGCGGCCCGCCAGCTGATCCTCGCCCAGCACGGCCTGACCGAAGTGACCCAGGCTGACCGCCAGCACGACATCGAACTCGGCGACCTGATGCACAAACTGTTCGACCATCACTTCGAATTGCCGCGCCTGCCAAGCGATGTCGACGTGTTTGCCCTGGCGATGGAACTGGGCGACCGCGTGTATGCGCGCTCGGTGCAGCAACACGGGCAGATCACCCCGCGCATGGCCGAGGAAGGGATGCGGGTGTTTGATGCCTATATCGGCCTGTATCTGCCGCCGTATCTACCCAAGAGAGTTCTCTAGCGCATTCACCGGCCCCTTCGCGAGCAAGCCCGCTCCCACAGGGGAACGCATTCCAAATGTAGGAGTGAGCCTGCTCGCGATGGCAGCGCCGCCGATTCAAATCCGTGCACAAAAAGAAAAACCCCGAAGGGCTCACGCCCTCCGGGGTTTGTTTTTTTCCACTGGCTTACAACTTGGCGATCGACACCTCGGTGGATTTCACGAAGGCAATCACCTCACTGCCCACCACCAGTTCCAGCTCCTTGACCGAGCGGGTGGTGATCACCGAAGTGACGATGCCGGAAGCGGTCTGCACGTCGATTTCCGACAGCACGTCGCCGAGAACGATCTCCTTGATCGAGCCTTTGAACTGGTTGCGCACGTTGATGGCTTTGATAGTCATGGCTTTGATTCCTGTCGTTGGTTGTAACTTGAGTTATTGAGCCCAACGCAATTGCGTAGGCAGTGGTGAAACAGGCTCCGGCTCCGGCGGCTCACCGGGCAGGGACAGAACACGGTTGAGCACTTCGGTTTCCAGCGCTGCCAGTCGATGCGATCCGCGCACTCGCGGACGAGGCAACTCCACTTGCAGGTCGAGACCGACTTCGCCGTCCTCGATCAGAATCACCCGGTCGGCAATCGCCACCGCTTCGCTGACGTCGTGGGTCACCAGCAGCACGGTGAACCCATGCTTTTGCCAGAGGCGTTCGATCAGTTGCTGCATCTCGATCCGGGTCAGGGCATCCAGCGCACCCAGCGGCTCGTCGAGCAGCAACAGGCGCGGTTGGTGGATCAGCGCCCGGGCCAGCGCCACGCGCTGCTTCTGCCCACCGGACAAGGCTGCCGGCCATTCATGGGCGCGATCCGCCAGACCGACGGATTCCAGCGCTTCCAGTGCTTGCGGGCGCCAGTTGCCTTTAAGGCCGAGACCGACGTTGTCGATGATCTTTTTCCACGGCAGCAGCCGTGCTTCCTGGAACATCAGCCGGGTGTCTTCCCGCGCATCGCTGAGCGCTGCGGCACCGGCCAGCAGGTCACCGCCAGTCGGTTGATCGAGGCCGGCGAGCAAGCGCAGGAAGGTGCTCTTGCCGCACCCGCTGCGCCCGACCACGGCGACGAATTGCCCCGCCGGAATGTGCAGGTCGATGTCGCGCAGCACCTGCCGCGTACCAAAGGTTTTCTGCAGGTTGCGCACCACTAGCGGAATCCCGCGCAGCAGGCGTGGAGGTTGTTGAGCGGTCATGCCGCACCTCCCTTGGCCACCTGATAGGCCGGATGCCAGCGCAGCCACACACGCTCAAGTCCACGGGCGGCGAGGTCAGCGAGCTTGCCGAGTACCGCGTAAAGCAGGATCGCCAGCACCACCACATCGGTCTGCAAAAACTCGCGGGCGTTCATCGCCAGATAACCAATGCCGGAGCTGGCCGAGATGGTTTCAGCGACGATCAGCGTCAGCCACATGAAGCCCAGCGCAAAGCGCACCCCGACCAGAATCGAAGGCAGCGCGCCCGGCAGAATCACCTGCCAGAACAGGCTGAAACCGCTCAAGCCATAACTGCGCGCCATCTCCACCAGCGCCGGATCGACGTTACGGATGCCGTGATAGGTGTTGAGGTAAATCGGGAACAGCGTGCCCAGTGCCACCAGGAAAATCTTTGCCGACTCGTCGATGCCAAACCACAGGATCACCAGTGGAATCAGCGCCAGGTGCGGCACGTTGCGGATCATCTGTACCGAGCTGTCGAGCAGGCGTTCGCCCCACTTCGACAGGCCGGTGATGAAACCCAGCGCCAGGCCGATGCTGCCACCGATGGTGAAGCCCAGCGCCGCGCGCCAGCCGCTGATTGCCAGATGCGTCCAGATCTCGCCGCTGCGCACCAGGCTGACACCGGCCTCAATCACCGCCACCGGTGCCGGCAGGATCCGCGTCGACAACCAACCGGCCGACACCGACAACTGCCACACCGCCAGCAAGAGCACCGGCAACGCCCAGGGCGCGAGGCTGTGGATAAATTTTTTCATGGCGCGCCTCAGCTCTGCGACGCGGCTTTGGGAAGAATGTCGTTGGCCACCATCTCGCCGAACGGGCTGACGTAGCCGGCGCTTTTCGGCAGTTCCGGGCGCTCGATGTCGAGGTGCGGGAACAGCAGTTCAGCGACGCGGTACGACTCTTCGAGGTGTGGATAACCGGAGAAGATGAACGTATCGATACCCAGATCCGCGTACTCCTTCACGCGGGTGGCCACGGTCGGGCCATCGCCGACCAGCGCTGTACCCGCACCGCCCCGCACCAGACCGACACCCGCCCACAGATTCGGGCTGACTTCGAGGTTGTCGCGACTACCGCCGTGCAGCGCCGCCATGCGTTGCTGGCCGACCGAATCGAAACGCGCCAGCGATGCCTGCGCACGCTTGATGGTGTCGTCGTCCAGATGCGAGATCAGCCGGTCTGCCGCTTGCCAGGCTTCGGCGTTGGTTTCGCGCACGATCACATGCAAACGAATGCCGAAGCGCACGGTACGCCCGAGCTTGGCGGCTTTGGCGCGCACCTGCTCGATCTTCTCGGCGACGGCCGCTGGCGGCTCGCCCCAGGTCAGCACCATCTCGACCTGTTCGGCGGCCAGATCCTGCGCCGCTTCCGACGAGCCGCCGAAGTACAGCGGCGGACGCGGTTGCTGGATCGGCGGATAGAGCAGTTTGGCGCCCTTCACGCTGATGTGTTCGCCGTCGTAATCGACGGTTTCGCCTTCCAGCACCCGACGCCAGATCCGGGTGAATTCCACCGAGGCTTGATAGCGCTCTTCGTGGTTGAGGAACAGACCATCACCGGCCAACTCTTCCGGGTCACCACCGGTCACCAGGTTGAACAGCGCACGACCGCCAGACAGACGATCCAGGGTCGCAGCCTGCCGCGCCGCCACCGTCGGGGAAATGATCCCGGGGCGCAGGGCGACAAGGAATTTCAGACGCTGGGTCACCGGGATCAGCGACGCGGCCACCAGCCACGAGTCCTCGCAGGAACGGCCGGTGGGGATCAGTACGCCGCCAAAGCCCAGACGATCCGCCGCTTGCGCGACCTGTTGCAGATAACCGTGGTCAACGGCGCGTGCGCCTTCGGCGGTGCCAAGGTAATGGCCGTCGCCGTGGGTAGGCAGGAACCAGAAGATGTTGAGGCTCATGGAGTGGTCTCCTTGGGGATTCGATTTACTGGGCTTGGGTAACCGAGCTTTGGGCCACAGCGGCCGGTGGTGTCCAGATCACATCCTTGATGCTCAACGGCTTGGGAATCAGCTTGAGCTGGTAGAAGGTGTCGGCGATTTTCTGTTGCGCGGCGACCACATCCGGGGTCAGGAACAGCGCACCGTAGCCCTGGCGTTTCACCGAGGTCAGGGTGATCTCCGGCGACAGGCCGAGCAGCGGCGCGACCTGTTGGGTCACGTCCTGCGGGTTGGCCTTGGACCACTCGCCCACCGCGCGCACTTCCTCGACGAGGGTCTTGATCACCTCGGGATTTTTCTGCGCGTAAGGTTTGGTCGCGAGATAGAACTGGTGGTTGTCGACGATGCCTTTGCCGTCACGCAGGGTGTGCGCCTGCAGCTGGTTCTCGGCAGCGGCCTGGTACGGATCCCAGATCACCCAGGCATCGACGCTGCCACGCTCGAACGCGGCGCGGGCATCGGCCGGCGGCAGGAATACGGTCTGGATATCGGAGTATTTGAGACCGGCGTCTTCCAGTGCGCGCACCAGCAGGTAGTGCACGTTGGAGCCTTTGTTCAGGGCGACTTTCTTGCCCTTCAGATCGGCCACCGATTTGATCGGCGAGTCTTTCGGCACAAGGATCGCTTCACTGGTCGGTGCTGGCGGTTCGTAGGCAACGTAGAGCAGATCGGCGCCGGCAGCCTGGGCGAATACCGGTGGCGTCTCACCGGTGACGCCGAAGTCGATCGAGCCGACGTTCAGGCCCTCGAGCAGTTGTGGGCCGCCGGGGAATTCAGTCCATTGCACGTCCACGCCTTGGGCGGCCAGACGCTTTTCCAGTGTGCCTTTGGCCTTGAGCAGCACCAGCGTGCCGTACTTCTGATAACCGATCCGCAAGGTCTCGGCTTGAGCTTGAGTAATGGCGCCGAAGGACACAGCCGCAGCAAACAGAGCGACCAGACCGCGACGCAAAAATACAGTGCGCATAGCGCTCTCCTTTTTGCTGTTGGGTTGTGGCTGCACCTGCTTGCCCGTTGGCGGGCGAGTAAGGCCAGTACTTCAATTTCGGTGAGGCTTAAATGCTCCAGCGAGCACTCAACAAACGTTCATTCAACAGGCCCGGCTCCAGCGGCTTCGGCCGGCGAGCCATGGCACTGACAAACTGATCCAGCGCTTCATGCAGACGCTGCTCCAGCGCGGGTGCCAGTTGCGCCGCGGCACTGCCTTCGCCGTAAGCGATCTGGCTGTCCTCGGCAAAAATTCCTTGCAGCATTTCCTGCGCCTTCAATGCCGACAGAACCGGTTTGAGCGCGTAATCGACCACCAGCATGTGGGCGATACTGCCGCCCGTGGCCATCGGCAAAACGATCTTGTGGTTCAGGGCACGTTCCGGCAGCAGATCCAGTACGGTTTTCAGCGCACCGGAAAACGACGCCTTGTACACCGGCGTGGCGATCAGCAGGCCATCGGCGTTTTCAATCTGCGCCAGCAGGTCGAGTACTTTCGGGCTATCGAAGCGGGCATGGAGCAGATCTTCGGCCGGGAAGTCCCGCACCTGATAACTCACCACTTCGACCCCTTGCTGCCGCAACCAGTGTTGCGAGCGTTCCAGCAGCACCCCGGAACGGGAGCGCAGGCTGGGACTGCCACCGAGTGAGACGACCAGCATTCAGACGATTCCTTACGCGTTACAGGCGATTCGCGGGTTGCGATCTCGCTTCGATGGGAGTGACCTTACCAGCTGATTTATATATCCATAAATCATATTTATTCATTTGGTTATGCATTTAAGAGATATGTAATTTGCTTTGTCCCGGGCAAAAAAACAGGCCGTTGAAACGACCTGAAATCCCCTGCTTTGTGGTTCTGAATTTTGTGTCGGCTGTGCCGACGCCTTCGCGAGCAAGCCCGCTCCCACATTTGGAATGCGTTCCCCTGTGGGAGCGGGCTTGCTCGCGAAGGCGGCGGTAGCTACAGCCCAAATTTCACTGATTCACTTGTTCGGCTGCGGCGTCAGACGCAGATATGGCTTCACTGCGCGGTAGCCTTTGGGAAAACGCCGCTTGATCTCTTCCTCATCCTTGAGCGACGGCACGATCACCACCTCATCACCGTCCTGCCAGTTGGCCGGGGTCGCCACTTTGTAGTTATCGGTGAGTTGCAGCGAATCGATCACCCGCAGGATCTCGTGGAAGTTGCGCCCGGTACTCGCCGGGTAGGTGATGGTCAGGCGAATCTTCTTGTTCGGATCGATCACGAACAGCGAACGCACGGTCAGGGTGTCGTTGGCGTTCGGATGGATCAGGTCATAGAGATCGGAAACCTTGCGATCGGCGTCGGCCAGGATCGGGAAGTTGACGAGGGTGTCCTGGGTTTCGTTGATGTCCTCGATCCACTTGTGGTGCGAGTCCACCGGGTCAACCGACAAGGCGATGGCTTTAACGCCGCGTTTGCTGAACTCATCCTTGAGCTTGGCGGTGAAGCCCAGCTCGGTGGTGCACACCGGGGTGAAGTCGGCCGGGTGGGAGAACAGCACGCCCCAGCTATCGCCCAGCCACTCGTGAAAACGAATCTTGCCGGCGCTGGAATCCTGTTCGAAGTCGGGGGCGATGTCGCCGAGTCTGAGGCTCATGGTGCTGCTCCTGATGAGTTGTTGGAGAACTCAACTGTAGCTCGGGATTCGACATCATGAAAAAGAATAAATAAATAGATATCTAGAATCTAAAGGAATATTAAACATCGTTCACTGGACGCTCGACGGCATCGCGACGAACATCGCTCTCAAGGTTCGAGAAGGCCTTGAGTTGCTGCAAAGAGGGAATTTCGGGACAGGCTTACGGGGGTGAGCCTGACTCGAAAACGCAAAAGCCCCGTCCGGCACGGTGCCGGACGGGGCTTTTTTTACATCAGCAGTTTGAACGCGCTATTACAGCAGCGGGATCGAGTAGCTGACGATCAGGCGGTTTTCGTCCTGAGAACGGGTGTTCGCCAGGTCGGTACGCCACATCGCGTTTTTCCAGGCTACGCCGAGGTTCTTCAGCGGGCCTTCCGGGATTACGTAACCGATGGTCAGGTCGCGTTCCCATTCCATCTTGTCGCCCAGCGGGGTGTCGATGTTATCGCCACGCAGGTAGATCACGTTCGCGGTCAGGCCAGGAACGCCGATCTTGGCGAAATCGTAGCCGTAGCGAGCCTGCCAGGTACGCTCCCCGGCGCGACCGAACTTCTGGATCTGCATGTCGGTGATGGTGCTGTTGGACGAGCCGTCACCCTGGTTCAGCCAAGGGAAGTCGCTGTCGCCGTTGGTGTACTGGTAACCCGCACCGAAGGTGTGACCTTCAACCGAGTACAAAGCCAGGTAGCTGTACAGGTTGTTGTCGACTTTGCCCTTGGTGGTAGTGCCACCGTAGTAACCGCTGGTGTAGTAAGCGGCAGTGTCACCGTTGGCACCGTTGTCACGGCTGCGGTAGTAACGCAGGTCACTTTTCAGTACGCCCGGGCCGATTGCCCAGTTATGTACCAGACCCAGGAAGTTCTGCGAGTAGAAGTCCTTCAGCTCGCCGTAGTAGTACGAGGCGGTCAGGTCTTTGGTGATTTTGTAGTCAGCGCCGCCGTAGTAGAACTTGTTGCTGAATTTGCCAGCATCATAGTTCGAGTTTGCGTTTGCACCGGCAATCGACATGTTTTCGTTGTTGCTGGAGTTACGACCCTTCACGGCCTCAACCTGACCGGCAGTCAGTGTCAGGTCCTTGATTTCGTTCGAAGTGATCGCCGCACCCTGGAAGGTTTGTGGCAGCAGACGACCATCGTTGTACTTGATGACCGGGTTGTTCGGCAGCAAAGTACCGACCTTCAGCTCGGTTTGAGAGACTTTGACCTTGCCGGTCAGGCCCAGGCTGGCGAAATCATCTACAGCACGGTCGCCATCGCTTGGGAATACAGTACCGCCCGAAGCAGTACCGGTGTAGTTGCCATGGGTACCGCGACCGGAGTCCAGACGCACGCCATACAGGCCGATAGCATCAACACCGAACTGAACGGTGCCTTGGGTGTAACCGGAGATGAAGCGCAGATCGAAACCCTGGCCCCATTCGGAGTTCTGACTGCGGGTGTTCGACGTCTTCGATGGCGTGCCATCACGGTTGTCGGTGTCGATGTAGAAGTTGCGCAGGCCCAGAGTGGCCTTGCTGTCTTCGATGAAACCGGCGGCGCCTGCCTGCTGCGCCAAAACCCCTACGGCCACAGCCAGGGCCAAGGTGGACTTGTTCATGTAAAGCTCCTCTCGTTTCTAATTCTTGTGTTCCTGGTCCTGGTCGAATGCCCGGATCCGTAGGTTCGCGATTAGCGCCAGAGCGTGACTGACAAGTCAATCGTAACCTTGTGTGTCTACGACCAAGGTCTAATCGCAGTATTTGGGTCCCTGCACAGTACTGACTTTCCTGATAACCCCAAAAAGAATTATTTCATTCTTTTTTATACTATCTAGCTATATGGCCCAGTAATGGCCACCTGCAGCGCAACACAGGATATCGGCTACTAAGCTAATTACTAAATGGTATTTGTTCGCCCTTTTTTAGATCGCTTAGCGTTGACGCATTCAAACCACGTCAAACCCTATCCAAAAGGCGACGCCATCATGGCCAAACGGGCACTATCTAGTCAATTTGTTACAGTTTGTGTGTCAGCGATAATTTCTTTCTCCGCTCAAGCCGCCGACCTCACGGTGGGTTATCAAACCGGTATCGACCCGAGCAAAGTCCCTCAGGCCGACGGTACTTACGAAACAACCATCGGCCAGAAGATCGACTGGCGACGCTTCAATAGTGGCCCGGAAGTTGTGACAGCCATTGCATCGGGCGATGTGCAGATCGGCAATCTCGGCTCCAGCCCTTTGGCAGCGGCCGCCTCACGCAATCTGCCGATCGTCGCATTCATTGTTTCAGCCCAAATCAATGCCGCCGAGGCCTTGGTGGTGCGTAATGGCAGCGGCATCAATAGCCCGCAGGACCTGGTCGGCAAGACCATCGCCACGCCCTTCGTTTCCACGTCCCATTACAGCCTGCTCGGCGCACTCAAGCACTGGGGCCTGGACACCTCGAAAGTCAAAGTGGTGAACCTGCAACCGGCGGAAATCGCTGCGGCATGGAAGCGTGGCGACATCGACGGCGCATTTGTCTGGTCACCGGCACTGGGCGAAATCCGCAAGACCGGCAAGACCCTGACCGATGCTGCACAAGTCGGCCAATGGGGCGCGCCGACGTTCGAAGTCTGGGTCGCACGCAAGGACTACGCCGAGAAGCATCCTGAGGTGGTGGCCAAATTTGCCAAGGTCACTCTAGACGCGTTTGCCGATTACGCCAGCCATAAAGACAGCTGGACCGCCGAATCCGAGCCGGTACAGAAAATCGCCAAATTGACCGGTGCCAACGCCGCCGATGTGCCGGAACTGCTCGCCGGTTCGGCGTTCCCGGACGCCAAGGCGCAGCAATCCACCGCGTTGCTGGACGGCGGCACGGCGAAGGCGATTGGTGAGACCGCGAAGTTTTTGAAGGAACAGGGCAAGGTTGAAACGGTGCTGCCGGACTATTCGCCGTATGTCAGCGCGAAGTTTGTAACCGAAAACAATTGAATAGGTGGTGAGGGGATTCATCCCCGATGGACTGCGCAGCAGTCCCTGCTTTTGGTGAAGCGGGGGCCGCTGCGCGGCCCATCGGGGATGAATCCCCTCTCCACAACAGTCCTTCGGTAATCGTCAGAGGGTCTTTTCGAAGATCTTCGAGTTGCGCTGATAGTTGTACAGCGACGCCCGCGCCGCCGGCAGGCGCTCGACGCTGCTAGGCTCGAAGCCACGCTCGCGGAACCAGTGCGCCGTGCGGGTGGTGAGGACGAACAGGGTCTTCAACCCTTGCGCCCGGGCACGGGTCTCGATGCGCTCCAACAGCTCATCGCCGCGACCACCATGGCGATACTCCGGATTCACCGCCAGGCACGCCAGCTCACCGGCATCCGAATCGGCGATCTGATACAGCGCCGCACAGGCGATGATCATCCCTTCACGCTCGACCACGCTGAACTGCTCGATCTCGCGCTCCAGCACTTCGCGTGAACGACGCACCAGAATCCCCTGCTCTTCCAGCGGACTGATCAGGTCGAGCAGACCGCCGACGTCTTCAATCGCCGCCTCGCGCACCAGCTCGAATTGCTCCTGGGCCACCAGCGTACCGCCACCGTCACGGGTGAACAGTTCGGTCAGCAGCGCACCGTCCTCGGCATAACTGACGATATGGCTGCGCGCCACGCCGCCACGGCAGGCTTCGGCGGCGGCATCCAGCAATTCCGCCTGATAGTTATTGCCCAGACGTTGCAAATGCGCCGGCACCTGCTGCGGACGCAGTTCGCGCACCAGCCTGCCGTTCTCGTCGATCAGACCGAGGTCGGCGCCGAACAGCAGCAGCTTGTCGGCACCGAGGTCGATGGCGGCACGGGTGGCGACGTCTTCGCAGGCCAGATTGAAAATCTCACCGGTCGGCGAATAACCCAACGGCGATAGCAGCACGATCGAACGCTCGTCCAACAGACGGTTGATACCTTTGCGATCGACCCGGCGCACTTCGCCGGTGTGGTGATAGTCGACGCCTTCGAGCACGCCGATCGGCCGCGCGGTCACCAGGTTGCCGCTGGCCACCCGCAAGCGCGAACCCTGCATCGGTGATGAAGCCATGTCCATCGACAGCCGCGCTTCGATGGCGATGCGCAACTGGCCGACCGCGTCGATCACACATTCCAGCGTCGCCGCGTCGGTGATGCGCATGCCGTGATGGTAGTGCGGGGTCAGGCCGCGGGCGGCGAGGCGGGTTTCAATCTGCGGGCGCGAACCGTGGACCAGCACCAGGCGCACGCCGAGGCTGTGCAACAGCACCAGGTCGTGGACGATATTGCCGAAGTTCGGATGCTCCACGCCGTCGCCGGGCAGCATGACGACGAAGGTGCAGTCGCGGTGGGCATTGATGTAAGGGGACGCGTGACGAAGCCAATTAACGTATTCGGGCATGAACCTGGGCCTGTAATAAATAGCAGCCGGAAAAAGGGCGAAACGGAAAACGCACAGCGGGCTGATGGTTATCGTCGGAACAGGCTTGGCGACACGCGCGCTCTCCTCATGAATACGGGTTGGGGTGCTGGCAATTTACAGCGTTTGGTCAGACAAAACACAATCCCTGTGGGAGCGAGCTTGCTCGCGAAAGCGGTGTATCAGATACATCAATGTCGACTGACCCGACGCCTTCGCGAGCAAGCTCGCTCCCACATCGACATTGTTCAATTCATAGAACTTTGTCCGGGCTCAGGCAGTAATGTTCAATCAACTGCCGCAATAGATGCACGGTAGGCTGCAAACGTGACATTTCAAGGTATTCGCCGGGCTGGTGCGCACAGGCTATGTCGCCGGGGCCGAGCACGATGGTTTCGCAACCCAGGCGCTGAAGATAAGGCGCTTCGGTGCCGAACGCTACTGCTTCGGCACTGTGACCGGTGAGCTTTTCGGCGATGCGCACCAATTCGGTGTCTGCGGCCTGCTCGAATGGCGGCACTTCCGGGAACAACGGCTTGTAATCGATCTTCACCTGATGCCGCTCGGCCACCGGATTGAGCTTGCGCAGGATTTCCGCACGCAGGACATTGGGGTCCATGCCCGGCAGCGGACGCAGGTCGAACTCCAGTGAACACTGGCCGCAAATGCGATTCGGGTTGTCGCCGCCATGAATACAGCCGAAGTTCATGGTCGGTTGCGGCACGCTGAACTGCGGGTTGTTGAATTCACGCTGCCACAACAGACGCAAACCGCGCAGTTCGCCGATGGCATCGTGCATCGCTTCGAGGGCGCTGTGGCCCAAGCGAGGATCCGACGAATGGCCGCTCTGCCCGAGGATATCGATGCGCTCCATCATCACACCTTTATGCAGGCGGATCGGTTTGAGCCCGGTCGGCTCGCCGATCACCGCTGCACGGCCCAGCGGCTTGCCGGCCTCGGCCAGTGCCCGGGCACCGGACATCGAGCTTTCTTCATCGCAGGTGGCGAGGATCAGCAAAGGTTGCTTGAACGGTTGGTCGAGCAGCGGCTGCACGGCCTCGATGATCAGCGCGAAAAAACCCTTCATGTCGCAACTGCCCAGCCCGACCCAGCGGCCGTCGACCTCGGTGAGTTTCAGCGGATCGGTCTGCCACAGCGCATCGTCATAAGGAACGGTATCGCTATGCCCGGCCAGTACCAAGCCACCGGGGCCGCTGCCGAAACTGGCGAGCAGGTTGAATTTACCGGGGCTGACCTGCTGGATATCGCAGTTGAAGCCCAGATCACCCAGCCAGCCGGCAAGCAAATCGATCACCGCCCGGTTGGACTGATCCAGGCTCGGTTGGGTGCAACTGACCGACGGTGCGGCGATCAGTGCAGCGAACTGGTCTTGCATGGATGGCAAAGGCATCGCTGACTCCAACTCCCGATTTGAAGTCCATCATAGAGCCATCCGGCGCTCGGAATAAACCGCCGCAGGGCGTAGGAAGTTTGAGTCCTGTACACTGCACGGCCTTGGCAGCCACACATTCCCCCGGCTGCGCTCCCGATCCTGGATTTTCCGGCCATGCAGAAAGAAACCGAAATCAAACTCCGCGTCAGCCGCGAAACCCTCGCTGCCCTGCGCGAGCACCCGCTACTGAAGAAACGCAACAAAAATGGCTGGGAACGCCGTGAGTTAATGAACCAGTACTTCGACACCCCCGAGCGCGATCTGGCTCAAGCCAAAGTCGCCCTGCGCCTGCGCAAGGACGGTGACGAAGTGATTCAGACCCTCAAGACCCGTGGTCAGAGTGTTGCCGGTCTGTCCGAGCGTAACGAGTACGACTGGAAGTTGCCCAAAGCCAAGCTCGACGTGAAGAAACTCGACGGCGAATGCTGGCCCGAGTCGCTGGCCGAGCTGGACAAGAAAACCCTGAAGCCGATCTTCACCACCGATTTCGTCCGCGAGCGCGCGGAAATCGCCTGGGGCCGCGGCAAGGCCAAAGTGGTTATTGAAGCCGCGCTGGACCTCGGTCACGTGGTGGTCGGCAAACAGAAAGAAGAAATCTGTGAGCTGGAACTGGAACTGCGCGAAGGCGAGCCTGCCGCGCTGCTGGAACTGGCCGCCGAACTGGCCGAGACCCTGGCCCTGATGCCGTGCGACATCAGCAAGGCCGAGCGCGGCTACCGTCTGTACGACGCCAACAGCTACTCGCTGAGCCTGGCGGCGCCGCAACTGACTCCGGAAACCCAACTCGACGACGCCTTCGCCGCGCTGGGCTGGCACTTGCTCGGCAGCAGCCAGCGTCTGGCTGAACAGTATCGTTTCAACGGCCACTGGCGCCTGCTGCAGGACTGGGTCGAGAACCTTGCGGAAATGCGCGCCCTGCTCAGCAGCCTCGGCCAGGCCGCACCGCGTCCGGCCACTCACGACCTGCGCGTGGCGCTGGACGCATTGCTCGAAGACTGGCGCCCGCTGGTTCAGGTCGGCATCGAAGACGAAGACGTGCGCAAAGCGGCGCCGGAACAGTTCCTTGAGGAGCTGGAAGACCCGCGTTGGGGCCTGTTCTCGCTGACTGCGTCGCGCTGGTTGCTGGCCCGCACCTGGACCGCCGAGCGCAACACCCGCGGCAACCGCCAGGGCGCCGCGCAACTGCACAGCTGGCTGCCGCGCCTGCTCGGCGAAGAAGCCACGTCCCTGCAATTGCAGCGCTATCAGCAGCAACCGGAAGATTTGGCCGAGCAACTGCCGCGCATCGAACGCATCCAGGTCTGGCTGCACCATGCGCGTAACGTGCTGGAGATCGCGGAAATGGATCGCCTGTACGGCGAGCTGAACAAACTGGCGCAACTGGCCAACGAACCGACCATCACTGACGAACTGCTCGATGCGCGCAAGCAGCAGGCGATTGCGGTTTACCAGAATCGTGCGTGGAAAATGCTGCTGCGCATGTGATGACTGTGTGGTGAGGGGATTCATCCCCGATGGACTGCGCAGCAGTCCCTGCTTTCGACTAAAGCGGGGCCGCTTCGCGACCCATCGGGGATAAATCCCCTCGCCACAGAGGCCATCCGTGCTAGACCGGGAGGCTGGTCGTCGACTTGATCTCCGACAACGCCACAATCGAGTTCACTTCCTGAATCCCCGGCACCAGCGACAGCTTCTCGAAGAAAAACCGCTCATACGCCTCGATGTCCGCCGCGACAATCCGCAATAGAAAATCCACCGCGCCCATCAGCACATAACACTCCAGCACTTCCGGAAAACCGCGAATCGCCTCGGTGAATTCGGTGAAGTTCGAACGCCCGTGGGCGTTGAGTTTGATCTCGGCGAAGATCTGCGTGTTCAGGCCGATCTTCTTGCGATCAAGCAAGGTCACCTGGCCGCGAATGATCCCCTCCTCCTTCATCCGCTGAATCCGCCGCCAGCACGGCGATTGCGACAGGCCCACCTGCTCGGCGATCTGCGCGCTGGACAGTGACGCGTCCTCTTGCAACAGGGCGAGAATCCGCCGGTCGTAGCTGTCCAGCTCGCTATGCATAACTAATCCTCAAAATAATCATTTTGCGAATCGTTTCAGTCGAGCAATTCGCGAATCCGCTCATCTTAGACAAGAAATGCCCGACACCGAATGTAAAAATTCCTCCACTGACTCTGGAGACCGGACATGCCTCACCTCGAAGCCGTGAATACCCCTGCGCCCCGCGCCGATGTGTGGAACGTCAACAACGCCCACTGTTGTGCGAGTTATCAACTGCTCGCCGAAGCCGAGCCGGATCTGCTGGTGCGGGTGCTGAACCTGTTCGCGCTGCAGTTCCTCACGCCGCAGCAGGTCCACGTCGAACGGCTCGACGATCTGCTGTCGATCGACATCGTCATCGACGGGCTGAGCTGGCATCGCGCGCAGGTGATTGCGGAAAAACTTCGTAACCTGATCAGCGTCTGCTCGGTGAACCTGCAAAACGCCGACACGGCGTGGGCTGCGCCGGCCCACGCGGCCGGCTGACAAATCCGGCAACGGCTTTGTCGGGTAGTGGCCCAACAGTCTGCGGGGCCACGACTATCCTTTGCGCACAGTCGTTCAAAAGGAGCCCGCATGTCCGTTCAACTCGCCACTCAGGACCGCTGGCTGGATCTCAACGATGTGTTGCGTGAACTGGTCGCCCAGGGCTTTATCAGCCAGGATTCGGCGGAGCAGGCACTAAACGCCCGGCGCCGCCACGCGACCCACGGCCAGCACCATCCGCTGGAATTCATCGCCAGCCAGCAACTGGATGATCTCAGTCGTCCAGGTAAACATCTGGATCTGGAAAGCCTGACCCTGTGGCTGGCGCAACAGGCCGGCCAGCCGTACATGCGCATCGACCCGTTGAAGATCAACGTCGCCGCCATCACCCCACTGATGTCCTACGCCTTTGCCCAGCGCCACAAGATTCTCGCGGTAGCGGTCGACCGCGACGCGGTGGTCGTGGCCAGCGCCCAGCCCTACGTCACCGGTTGGGAGGCTGACCTGACCCACGTGCTGAAGCTGCCGATCAAACGGGTCGTCGCCAACCCGGCGGATATCCAGCGCTTCAGCGTCGAGTTCTTTCGCCTCGCCAAATCGGTCAGCGGCGCCAGCACTGCCGACGCGCAGAGCGGCAACCTCGGCAACTTCGAACAACTGCTCAACCTCGGCGCCAGCGATCAGGAGCCGGACGCCAACGACGCGCACATCGTCAATATCGTCGACTGGCTGTTCCAGTACGCCTTCCAGCAGCGCGCCAGTGATATCCATATCGAACCGCGCCGCGAACAGGGCACCGTGCGTTTCCGCATCGATGGCGTGCTGCACAACGTCTATCAATTTCCGCCGCAGGTGACCATGGCCATTGTCAGCCGCCTGAAAAGCCTCGGGCGGATGAACGTCGCCGAGAAGCGCAAACCCCAGGACGGCCGGGTCAAGACCAAGACCCCGGACGGTGGCGAGGTGGAGCTGCGGCTCTCAACGTTGCCCACCGCGTTTGGCGAAAAAATGGTCATGCGGATTTTTGACCCGGAAGTGCTGCTCAAGGACTTCGATCAGCTTGGCTTTTCCGCCGACGACCTGCGCCGCTGGCAGGACATGACCCGCCAGCCCAACGGCATCATTCTGGTCACCGGGCCAACCGGTTCGGGCAAGACCACCACGCTCTACACCACGCTGAAGAAACTGGCGACGCCGGAGATCAACCTCTGCACCATCGAAGACCCGATCGAAATGGTCGAGCCGGCGTTCAACCAGATGCAGGTCCAGCACAACATCGACCTGAGTTTCGCCGCCGGGGTACGCGCGCTGATGCGGCAAGACCCGGACATCATCATGATCGGCGAGATTCGCGACCTGGAAACCGCGGAAATGGCGATTCAGGCAGCACTCACCGGCCACCTGGTGCTGTCGACCCTGCACACCAACGATGCCCCCAGCGCGATCAGCCGGCTATTGGAACTCGGCGTGCCGCACTATCTGATCAAGGCTACGGTGCTCGGGGTCATGGCCCAGCGTCTGGTGCGCACGCTGTGCCCGCACTGCAAGGCGCCGCTGACGCTGGAAGAGGAAGACTGGCAAACCCTGACCCGGCCTTGGCAGGCGCCGCTGCCGGGCAATGCGCAACGCGCTATCGGTTGTCTGGAATGTCGCGACACCGGTTATCGCGGACGCGCCGGGGTCTACGAAATCATGCAATTGAGCGACAGCCTCAAGGCCTTCATCACCCCCGACGCCGACCTCACCGCGATCCGGCGGCAAGCCTTCAAGGAAGGCATGCGCAGCCTGCGCCTGTCGGGCGCACAAAAGGTTGCGGCGGGGCTGACCACCATTGAGGAGGTGCTGCGGGTAACACCGCAGAGCGAACAGAAATAACCGGCTACCAGTCGAGAACATCAATCTCGGCATTGGGTTTGATCCATAGCACCTGCCCATTTGGCACACGTTGCAGGATCGAGTGATTGGGCTTCATGGTCTCACCGGTGCGCACATTTTTCGCGGTATACGTCTGGCTCGACGTCATGCGCAATGTATGCGGCTTGCCCTGGGCTGCGCGAGTGCCTCGGGGGTACCGCCAATCACCCAGCGCCATTGGATTGCGCAACTGACCACTCCAATGCAGAGGATTACGCTGCTGATCGAGCTTCACGGTCGCGGTCATCAACTCAATGCCCTGAATCGAAACGGACTCCGATGCCTGCCAATAGCTGACACTGTATTCGTTGCCCTGCTTCTGCACTCGACTCTTGGCTGGCCAGGCCAAACCGGCGACTTTTGCACCGGCGACCAAGGTGCAGCCGTCAAACTGCCAGAGGTCGGGGCGCAACCGGGTTTCTTCGCTGAAGTTCACGGTCAGCAACGTGTCGCGGGCACAGGGCCAGCCATCAATTATCTGGTCACCGACGAGGCGCATCTCTCCGCTCGTCAGATGATACATCTGCAGTGAAGAAACCCGCGCGCCCATGAGGGTTTGCGGCGCAGGAAACCGGGCAGTGTCCAGACTCGCCAGGCCATGGATCTGCGGCTGACCGTTCGCGTCCAGTGGATCGATGGTCATCAGATGCAACCGGGTGCCCGCAGGCAATTTCAGACCCTCGACCTGAACCTCGTGCTTCAGTCTTAAATTGCGGGCAAGAGTGTCTGCGATGCTGCTGGTGATCTGGTTGATGGTCAAACCGACAACCGATAGACAAAGCAGCGCCAGCACACTCACTTTGCGTGGATGACGCAACAGTGCACGACGCCACGTCGGCACACACAGCATGATCACCAGCACTGTAAGCCCGATAAAGGCCGCCGTGCATACTGTCCACACCATCACGTACATCAGAACAATAAAAGCCAAGGCAGCGTCCATGCATGAAAAACCGGGGTGCATGGTGCCAAACTACCTTGCGCACCTCCAGCTCAACAGCTCCATGACTGAGCAGTCATGGAACCGGATCGGGTAAATGATGATCCAACGCCTTAGATAACCCCCAGGAGTCACTCAATCATGCGTCTCAAACTTGCTGTCGCGACCCTTGCCTTGCTGTCCCTTCCCGTTGGTTCAGCGATGGCCGACGGCTTTTGGCGTAACGTCATTTCCTCCGGTGCCACCACCGGTTCGACCTACCTGACCTTCAAGGATCACAAGCTGATCGTCGCCGCGCAGGACGACGCCGGCAGCTTCGTCGCCAGCGACGGCGGTATCCGCGGGCCGTACCTGGAAGCGGCGATGCAGAAAGTCCGCGCCGACAACCCGGGCCTGCAGGCCACAGACATGGAACTGGCGAATGCGATTCTGGCGAAGAACGCGGTGGAATCCGAGTAAGCCTTGCGCCGACAAAAATGCCGCTCGATCGAGCGGCATTTTTTTGCCCGTCATTCCGAATTCACCACGCCACCCTGTAGGAGCGGGCTTGCTCGCGAAGGCGTCCGGTCAGAAAAAATACATATGCCTGACCCACCGCCTTCGCGAGCAAGCCCGCTCCCACAATGGGTCTGTGTGTTTCCTGAGGATCAGCGGTAATCGTCCACCGGGACGCAGGCACAAAACAGATTGCGATCCCCATAAACGTTATCCACCCGATTCACCGCCGGCCAATACTTGTGCGCCTTGGTGTGCGCATCCGGGGTGATCCCCTGCTCGATGCTGTAAGGCCGCTCCCACACTCCGGTGACATCCGCCAGGGTATGCGGCGCGCGCTTGAGCGGGTTGTCTTCCGCCGGCCAG
Organism: Pseudomonas sp. RSB 5.4; assembly: GCF_037126175.1. Classification (NCBI taxonomy): domain Bacteria; kingdom Pseudomonadati; phylum Pseudomonadota; class Gammaproteobacteria; order Pseudomonadales; family Pseudomonadaceae; genus Pseudomonas; species Pseudomonas sp. RSB 5.4. The sequence goes on from NZ_CP146986.1 coordinate 4,263,587, forward strand.
TTACCGTTCTGCACTTCGGTGATCTCCGCGCGGATGCTCAGCATTGCGCCGATGAACCGATCGAGTTCGGCCTTGGACTCGCTCTCGGTCGGCTCGACCATCAACGTCCCTGGCACCGGGAATGACATGGTCGGTGCATGGAAGCCATAGTCCATCAGGCGCTTGGCGACGTCCTCTTCACTGATCCCGGTCTGCGCCTTCAACGGCCGCAGATCAAGAATGCACTCATGGGCCACCCGCCCGTTGCGTCCGGTGTAGAGCACCGGGAATGCGCCGGATAAATGCTGCGCCAGATAATTCGCCGCAAGGATCGCCACTTCGCTGGCATCCGCCAGTTGCGGCCCCATCATCGCGATGTACATCCAGCTGATCGGCAAAATGCTCGCACTGCCCCACGGCGCCGCGTTGACCGCGCCGTTCTGTGGCAGCGGGCCGTCAATCGGCACCACCGGGTGATTGGCAACGAACGGCGCCAGATGCGCGCGAATGCCGATCGGCCCCATGCCCGGCCCGCCGCCGCCATGGGGAATGCAGAAAGTCTTGTGCAGGTTCATGTGCGCCACATCGGCGCCAATGTCCGCCGGCCGCGCCAGCCCGACCTGCGCATTGAGATTGGCGCCGTCCATGTACACCTGCCCGCCGTGCTGGTGGATAACTTCGCAGATCTCGCTGATGCCCTCCTCGTACACACCATGGGTCGACGGATAGGTCGCCATCAGACACGACAACTTGTCCCCCGCCTCGGCAGCCTTGGTTTTCAGGTCGTCCAGATCGACGTTGCCGGCCTCGTCGCACTCGACGATCACCACGCGCATCCCGGCCATCTGCGCCGAGGCCGGGTTGGTGCCGTGGGCCGAAGACGGAATCAGGCAGATATCCCGCGCGCCCTGCTGTCGGCTCTCGTGATATTTGCGAATCGCCAGCAGCCCGGCGTATTCGCCCTGAGCTCCGGAGTTAGGCTGCATGCAGATCGCATCGAACCCGGTGATCGCGCACAACCAGCGCTGCAGTTCTTCGATCATCAAGGTGTAACCGACCGCCTGCTCCCGAGGCGCAAACGGGTGCAGGTTGGCGAACTGCGGCCAGGTGATCGGGATCATCTCGCTGGTGGCATTGAGTTTCATGGTGCAGGAGCCCAGCGGGATCATCGACTGGTTGAGCGCCAGATCCTTGTTCTCCAGTTGCTTGAGGTAGCGCAGCATCTCGGTTTCGCTGTGATGCGCATTGAACACTGGATGGCGCAGGTACGGCGTGTTGCGTTGCAGGTGCTCGGGAATCCCGGAAACCAGCTCTTCTGCATCAATTTCGTCGACGTTCAGCCCATGATCGGCGCCCAACAGCACATCAAATAGTTTGGCCACCGTGTTTGCATCGCAAGTCTCGTCGAGGCTCAACCCCACTCGGCCACGGCCGAGAATCCGCAGGTTGATCTGCGCGGCCCTGGCGCTGTCGATGATCGCGCTCTGCGCGCCGCCCACCTCCAGCGTGAGGGTGTCGAAAAACTGCCCGTTGACCCGCTGCAGGCCATGGCGCTCCAGGCCCGCCGCCAGGATGCAGGTCAGCCGATGAACCCGCTGGGCAATGCGTTTCAAGCCTTGCGGCCCGTGATACACCGCGTAGCAACTGGCGATGTTGGCCAGCAGCACCTGCGCGGTGCAGATGTTCGAGTTGGCCTTCTCCCGGCGAATATGTTGCTCACGGGTTTGCAGGGCCATGCGCAACGCGACATTGCCACGAGCGTCTTTTGACACGCCGATGATCCGCCCGGGAATCGCCCGTTTGTATTCCTCGCGGCTGGCGAAAAACGCCGCGTGCGGGCCACCGTAGCCCATGGGTACACCAAAGCGCTGGGACGAACCGAACACCACATCCGCGCCCAGCTCACCTGGCGGCGTCAACAGCAACAAACTCAGCAGATCGGTGGCGACACAGGCCAGCGCCTGCTGCGCGTGCAGCTGATCAATCACCGGGCGCAGATCACGGATCTCGCCGTGTGTGTCGGGATACTGCAGCAACGCGCCGAACACCTGATGCTGGCCGAGGTTATCCACAGCGTCGATGATCAGCTCGAAACCGAAGCCTTCGGCGCGGGTCTGCACCACGGAAATGGTCTGCGGATGACAGTTTTCATCAACGAAAAACAGATTGCTCTTCGACTTCGCCACACGCTTGGCCAGCGCCATGGCTTCCGCGGCGGCCGTGGCTTCGTCGAGCAACGAGGCGTTGGCCAGTTCAAGTCCGGTGAGGTCGATGGTCAGTTGCTGGAAATTCAACAACGCTTCGAGACGGCCCTGGGCGATCTCCGGTTGATACGGGGTGTACGCGGTGTACCAGCCGGGATTTTCCAGCACGTTACGCAAGATGACGGTTGGCGTCAGCGTGCCGTGGTAACCCATGCCGATCAGGCTGGTCCACACCTGGTTCTGCTCGGCATACCCGCGCAGTTTGGCCAGCGCCGCCTGTTCGTCGAGGGCCGGCGGCAAATCCAGCGCCCGATTCAGACGAATGCCCGGCGGCACCGTCTGCTCGATCAGTTCGACCCGGCTGCCGAGGCCGAGGCTGTCGAGCATTGCCTGTTGTTCGGTGGCGTCGGGGCCCAAATGGCGGCGCAGGAAGGCTTCGGGGTCGCGTAACTGGCTCAAGGATGGCAACTGGGACATGACGGGCTCTCTCTTGGCTGGCGCTCGGCGTCAATGCAACACGGTCAAACCAGCATAGCAGCCGATACCGACGCGCACGGCTTGGCGGCACAGGGGGTTCCGGGGCATGCTGTAGCGCCTGCATCAGGCGTCCAACTTTCGGATGATCGAATCCTCATGAGCCAACTGCCGTTCCTGCCGTTTTCCAAACCTGTCATTGATGAAGCCACGATTGCCGCCGTCGGCGATGTGCTGCGCTCCGGCTGGATCACCAGCGGGCCGAAGGTCCAGGCCTTTGAAGCACAACTGTCGGAATACTTCGGCGGGCGCCCGGTGCGCACCTTCAACTCCGGCACCTGCACCATGGAAATCGCCTTGCGCATCGCCGGCATCGGCCCGGGTGACGAAGTGATCACCACGCCGATTTCCTGGGTCGCCACCGCCAACGTGATCCTCGAAGTCGGCGCCACACCAGTGTTTGCCGACATCGATCCGGTGACCCGCAATATCGATCTGGACCAGTTGGAAGCGGCCATCACCCCGCGCACCAAAGCGGTGATTCCGGTGTACCTCGCCGGCCTGCCGGTGGACATGGAACGCTTGTACGCCATCGCCCGCAAACACAACTTGCGCATTGTCGAAGACGCCGCTCAGGCCCTGGGTTCGAGCTGGAACGGTCAGCGCATCGGCGCCACCGGCGATTTCGTCTCGTTCAGTTTCCAGGCGAACAAGAACGTCACCTGCTCCGAGGGCGGCTGTCTGGTGCTGAACACCCCGGAAGAAGCACGGCTGGCGGAGAAGTACCGCTTGCAAGGCGTGACCCGCAACGGCTTCGATGGTCTGGACGTCGACGTGCTCGGCGGCAAGTTCAACATGACCGACGTCGCCGCCACCATCGGCCTGGGTCAATTCGCGCATATCGAGGCGCTGACCGCCCATCGTCAGGCACTGGCCCGGCACTACTTCAAATGTTTTGGCGATGACTTTGAAGCGACCTATGGCGCGCAACTGCCGCCAGCGGATTTCACCCAGAGCAACTGGCACCTGTTCCAGCTGGTCCTGCCGGAACGCAAGGACGGCTTGCCGGCCCGCGCCACGTTCATGGAGCAGATGCAGGCCAAAGGCATCGGCATCGGCTATCACTACCCGCCGATCCACTTGCTGAGCCTGTACCGCGAGCGCGGGTTCAAGGAAGGCATGTTGCCAGTTGCCGAGCGCGTTGGACGCTTGATCGTGTCATTGCCGATGTTCACCACCATGACCAAGGACGACGTCGAGCGTTCGGTGGCGGCAGTGAAAGCGGTATTGCGCGACGCCTGATCGACGCCTACAAAAAAGCCCCGAGAGATCGGGGCTTTTGCAGTATTACAGTCTGCTTATTCGCCGATGGCAGCCTTGTAGGCAGCAGCGTCCAGCAGGTTGTCCAGCTCGGCCTTGTCGCTTGGCTTGAGCTTGAAGATCCATGCGGCGTACGGATCGTTGTTCAGTTCTTCCGGCGAGTCAGCCAGCGTTTCGTTGACCGCGATCACTTCACCGCCGACCGGGGAGTAGATGTCGGACGCGGCCTTCACCGACTCGACAACACCGGCAGCCTCACCGGCAGCAAACACCTTGCCGACTTCGGCCAGTTCAACGAACACCACATCGCCCAGCGCTTCCTGCGCGTGATCGCTGATGCCCACGGTAACGGTGCCGTCGGCTTCCAGACGCGCCCACTCATGACTTTCGGCAAAACGCAGTTCAGCGGGGATATTGCTCATGCTCGGTGTCCTCAAGAAATTGTCAGCGGTCAGGCCCGCCGGAAAAGGTTAGATCAAGGTTTTGCCATGGCGCACGAAGGTCGGTTTGACCACTCGTACCGGATACCACTTGCCACGGATTTCCACTTCGGCGCGGTCGGCTGTGGCCATCGGAACACGCGCCAGGGCAATCGATTTGCTTAGCGTAGGAGAGAAACTACCACTGGTGATCTCTCCTTCGCCAACATCGGCGATACGAACCACTTGATGGGCGCGCAAAACACCCCGCTCCTCAAGCACCAGCCCCACCAGTTTGTGCGCAACACCGGCAGCTTTTTCCGCTTCCAGCGCAGCACGGCCTATGAACTGCCGCGAGGCCGGTTCCCAGGCAATGCTCCAGGCCATATTGGACGCCAGCGGCGAGACATCTTGATGAATGTCCTGGCCGTAGAGGTTCATCCCGGCCTCGACCCGCAGCGTATCGCGGGCACCGAGACCGATGGGAGAAATGCCGGCGCCGACCAGATCGTTGAAGAAGCCCGGTGCCTGCCCGGCCGGCAAGGCGATTTCCAGCCCGTCTTCACCGGTGTAACCGGTGCGCGCAATGAACCAGTCGCCATCGACTTCGGCTTCGAACGGTTTGAGGTGCTGGATCAGTGCGGCGCGGGACTGGGTCACCAGTTCGGCAATCTTGTGCCGGGCCTGCGGGCCTTGAATGGCGAGCATCGCCAGTTCCTGGCGTTCGTGCAGTTGCACCTCGTAACCGGCGACATGCGCCTGCATCCACGCCAGATCCTGGTCGCGGGTGGAGGCGTTGAACACCAGGCGATAACGGTCTTCGAGGCGATAGACAATCATGTCGTCGACGATGCCGCCACGCTCGTTGAGCATGGTGCTGTAGAGCGCACGGCCGGGGCGGTGCAGGCGTTCGACGTCATTGGCCAGCAAATGCTGCAGCCAGGCCTTGGCCTGGGGGCCATCAACGTCGATCACGGTCATGTGGGAAACATCGAACACCCCGCAATCGCGGCGCACCTCGTGGTGTTCCTCGACCTGCGAGCCGTAATGCAGTGGCATGTCCCAACCGCCAAAATCGACCATCTTCGCGCCGAGGGCAAGATGCAGGTCATACAGAGGCGTACGCTGTCCCATGGGTTTCTCCTTCCGGGCGTGGCGAAGGTGCGGACAGCCGCTGTACGGGGTGAAAGCCACGAAATAGAAGGCTTCCAGCCGATTTCAGCGAACGGGTCTATCAGACGAACCGCACCGAATGCCGCGCATTGTAGCCGCATGATTCAGGACTCACTACTAAGTGTTTCGGTGCGCCGAGCGGCGGATCAGGCCGATGACCGGCAATAAACCAACCAACACCAGGGTCAGCGCCGGCAGCGATGCACGCGCCCACTCGCCCTCGCTGGTCATTTCAAAGATCCGCACGGCCAGCGTGTCCCAGCCAAACGGGCGCATCAGCAGGGTGGCGGGCATTTCCTTGAGTACATCGACAAACACCAGCAACGCCGCGCTCAGCGTGCCGGGCAGCAACAGCGGCAGATACACTTTGAAAAACAGTCGCGGCCCACTGACACCCAGACTACGTGCCGCTTCGGGCAATGAAGGCCGTATACGCGCCAGACTGTTTTCCAGCGGCCCGTAGGCCACCGCGATAAAGCGCACCAGATAGGCCATCAGCAACGCCGCCAGACTGCCCAGCAGCAGCGGCTTGCCGGCGCCGCCGAGCCAGCCCGACAGCGGAATCACCAGTGCGCGGTCGAGATAACTGAACGCCAGCATGATCGACACTGCCAGCACCGAACCCGGCAGCGCATAACCGAGATTGGCCAGACTGACTCCGGAACGGATCGCCCGGGTCGGCGCCAGACGTCGGGCAAACGCCAGCAACAGCGCGACGCTGACGGTGATCAACGCCGCCATAGCGCCCAGATACAGGGTGTGCAGGATCAGCCCGGCATAACGCTCATCCAGATCGAAGCGCCCGCGCTGCCAGAACCACACCAGCAGTTGCAGCAGCGGAATCACGAACGCGCAGGCAAACACCACCAGGCACCAACCGGTCGCCGCGAACGCTTTGAGTCCGCGCAGTTGATACAGCGCCTTGACCCGTGGTCGCTCGTTGCTTGCCCGGTTGGCGCCGCGCGCGCGTCGCTCGCCGTACAGCACCAGCATCACCACCAGCAGCAACAGGCTGGCCAGTTGCGCCGCGCTCGGCAGGCTGAAGAAGCCGTACCAGGTCTTGTAGATGGCGGTGGTGAAGGTGTCGAAGTTGAACACCGACACCGCGCCGAAATCCGCCAACGTCTCCATCAGCGCCAGTGCGACACCGGCGCCAATTGCCGGACGCGCCATCGGCAACGCCACCCGCCAGAACGCCTGCCAGGGCGACTGACCGAGTACCCGCGCCGCTTCCATCAGGCCTTTGCCCTGCGCAAGAAACGCGGTGCGCGCCAGCAGGTAAACGTAGGGATAAAACACCAGCACCAGCACCACGATCACCCCGCCGGTGGAGCGTACCCGTGGCAGGCGCAAGCCGCTGCCGAACCACTCACGCAGCAGCGTTTGCACCGGGCCGGCGAAATCCAGCAAGCCAACGAAGACGAACGCCAGCACGTAGGCGGGGATGGCGAAGGGCAGCATCAGCGCCCAGTCGAGCCAGCGCCGTCCGGGAAATTCGCAGAGGCTGGTGAGCCACGCCAGACTGACACCGAGCAGCGTCACGCCGACGCCGACGCCAAGCACCAGCGTCAACGTGTTGCCCAGCAGGCGCGGCATCTGGGTTTCCCACAGGTGCGACCAGATTTGCTGATCGATGGTCTGCCACGACAGCAGCAGGACACTCAGGGGCAACAGCACCAGCGCGGCGATGGCGAGGACGATGGGATACCAGCGGCGTTGGGCGGGGTGGGCCACTTTTGGGACTCTGAGGGGTGGTTGGTGGTTCTGATTCAGGTGTTTCAGCTCGAGATTGCTGCCCTCACCCTAACCCTCTCCCGGAGGGAGAGGGGACTGAACGTGGTGATCTTTCGATTTACGCCGACCTGATACATCGAGCCGAGCTCCGGTCTTGAAAGCCATGGAGATCGGCTCCCTCTCCCCCGGGAGAGGGCTGGGGTGAGGGCAGCGATCTTGAGCGAACACAGCGACCGGCAAATACTCAGTTCCAACCCGCCCGATCCATCATCCGGATCGCTTCCGCCTGACGCTTGCCCGCCACTTCCACCGGCAAGGTATCAGCGACGAACTGGCCCCAAGCCGCCACTTCCTCCGAAGGTTTCACCGCCGGGTTGGCCGGGAATTCCTGATTCACGTCAGCGAAGATCTTCTGCGCCTCAGGCGTGGTCATCCACTCCACCAGCGCCTTGGCTGCTTCCGGGTGCGGCGCATGCTTGGTCAGGCCGATGCCCGACAGGTTCACGTGCACGCCGCGATCGGCCTGATTCGGCCAGAACAGTTTCACCGGCAAGTCCGGCTTCTGCTTGTGCAAACGACCGTAGTAGTAGGTGTTGACGATGCCGACGTCGCACTGGCCGGCATTGATCGCCTCCAGCACTGCGACGTCATCGGAGAACACATCGGTGGACAGGTTGTTGACCCAGCCCTTGAGGATCTTCTCGGTCTTCTCGGCGCCGTGCACTTCGATCATGGTCGCGGTCAGCGACTGGTTGTAGACCTTCTTCGCCGTGCGCAGGCACAGGCGCCCTTCCCAATTCTTGTCGGCCAGCGCTTCGTAGGTGGTCAACTCGCCCGGTTTCACCCGTTCGGTGGAATAGGCGATGGTCCGCGCGCGCAGGCTCAGGCCGGTCCAGGCATGCGTGGAGGAGCGGTATTGCGCAGGAATGTTGCTGTCGATGGTTTTCGAGGTGAACGGCTGCAGGATGCCCATCTGCTCGGCCTGCCAGAGGTTGCCGGCGTCGACGGTGAGCAGCAGGTCGGCGGTGGCGTTCTCGCCTTCGGCCTTGATGCGCTGCATCAGCGGCGCTTCCTTGTCGGTGATGAACTTGATCTTCACCCCGGTTTTCGCGGTATAGGCGTCGAATACCGGTTTGATCAGCTCATCGATACGCGAGGAGTAGACCACCACCTCGTCGGCGGCCTGGGCGGTGGCGCTGCCGATCAGGGTCAGGGCCAGTGCGGTCAGAAGACGCTTGGGTGCCAACATGGGAGTGGTCTCTCGGTCGGAAAATGTGGGCCAAATGATAAGGACTCACATTTACCAGCTCAATCGAACACTTGAGCAAGGAGTTACCAGATGTTGCATGAATTCCAAATTGCTGGCCTCTGTGGCGAGGGAGCTTGCTCCCGCTGGAGGCCGAAGGACTCCCAATGCTGCCACAATGGCTTTTGGGGCCGCTTCGCAGCCCAGCGGGAGCAAGCTCCCTCGCCACAAAGAAATAATTGCCTTCAGGGTTTGGCCAGCGCTGGCAGGTCGCCGGTCAACCCCAGCGCCTCACGCACAAACAACGCCTTCGCCTCCGGCATCTGCTCCACCAGCTTCAACCCGGCATTACGCAACCAGCGCAGCGGCAGCGGATCGGCCTGGAACAGACGCTCGAAGCCCTCCATCGCCGCCATCAGCGCCAGGTTATGCGGCATGCGCCGGCGTTCGTAGCGGCTCAGCACTTTCACATCGGCCAGACGCTCACCACGTTCGGCAGCCTGCAACAGCACTTCAGCCAGCACCGCTGCATCGAGGAAGCCCAGGTTCACACCCTGCCCGGCCAACGGGTGAATGGTATGCGCCGCATCACCTATCAGCGCCAGCCCTTCGGCGACGTAGCGCTTGGCATGCCGTTGACGCAACGGCACGCACAGGCGCGGATCAGCGCTGATCACCTCGCCCAGGCAGCCTTCGAACGCCCGGTCCAGCTCACGGCAGAATGCGGTTTCATCCAGCGCCATCAGGCGTTCGGCTTCACTCGGGGTGGTCGACCAGACGATCGAGCACCAGTCCTGCTGCCCGTCACGTTCCAGCGGCAGAAACGCCAGCGGCCCGTGATCGGTGAAGCGCTGCCACGCGGTCATCCGGTGTGGCTTGCTGCTGCGCACACTGGTGACGATGGCGTGGTGCAGGTAATCCCACTCGCGGGTGGCGACGCCGGTCAGGCGGCGCACCGCCGAGTTGGCGCCGTCCGCGGCAATCACCAGCGGCGCACGCAACTGCCGGCCATCGGCCAGGGTCAGCAGCCAGTCGTCGCCGGAGCGGCGCATCTGCTCCAGCCGTGCGTTGGCCAGCATGCCCAGATCGCAATCGTGCAAACGATCGAGCAAGGCATCCTGCACCACGCGGTTTTCGACGATATGACCGAGCACTTCGGCATGCACACTGCTCGCCGAAAAATGAATCTGTCCGGTGCCGCTGCCGTCCCACACGTGCATGTCGGTGTACGGGCTGCTGCGACGCTGGGCGATACCGTCCCAGACGCCGAGGCGTTCGAGAATCCGCTGACTGGCCGCCGACAAGGCGCTCACTCGCGGCTCGAACGGCGCGGCGGCATCGAACGGTTTGACGCTCAGCGGGCTGCCGTCGAGCAGCAACACTTCCAGGCCGCTGTCCTGCAACGCCAACGCGAGGGCGCTGCCGACCATTCCGGCTCCGACAATCAGCAGATCTGCGCGCATTTCCATGCTTAAGCCTGTCTCGCTTGCGGCTTGAGCCGCACGTAAAGGGGTTTAGCGAGCGCGCCAGTTGGCGGCGCGCTGCTGAAAGTGAAAGTGCCGACCCGCCGCTCAAGCATCCGGCCGCGTCCCCAGCCCCATGGCCTGACGAGCAAACCAGCGCTTGGCCGGTGGCAACAGATCGAGACCGAGCAGGCCGATGTTGCGGCCCAGCGAGACCAGCGGCTGGGTGCTGCCGAACAGTCGGGTGACCTGATCGGAGAAGCCCACGGTGAGCTCCTGATCCAGACGCTGCCGCTCGCGATAGGCCTGCAATGTAGGGAAGTCGCCCAGCGGTTTGTCGCTGGCAAGCAGCGCAGCGGCCAAGGCATCGGCATCACGCAACGACAGGTTGAAGCCCTGTCCGGCAATCGGGTGCAGGCTGTGCGCGGCATTGCCCAGCACGGCCAGATGCGAGCGCACTTGCTCCTCGGCCTCGACCAGTGACAACGGATACAGATGCCGCGCACCGACCTGTTTCAGGGTGCCGAGGCGGTAGCCGAAAACACCCTGCAGTTCACTGAGGAAATCGCGTTCGCTCAAATCGGCCAGGCGTTGCGCGTCCATGCCCAGACGGGTCCAGACCAGCGCGCAACGGTTGTCTGGCAGCGGCAGCAAGGCCATCGGCCCTTCGTCGGTGAAACGCTCGAAGGCCATACCGTTGTGCGCTTCGCTCGGGGTGATGTTGGCGATCAGTGCGCTCTGGTTGTACGGACGCTTGCGCACGTTGATGCCCAGTTGCTCGCGCAGACCAGAGCGACCACCATCGGCGAGCACCGCCAGATCGCACTCGACGGTTGTTTCATCGTTGAGGGTCAGGCGATAGCCGTCGGGCAGCGGCTCCATGCGCGTGACTTCCGCCGGGCAGCGCCAGCTGATCACGTCTTTATCCAGATGCTGCCACAGGCACTGGCCGAGCCAGGCGTTCTCCACCACATAACCGAGCGCCGGCACGCCCTCTTCCATCGCCGACAGACGGGCGGTGGAGAAGCGACCACGGTCGGACACGTGAATCTGTTTGATCGGCTCGGCGCGGCGGGAAATCTCCTGCCACACGCCCAGCCGTTGATAGATCTGCCGGGAACCGAAGGACAGCGCCGACGAACGTGCGTCGTAGCTCGGCTGCCAGCTGTCGCCGGGGGCGAACGGTTCGATCAGGACGATTTTCCAGCCACGCGCCTTGGCCCCGGCCTGCAAGGCCAGCGCCAGACTGGCGCCGACCAGGCCGCCACCGATGATTGCCAGATTGACTCGACTCATGCCGCGTGTGTCCGTGCTTGCGCCATCAGCGCTTCGATTTCGGCGACGGTTTTCGGTACGCCGCTGGTCAATATTTCACAACCGGTCTTGGTCACTACCACGTCATCCTCGATGCGCACGCCAATGCCGCGCCATTTCTTCGCTACGTTCTGGTTGTCCGGGGCAATGTAGATGCCCGGCTCGACGGTCAGCGCCATGCCGACCTCCAGCACTCGCCATTCGCCGCCGACCTTGTATTCGCCGACGTCGTGCACATCCATGCCCAGCCAATGGCCGGCACGGTGCATGTAAAACGCTTTATAGGCTTCGGTCGCGATCAACTCATCGACCTCGCCTTGCAGGATTCCGAGCTTGACCAGGCCTGCGGTAATCACCCTGACCGTGGCTTCGTGCGCCTGATTCCAGTTTTTGTTCGGGGCGATTTCAGCGAATGCGGCTTCCTGCGAGGCCAGCACCAGTTCGTAGATCGCCTTCTGCTCGGCAGAGAACTTGCCGTTGACCGGCCACGTGCGGGTGATGTCGCTGGCGTAGCAGTCGATCTCGCAACCAGCGTCGATCAACACCAGATCGCCGTCCTTGAGCAGCGCGTCATTCTGCTGGTAATGCAGGATGCAGCTGTTGCGCCCGGCAGCGACGATCGAACCGTAGGCCGGCATCTTCGCGCCGCCCTTGCGGAACTCGTAATCGAGCTCGGCTTCGAGGCTGTATTCGTAAAACCCCGGCCGGCTGGCCTGCATCGCCCGGATATGCGCCTGCGCGGAAATCCGTGCGGCTTCGCGCATCACCTTCACCTCTGCCGCCGATTTATACAGGCGCATGTCGTGCAGCAGGTGATCCAGGGCAACGAATTCGTTCGGTGGCTGGGCGCCCAGATGTGCCTTGGAGCGGATCACATTGATCCAGTCCATCAGGTGGCGATCAAATTCCGGGTTGCTGCCCATCGCCGAATACACCCGGTCGCGGCCTTCGATCAGGCCCGGGAGAATGTCGTCAATGTCGGTAATGGGGAACGCGTCGTCGGCGCCGTAATCACGGATCGCACCTTCCTGCCCTGCGCGCAGGCCGTCCCATAACTCGCGTTCGGCATTGCGTTCACGGCAGAACAGCACGTACTCGCCGTGCTCGCGGCCGGGCATCAGGACGATGACCGCCTGTGGCTCGGGGAATCCGCTGAGGTACTGGAAGTCGCTGTCCTGGCGGTAGACGTGCTCGACGTCGCGGTTGCGGATCGCGACCGCGGCGGCGGGCAGGATCGCGATGCTGTTGGGTTCCATCTGCGCCATCAGGGCCTTGCGGCGACGGCTGTATTCCGCTTTGGGGATATGGATCATGGGCAGATGGCTTTCCCTGGCACGCGATTAATGCAGCGACGGCTTGGCGGCTGGCGGCACGTCGGCTTTTTTGGTTTCCGAGAACAGCAGCAGCGGTGCGACGCGCAGGTATTCCATGACTTCCATGTAGTCGCTTTCGCCGTCTTCGGATTCTTCCAGAGCGTCTTGCACCTGGGAGATCGCCGCCAGATCCTGCAGCACTTCGGTGGCTTCGGTGCTGAGCATGCTGCTGTCGCGGCAGTTCAGGCCGAAACCGCTGAGGAAGCCCTGGCACCATTGGCCCAGTGCGGCGGCGCGGTCGGCCAGCGGTGCGTCATCGGTCGGCAACAGCAGAACGACGGTGACGTCACTGCCGGTCAACTCACCCTTGACCATCTCTTGCAGGCCGATCAGGGCGTTGCGGACGTTGTCCTGTGGCTCGTTTTCCAGAAGTTCGGCGGCATCGATCAGCCACTCGTCGGCGTTGAATCCGGCACCGGCGCAGCTGCGGCCGAGCAGCAGGCCATGCAGTTCGGCAGGCGAGACGTTGTGGCCGCTGGAAGTCAGCAGGGTGGCAAAGGCTTGGTACGGGGAATTCGCAATGGTCATGGGCAGCTAGGCGCCAGACGGCGCTATGTCTAGAATGAAGGCCTTGTATCCTACATCGACAGACTCGCCAAGACTATTAAAGGCTGTCCGCCAGCCAGGCGCCTGCCGCCCATCAGATGAATTCAGTGGACACAATGGAAGACACCGACCTGCAAGCGCTGATGGCCAGACTCGAGAAGCTGATTACCCGAGTCGAGCAACTAAAGAGTCAAAACGCACTCTTACTAGCTCAGGAAAAGACCTGGCGCGAGGAACGCGCTCACCTCATTGAAAAAAACGAAATCGCCCGGCGTAAGGTCGAATCGATGATTTCGCGCCTCAAGGCCCTGGAGCAAGACTCATGAGTTCAAGCAATAGCGTTACCGTGCAGATCCTCGACAAAGAATATTCGATCATCTGCCCCCAGGAAGAACGCAGCAATCTGGTCAGCGCCGCCCGCTACCTGGACGGCAAGATGCGCGAGATCCGCAGCAGCGGCAAAGTCATCGGCGCCGACCGTATTGCGGTGATGGCCGCGCTGAACATCACCCACGACCTCTTGCACAAAGAAGAGCGCCCGGACATCCAGGCCAGCGGCTCGACCCGTGAACAGGTGCGCGACTTGCTCGATCGTGTCGATCTGGTGCTGGCCGACGATCCGGACATCAGCAAGGGCTGATTCGCCAGGCCGCTTGAGGTATACTCGCCGCACTCCCTGGGGTGCTTGCCAGTTGACGATGTCCCTGAGCCGATTCGCACTACCCTGGAAGTTGCACGTTGGGCTGGTGTGCATGTCCGCCAGACGGAAAGCCTTAAAGTCTACTGCATCTTCCACCTTGAACTTTCGGGTTCAAGGGCTAAGTTGACAGCGGTTCATCCGGGGAGCCTGATTCGAATCCGATGCCGGTTTTTGCCGGCATCGGATTTTTTATGCGTGCGTTTTCGCCCTCACCTGCCGAAGCCGAACCATGACCGAACCTGCGCTGCTGCCCCGCCCGCAACTCCGCCGCCTGCTGCGCAAGGCGCGCCGTGCACTGACTCCCGGTGAACAACGGCAGGCCGCCAAAGGCCTGTTCCGGCAACTGGCGCAAGACCCGCACTTTCGCCGGGCCCGACATATCTCTCTGTACCTGCCCACCGACGGTGAAATCGACCCGCGCCTGCTGCTGCGCGAAGCCCAGCGTCGCGGCAAGGCCACCTACCTGCCGGTGCTCAGCGCCTGGCCGCGAACCAAAATGGTGTTCCAGCGGATTCGCCCCGGCGACAAGCTCAAGCCCAACCGCTTCCGCATTCTCGAACCGCGGGCCAATCTGGCCCATCAGCGCAAGGTCTGGACCCTGGATCTGGTGTTGTTGCCACTGGTGGGGTTTGACGATGCTGGCGGACGCCTGGGGATGGGCGGCGGATTCTACGATCGCAGTCTGGCGTACCTGGTCCGGCGCAAAAACTGGCGCAAGCCGACGTTGCTGGGCCTGGCCCATGAATGTCAGAAAGTCGAACGCCTGGCGCAGGCCAGCTGGGATGTACCGTTGCAGGGCACGGTCACCGATAAGGCGTGGTATTTCGCGGGATAGACGCCGCGCAGATCAGCGGCGTCGGGAAGGCAGTTTCAGCGCTTGAAGGCGGTCGACTGTTGGACCTGTTGCGCGACTTCAACCGGAGCATCGGTCTTGCTCGTCCACAGACTTTGCGCGTAACCGGTGGTCACGACGCCAAGGCCGAACAAAATAACCAAAGTCCATAGCAAATCCGGTTTGCGTTTCATCGATTGCCCCCCTCAAGGCACATCATCACGATGACAGCAGCGGTTTCCATTCGTAGGCCGTGCAGCAGCGTCAAGCTTTAAAGGCCGGCATTTTGCGACAACGTGAACCTCGGCGCAAACGCTGACGTCAACCGACCGTCGGTTTGTCATAAAATTGCCCGACAACCTGCCCAATGACCGCTTGAGGAGCAAAAGACATGGCCTATTGGCTGATGAAATCCGAGCCCGACGAACTCTCGATCAAAGATCTGGAGAAACTCGGCAAAGCGCGCTGGGACGGGGTTCGCAACTATCAGGCGCGCAATTTCCTGCGGGCGATGGCGGTCGGCGATGAGTTCTTTTTCTACCACTCCAGTTGCCCGGAGCCGGGTATCGCCGGGATCGGCAAAATAATCGAGGCGGCGTACCCGGATCCCACCGCACTGGAACCCGAGAGCCATTACTTCGACCCGAAGGCCACACCCGATAAAAACGCCTGGACTGCGATTGATGTTGCGCATGTCGAGACGTTTGCCCGGGTATTGAAGCTGGATTATCTGAAGCCGCAGACTGCGCTGGCGGAGATGCCGTTGGTGCAGAAGGGTTCTCGGCTGTCGGTGATGCCAGTGACGGCGGAGCAATGGGCTGCGGTGATCGCGCTCAAACCCTGATCATTTCGCGACTGTTGGATCGCTTTCGCGAGCAAGCCCGCTCCCACAGGGTTGCGCGGTGATCACACATTCATGTGACACGACAAACCACTGTGTGAGCGGGCTTGCTCGCGAAGAGGCCCGTCCGGACAACGAATTTCTTACTGAATGATCAAGTTGTTGAACAACAGGTCTTCAACCACCGGCTTGCCGGTCTCGTCGTTCATCACTTGCTGGGTCTGCTTCAGCGCTTCCTGACGCAGCTTCTCCTTGCCTTCGATGCTGCCCATCGCCTCGGTCGTCTGCTGAGTGAACAGCGCCACCAGTTGATTGCGGATCAGCGGCTCGTTGGCCTTGACCAGTTTGGTCGCCTCGTCGCCAGTCACACGCAGCGCCACATCGGCCTTGTAGACCTTGAGCTTCGGCGTGCCGTCCAGCCCGTAATTGCCCACGAACGGCGGGCTCAGGGTGATGTAGTTGACCTTCGGCGCCTCGCCTTCTTTGGCTTCTTCGGCCAGCGCTGCCACAGGCAGAGACAGGGCCAGCAACAACATGATCCACGCTTTCACAATTCGCTCCTTATCCGGTTTGCGGCCTAGCATAACGACCCGCCGCGCAAGCACAAGCTTATGGCTGACTATCAGGGTCGGGCATGCTCGTTGACCCGTTGACTGACACACCTACACTTATCGGCCATCACTCCCAAAGGAATAGCCCTGATGAAAGCCGTGCTGTGCAAAGCCTTCGGCCCTGCCGAATCGCTGGTGCTGGAAGACGTCGCCAGTCCTGTCGCGAAGAAGAACGAAATCCTGCTGGAGGTGCACGCCGCCGGGGTCAACTTCCCGGACACGCTGATCATCGAGGGCAAGTATCAGTTCAAGCCGCCCTTCCCGTTTTCTCCGGGGGGCGAAGCGGCCGGCGTGGTCAGCGCCGTCGGTGAGAAAGTCAGCCATCTGAAAGTCGGCGACCGGGTCATGGCCCTGACCGGCTGGGGCAGCTTCGCCGAACAGGTCGCGGTGCCGGGCTACAACGTGCTGCCGATCCCGACGTCGATGGATTTCAATACCGCTGCGGCGTTCAGCATGACCTACGGCACTTCGATGCACGCCCTCAAGCAGCGCGCGAACCTGCAACCGGGCGAGACCCTGCTGGTGCTCGGCGCTTCCGGCGGCGTCGGTCTGGCGGCGGTGGAAATCGGCAAAGCCATGGGCGCCCGGGTGATTGCCGCCGCCAGCAGCGCGGAAAAACTCGCCGTGGCCAAGGCCGCCGGCGCCGATGAACTGATCAACTACAGCGAAACCAGCCTCAAGGACGAAATCAAACGCCTCACCGACGGTCAGGGCGCCGACGTGATCTACGACCCGGTCGGCGGCGACCTATTTGACCAGGCCATTCGGGCGATCGCCTGGAACGGCCGCTTGCTGGTGGTCGGCTTCGCCAGCGGGCGCATCCCCGAATTTCCGGTCAACCTTGCCCTGCTCAAGGGCGCGGCAGTGGTCGGCGTGTTCTGGGGCTCCTTCGCCCAGCGCCAGCCGCAGGACAACGCGGCGAACTTCCAGCAGTTGTTCAGCTGGTTCGCCGAGGGCAAGTTGAAACCGCTGGTGTCGCAGGTGTATCCGCTGAGCAACGCGGCGCAGGCGATCAATGATCTGGGGCAACGCAAGGCTGTGGGCAAGGTGGTGGTGCAGGTGCGCTGAGTTTTTCAGGCCGGTGACTTCCCGCAACCGGCTTGAGCCGCGCACAGCAGCGACGCAGCGTCGCCCTCAGCGGCGCTGCGTCGCCACCTGTCAAAGCAAATCACGAACCTCTCCCGGCAGAAAACTCATGTATCTACGCATAGGGTTTTCCCGGCAGCCCCTGACGATCATCGGTACGCGCCGGTTCATCTCGGCGATGATCGCCCGTCGCTGTTCATCGGCCAACTGACTCTTGTGGATCACGTTCGAAATGTACGCACGGGTGTAGTCGAACACCTTCGCGTCAACCAACGCGTGCTCTGGCATGTTTCTGAAACCGCCATTGATGACGTGACACTTAACTGACTTCAGCCACTGATTGATGTCGATCGGCTGATCCAGATCCAGTCGAAAGACTATCGGCGCAACGACCGACTGCTCCGCCGGCCGCTCTCCCGCTACTGTCCAGGGTTTGAATCGCCACTGTGTTACCGCATCTTTAACCACCTCAGCCAGGTCGGGATGAGCACTTTGCACAATGTTGATCCCGCTGACAGAACCATCCGCCTTGACGATGAAGCTGACCCTGACCTCGCCTTCGACCCCGGCTCTGGACAACACCTTGGGGTAAATCGGCATGGGATTGTTTTCGGGTATGAGCAACCCTTCCGCTGCCAGCGCGAGGCTGAAGATCATCAATAAAAGCCCAGCAAAAAACCATCGCATGATCCCGCCCCTTCCCTAGTGAAATGCCTGTTCGGCAACTACAGAAAGGTTACGGAGCAAGGTCCTTTAACTGAATGGCGCAGCTTCGCTTTGCGATGCAGGACATTTCCTGATCTCGATGGGAATTCTGGCCAGCCCCCTGCGCAAAGGGCTTCAGGTACATTTTCTGACGGACGTTTAGCCGCCGCTTGCACCAGCGAGGTCGCCCGGCAACAGGTGTTCCTGCACTTTATGGCTGCGAGACGGGATCAGTCGCCCGTTCTCATCGAAGCGCAGGACGATCAGCCAATCGAATACATCATCCGGCCATTTTTCCTGTCCCATCAGCGCTGTCGCGTCGCCGCCGAACGCCTTGATCAGCTTATTGATATGGCCGTGATGCCAGGCGATCAGCACCGTTGGCGCCTGATTGCTCTTGCGCAACAACCCGACCAGTTGATGGAGATCACCATTGATGTAGGGCTGCTCGATCGGCAGCTTCAAACGCTCGGACAGCGGCGTCAGCGTCAGGCGCGAGCGCGAACTCTCCGGGGTGTCGCCGGCAGCGATCAAGCGCTGGGGGGTGAGCGTCTGGCCGTCGAGTTTCAGCGGATTGAAATAGTCGACGTAGGCGGCCGCACGCTGTTCGCCGCGGGCATTGAGTAGCGATCCCGCATCCGGCTTTTCCGCGTGCCGAATGATCAGCACCGTGGCGTTGCGCAGACCGGAATGGGCCGGATGATCGGTGACGATCAAGATCAGCATGACAACGGCGATTCCAGCCGCCACCAAAAATCTCGGCACCAACATGCGAACCTTCAGTGACATTTCTTATCTCGGCTGATCAATCGGCTGAACGGGCCGCGAGTCTAAGTCACCCAATGTTGATAAGGGGTGAAAACGCCCTGTTCTTACAGCTGAGCGACAGGTTCGTAAAAGAACATGCGACTTCCAACATTTTCCGCTGTTTTGCCGATGCGAACCGGTGCTATTTTCGGTAACGAAACTGTAACATTCGCATCCGCAGTCAAAACAAGAAATCTGGAGCTCTTGAATGTTTGCTTTCTTTCGACCTGCCGCACATCAGGCTCCATTGCCTGAAGAAAAAATAGACAGTACTTACCGACGCCTGCGCTGGCAGATCTTCGCCGGTATCTTCTTTGGTTACGCCGGTTACTACCTGCTGCGCAAAAACTTCTCGCTGGCCATGCCGTACCTGATCGACGAGGGCTACACCCGGGGTCAGTTAGGTGTGGCAATGTCAGCCATCGCGATTGCTTACGGCTTGTCGAAGTTCTTGATGGGCCTGGTGTCCGATCGTTCCAACCCACGTTACTTCCTGCCGTTCGGCTTGCTGATCTCGGCAGGCGTGATGTTCGTCTTCGGTTTCGCACCGTGGGCCACGTCCAGCGTGACCATGATGTTCATTCTGTTGTTCATCAACGGCTGGGCTCAGGGCATGGGTTGGCCGCCGAGCGGTCGGACCATGGTGCACTGGTGGTCGCAGAAAGAGCGCGGTGGCGTGGTGTCGGTGTGGAACGTGGCGCACAACGTGGGTGGGGGCCTGATCGGTCCGTTGTTCCTGCTCGGCATGGGCCTGTTCAATGACTGGCATGCGGCATTCTATGTGCCGGCTGCCGTGGCCCTGGGTGTGGCGGCGTTCGCGTTCATGACCATGCGCGATACCCCGCAATCGGTTGGCCTGCCGCCAATCGAGCAGTACAAGAACGATTACCCCGAAGGCTACGATGCCAGCCACGAAGACGAATTCAGCACCAAGGAAATCTTCGTCAAGTACGTGCTGCGCAACAAAATGCTCTGGTACGTGGCCATGGCCAACGTCTTCGTCTACCTGCTGCGCTATGGCGTACTGGACTGGGCCCCGACGTATCTGAAGGAAGCCAAGCACTTCACCGTGGACACCACGTCGTGGGCGTACTTCTTCTACGAGTGGGCCGGTATTCCAGGCACGCTGCTGTGTGGCTGGATGTCAGACAAGATCTTCCGTGGCAATCGCGGCCTGACCGGCATGGTATTCATGGCGCTGGTCACCGTGGCGACGCTGGTCTACTGGCTCAACCCGCCGGGCAACCCGACTATCGACATGATCGCGCTGTTCTCCATTGGCTTCCTGATCTATGGCCCGGTGATGTTGACCGGTTTGCAGGCGCTGGAACTGGCACCGAAGAAAGCCGCCGGTACTGCAGCAGGCTTCACCGGTCTGTTTGGTTATCTGGGTGGATCGGTCGCGGCCAGTGCAGCGATGGGCTACACCGTGGACCATTTCGGCTGGGACGGCGGCTTTGTGCTGCTGGTGGGCGGCTGCATCATGGCGATGGTTTGCCTGGCACCCACCTTGTGGCACAAGAAAGTCGCCAGTCAGGGCCGTGAGGCGCTCGCCTGATCGACCTTTGACTTGCAGCGCTTGAGCCGCGCCTCCAGATTTCGATCCGGCATGGCGTGGCTGCGCAGGGCGTGGGCGGTCTGCTCGACATAATCGCGAGTGGTGCCGTAGCGCCCGCAAGCGCTTTCGAACACCTGACTCAGCACATGATCTGACAAGTTGCCAGCATAGCTGGGCAGGTGTCGCTCCAAAACAAACCCTAACGCCTGAACCTGGCTACCGTCCTCAAGACGGCAGTTGAGCCAGTGTGGACGATAGGACGGGAACGGCATCTCGCGTTTCCACAGTGCATACAGCGCAGCGTCGAGATTTTCTTCCGGCAGCCGATAGGCAAAGCCGCTGCACGAACCGCCACGATCCAGACCGAACACCAGCCCGGGCATTTCCGGCGTCCCACGGTGCTCGTGCGACCACAGATACAAACCGCGATGATAGCCATGCACCCGCCCGCGCACCCGCTCCACCGCCGAACATTCCGGGCGCCAGATCAGCGACCCGTAGGCGAACAGCCACACCGGCCCGCCCTTGTGGCGCGCCATGGTCGATTGCATGGAAGCGAGAAGTTGTTCGTGAGTGAGCTGCGGCCCCAGATCGAGCCGCGGAGGATAAGCCAGATTCAGAAAAGCAGATTCTATGGCTGTCATGACGGAAGTGTTCGGCCCCGCAAGTATTACAAGATGTAAGCGCAATTCGTTCGATAGAACATATAGCAGTAAATCTAAAACGAAAAGTGCTAAAGGATGTATGACCTGCTCGATAGCGCTAAACCGGGTGTATCAGTCAACGCTATGCGGTTTTATATAGCCTAATACCATTGCCGAAATATCTTAAATACCCGAATGAAATATGCATAAGCCTTCGCTTGTTCAGGATTGGTTCAAGAAATCGCAGGAATCTTCCTACTAAACTGTCGGACTTTCTGTCTTTCCCGTCGCTGAACGCCTACGTATAACGGCCTTCCTCTGGCGCAAGCCATACCGTTTAACCGAGGCTGCACAATGAAGAAACCAAGGCTTTTGGCCGCATTGCTATTGATTCAAACCGACCAGGCGCTGGCCGAGGATGACACTCAAAAAGACCAGGGCTTCTGGTATGCACAGACCAGTGTCTATACCCGACATTATTCGCCCGACCCCGAACACAATAATCATCAGGACTTGATCGGCATCGAACGCAATCAGGCTTCCGGCTGGGTATTTGGCGGGGCAACTTTCCGTAACTCGTTCCGCCAGCGATCAAATTACGCCTATGCCGGCAAACGCTATGACAGCAGCGAGTATCCGGTGTATCTGAAAGTCACGGGTGGGCTGCTGCAGGGCTATCGCGGTGATTACAAGGACAAGATTCCACTGAACCGCTACGGCGTTGCGCCGGTGATCATTCCGTCCGTCGGCACTCACTACGGCCCATTGGCCGCCGAGCTGGTGTTTCTCGGCGCCAATGCGGCGATGGTGACGACCGGCGTGCGTTTCTGAGGGCGCGGCTCAATTCGCACGGATCAGGATCGAGGCGCGTAGGCAAATACGTCGGCGCGCATCTGGTGTGCATCCATGCCGGCTTCCACCAGAGCATCCAGCGTGCCGTAGACCATCGCCGGCGAGCCGCTGGCGTAGACGTGCAGGGACTTCAGATCGGCGAAGTCTTCACACACGGCCTGGTGCAACATCCCGCAGCGCCCTTCCCAACCGCACTGGTCGCTGACGACTTTGTGCAGGAACAGATTGGGCAGCTTCAACCATTCGTCCCAATGCTCGATCTGGTAGAAATCTTCCGGACGACGCACACCCCAATACAGATGCACCGGGTGCTTGAAGCCGTTGGCACGGCAGTGTTCGATCAGGCTGTGGATCTGGCCCATGCCGGTACCGGCGGCGATCAGCACCAGCGGCCCGTCAGGCAATTCGGCGAGGTGAGTGTCACCGAACGGCAATTCGACGCGCACCAGCGGGTTGCGCTGTAGTTGCTCGATCAGACTCAGGGCACTGGCTTCGCGGGCCAGTACGTGGATTTCCAGGTCGCGCCCGCCGTGCGGCGCCGAGGCCATGGAGAACGCCGACTTCTCGCCGCTCTCACGCTCGATCATCAGGTACTGCCCGGCGTGATAACGCGGCGGCTTGCCGGCCGGCGCCCGCAGACGCACGCGCCAGGTGTCGCCGCCGACGTCCCGGCATTCGATGACCTGACACGACAGGCTGCGCACCGGCAGTTCTCCCAACGCGAGCACGCCATCCCACAGCAGGATGCAATCTTCCAGCGGCTCGGCTATGCAAGTGTAGAACTCGCCGTGGTCGTGCACCTTGCCGGCCTGTTCGACCCGGCCTTCCACCAGCAACGCCGCACACACATGGCAATTGCCGTTGCGGCAGCTTTGCGGGCAGTCGTAGCCCAGGCGCCGCGCTCCATCGAGAATCCGCTCGCCGGGCCGTATCTCAAGCACCGCTCCGGAGGGCTGCAGGGTTACACGCATCAATCTATTCCTAACTGATTCCAGATGGCATCGATCCGCTGGGTGACGGCGTCGTCCTTGACGATCACACGGCCCCACTCGCGAGTGGTTTCACCCGGCCATTTGTGGGTGGCATCCAGGCCCATTTTCGAGCCCAGGCCGGACACCGGCGAGGCGAAGTCGAGGTAGTCGATCGGCGTGTTGTCGATCATCACCGTGTCGCGCTTGGGGTCCATGCGCGTGGTGATGGCCCAGATCACGTCGTTCCAGTCCCGGGCGTTGATATCGTCGTCAGTGACGATAACGAACTTGGTGTACATGAACTGTCGCAAAAACGACCAGACACCGAGCATCACGCGCTTGGCATGCCCCGGATACGACTTCTTCATCGTCACCACGGCCATGCGGTACGAGCAGCCTTCGGGCGGCAGGTAGAAGTCGGTGATTTCCGGAAACTGCTTCTGCAGGATCGGCACGAACACTTCGTTCAGCGCCACGCCGAGAATCGCCGGCTCATCCGGCGGACGACCGGTGTAGGTGCTGTGGTAGATCGGCTTGATCCGGTGGGTGATGCGTTCGACGGTGAACACCGGGAAGCTGTCGACTTCGTTGTAGTACCCGGTGTGGTCGCCGTACGGGCCCTCGTCGGCCATTTCGCCCGGATGGATCACGCCTTCGAGGATGATCTCGGCAGTGGCCGGCACTTGCAGGTCGTTGCCACGGCACTTCACCAGTTCAGTGCGATTGCCGCGCAACAGGCCGGCGAAAGCGTATTCGGAAAGGCTGTCCGGCACCGGCGTCACGGCACCGAGAATGGTCGCCGGGTCTGCACCCAGCGCCACAGACACCGGGAACGGCTGACCCGGGTGCTTCTCGCACCACTCACGGAAGTCCAGCGCACCGCCACGGTGGCTGAGCCAGCGCATGATCACCTTGTTGCGGCCGATCACTTGCTGACGGTAGATACCGAGGTTCTGGCGGTCCTTGTTCGGGCCTTTGGTGACGGTCAGGCCCCAGGTGATCAGCGGGCCGACGTCGCCAGGCCAGCAGGTCTGCACCGGCAGCATCGCCAGGTCGACGTCGTCGCCTTCGATGACCACTTCCTGGCACACCGCATCTTTGACGACTTTCGGCGCCATCGAGATGATCTTGCGGAAGATCGGCAGTTTCGACCACGCGTCCTTCAAACCCTTCGGCGGCTCCGGTTCCTTGAGGAAGGCCAGCAGCTTGCCGATCTCGCGCAGCTCGCTGACCGACTCGGCGCCCATGCCCATGGCCACCCGCTCCGGGGTGCCGAACAGGTTGCCGAGCACCGGAATGTCGTAACCGGTCGGTTTCTCGAACAGCAGCGCCGGGCCCTTGGCCCGCAGTGTGCGGTCGCACACCTCGGTCATCTCCAGCACCGGCGAGACGGGAATCTGGATGCGTTTCAACTCTCCGCGCTGCTCAAGCTGCTGCACGAAATCCCGAAGATCCTTGAATTTCATTGACGATGGCACCCTCAAAATAGGCGTACATCCTACCTGCTATGCAGCCCTGTGGCAGCCTGTCGCTGCTTACTTGGCTGCATTCGTCTGCGCTTTGCCAAGGTTTTCCCGGGCTTGCAGGCCGATAAACAGCGGCTCAAGGATCGGCGCCACAAACCGCGCGCCGACTTCGGACAGGTGATTGTCATCGGTGTACAGCGAGTACCCACCGAGTTCGGCGTGGCACAGGCCCTTGTCATCACACAGCCGCGGTGCCGGATCGACCACGCGCACCGCCGGATCATTCTGCGCCAACTGCGCGAACAACTGGCTGATGAACACCTGACGCTTGTGGTGCGCCTCGACGGCCAGACCGACGTCATCCACCGGACGATCGAGCATTGCCAGCCGCGTCAGTCGATACGGCGGGCTGAACGCCTGCAACGGCGCCTCTTTCACCAGCCATACGCGATGCCCGGCCGCACGCAATTGCGCCACGCGAGTGCGCAGTCCTGCGGCAAAACGCTGCTCGGCCTCGGCGCGATCGTAACGGCCGTCCGGTGTTCTCAGCACATGACCGAGATCGCCCTTGGCGTCGCCGTACAGGTACAGGCTCCAGCGGGCGACCAGCACCACATCGCTGACCGCTTGCGCCTTCAACCCCTGCTCGACCCGCTTGTTGAAGCGCGCACAAACTCCGTCGTACTCCAATCCATCAACCGGAATGCAACCAGGAGAACTGGCGAGGATCACGCTGACGCCATGGGCTTGGGCACCGTCATCGAACACCGGGATCAGCGCCGTGGCATGGCTGTCGCCCCAGACCATCGCGCGGGTCGGCAGATCCTTCACGCCGTAATGGCAGAACAGCTTGTCGTCAGGCGTCTTGTCATCCGCCAGACACGCCATCAGCTCCGGTCGCCACTCGCGGCCCTTGGCGTATTGCAGTGCCTGCTCGGACAAGCGCCATGGCAGGCCATCGGTCCAGCGCAGCGATTGCCCGGCCAGACCGAGCAGCAGAATCCCGCAGAAACCGGCCAG
Source organism: Pseudomonas sp. RSB 5.4 (assembly GCF_037126175.1). NCBI lineage: Bacteria > Pseudomonadati > Pseudomonadota > Gammaproteobacteria > Pseudomonadales > Pseudomonadaceae > Pseudomonas > Pseudomonas sp. RSB 5.4. The sequence continues at coordinate 4,288,925 of NZ_CP146986.1, forward strand.
CAGAATCTGCCGACGCCCGGCGAGCAAGCGCCGTTCACGGAACGGTGTTTCGACGAACTTCCATGACAGATACCCCAGCACCAGGGTCAGCAGAATCAACGCGGCCGTGTCGAACGCGCCCGGCTCATCGACACTGGCGTAGCTGGAAAACACGAATACCGGCCAGTGCCACAGGTACCAGGAATAGGAAATCAGCCCGAGGCCGACCATCACCCGGCTGCTCAACAATTGCCCCATCAGCGTTTCGCGATGACCGTTGGCCAGGATCAGCAGCACCACGCCCAGTACCGGCAGCAACGCCGTGACACCCGGGAACGGCGTCGATTTGTCATAGGCAAACACCGCCAGCAGGATCAAACCCATGCCGAGCAGGCTCAAGGCCTGCGCGGCCAGTGGCTTCAAGCGCCACGCGTGTTTCGGCGCGACCGCCAGCATCGCCCCGGCCAGCAATTCCCAGGCGCGCATCGGCAGCAGGAAGAAAGCCTTTTCCGGATGGTGATTGATCGCCCACACACTCAGGCCGAAAGACACCAGCAGCACGCCGAACAGCGCCAGTCGCCAGTGTTTCAAACGGCTCGAGAGCAACGTCAGCAGCAGCGGGAAGAAGATGTAGAACTGTTCCTCCACCGCCAGCGACCACGTGTGCAGCAGCGGCTTCAGGTCAGAAGCGACATCGAAGTAACCGTCCTGGCGCATGAACAGGATGTTCGAGACGAATGTCACCTGATAGCGCACCGAACGCCCCAGTTCTTCGTAATCCTTGGGCGCCAGCAGGAACCAGCCCACCGCCAGCACCGCAATGATCATCGCAAACAGCGCCGGCAGAATCCGCCGCGCACGCCGCGCCCAGAACTCGACGAAGCTGAAACGACCCGCCTGACGCTGATTCCAGATGATCGAGGTGATGAGGTAGCCGGAAATCACGAAGAACACGTCCACGCCGACAAAACCGCCGGTAAACCCCGGGACGCCAAAGTGGAACAGCACCACGGCGATCACTGCGACTGCGCGCAGGCCGTCGATATCCCTTCGATAAGCGAGTGTGCTCATAAAATCTTTAATGCCAATCAGGTGGTTGTTTTTTGTACAGCTCGAGCTTGAATCACGAAGGCTCGCGAGCGCTGTTTGTTCAGTTGCCCGATCACAGACCTTACCAGATCAAGAACCTCCCATTGCGGGGCCAAATTTCATGCAAAAAAAGGCGCCCCCGAGGGGACGCCTTTTTATCGGTTCAAACGGCGATGTTACTTACGCTTCATCGACAGGAAGAACTCGTCGTTGGTCTTGGTCGTTTTCAGCTTGTCGACCAGGAACTCGATGGCAGCCACTTCGTCCATCGGGTGCAGCAGCTTGCGCAGGATCCACATGCGCTGCAGTTCGTCGTCGGCGGTCAGCAACTCTTCGCGGCGGGTGCCGGAACGGTTGATGTTGATGGCCGGGAAGACGCGCTTTTCCGCAATCTTGCGGTCCAGCGGCAGCTCCATGTTGCCGGTACCCTTGAACTCTTCGTAGATCACTTCGTCCATCTTCGAGCCGGTTTCAACCAGCGCGGTGGCGATAATGGTCAGCGAGCCGCCCTCTTCGATGTTGCGCGCAGCACCGAAGAAACGCTTCGGTTTCTCCAGGGCGTGGGCGTCAACACCGCCGGTCAGCACCTTGCCGGAGCTCGGGATCACGGTGTTGTAGGCACGGGCCAGACGGGTGATGGAGTCGAGCAGGATCACCACGTCCTTCTTGTGTTCGACCAGGCGCTTGGCCTTCTCGATCACCATTTCGGCAACCTGCACGTGACGGGTCGGCGGCTCGTCGAAGGTCGAGGCAACCACTTCGCCGCGCACGGTGCGCTGCATTTCGGTTACTTCTTCCGGACGTTCGTCGATCAACAGCACGATCAGGTGAACTTCAGGATTGTTACGCGCGATGTTCGCGGCGATGTTCTGCAGCATGATCGTTTTACCGGCTTTCGGCGGTGCAACGATCAGACCACGCTGGCCTTTGCCGATCGGGGCGCACAGGTCGATCACACGACCGGTCAGGTCTTCGGTGGAACCGTTACCGGCTTCCATCTTCATGCGCACGGTCGGGAACAGCGGGGTCAGGTTCTCGAAGAGAATCTTGTTCTTCGCGTTCTCCGGACGATCGAAGTTGATCGTGTCGACCTTGAGCAGAGCGAAGTACCGCTCGCCTTCCTTTGGAGGGCGGATCTTGCCAACGATGGTGTCACCGGTGCGCAAGTTGAAACGACGGATCTGGCTCGGCGAGACGTAGATATCGTCCGGGCCGGCGAGGTAGGAAGCGTCAGCGGAGCGCAGGAAGCCGAAGCCGTCCTGGAGAATCTCCAGCACGCCATCACCGGAGATTTCCTCGCCGCTTTTCGCGTGCTTTTTCAGCAGGGAGAAAATCACGTCCTGCTTGCGCGAACGGGCCATATTTTCTATGCCCATCTGTTCGGCCAATTCGAGCAGTTCGGTAATCGGCTTTTGCTTGAGTTCAGTCAGATTCATATAGGAATGACGTAATCATTTATGGAGGGGGGAAATTAAGCTTTTGGCTTAATGAGGCCGCGCCGCGGAGAAGGCGACAGGATCGCGAACTTGTTCGAAAAGGAGTGCGTCGGCGACGGCTAGCAGGGGGCAGTGGAGAAACCAGTGCGGGGCCGAATGTACCACCTGAATTTCGGAGCGTCTAGCCCTGAATACGCAAAAAGCCCCGCAATTTGCGAGGCTTTTTTTCGGCGATTTACTGCGACGCTTAGATGTGGGCGTCGAGGAAAGCAGCCAGTTGCGACTTCGACAGGGCGCCGACTTTGGTCGCTTCAATGTTGCCGTTCTTGAACAGCATCAGGGTCGGGATACCACGCACGCCGTGCTTGGCCGGGGTTTCCTGGTTTTCGTCGATGTTCAGTTTGGCGACGGTCAGCTTGCCTTTGTAAGTCTCGGCAATCTCGTCCAGAACCGGAGCGATCATTTTGCAGGGGCCGCACCATTCAGCCCAGTAGTCGACCAGTACAGCGCCTTCGGCCTTGAGTACGTCGGCTTCGAAGCTGGCGTCGCTAACGTGTTTGATAAGATCGCTGCTCATGGAATTCTCCAGGTTGTAAGCAAAAAAACGTGGCCCATCATATCCGCCCTTCCCTTGTTCAGGAAGCCGCAGATGATTGAGTCTTGCTATGGCGGCCCATGAGTCTGGGTATAGCTCAAGTCACGCGGTGGCAGGGGCGATGAAGGCGATCCCGGTGCGCAGTGCCGCGTTGCGCACATGCTCCTGCATGGCTTTCTGGGCGGCGGCGGACGCCCGGCGCGCCAGGGCACGAAGGATCTTGCGGTGCTCCTGCCAGGTTTCCATCGCCCGTTCGGCGCGGATGAACGGTAGTTTCTGACTCTCGAGAAAGATTTCGGCGCTGGCGGTGAGGATGCTCAGCATCGCCTGATTGCCGCTGGCCAGCAGAATGCGTCGGTGGAATTCGAAGTCGAGTTTCGCCGCGGCCTCGAAGTCGCCGGCCTGCAATTGCTCGCGCATCGCCGCAACGTTGTCCTCCAGTGCATCCAGATCGAACGTGCTCAAGGTCACCGCCGCCAACCCGGCGGCAAAACCCTCCAGTGCATAGCGCAACTGAAAGATATCCAGCGGCGAAGCCTGCGCCGCGAACGGCCAACCCGGGGCATTTTCACCAGGCCCAAGCTCCATCGGCGCCTGCACGAACACGCCTTTGCCCGGCTGGATGCTGATCACCCCCAGCGCACTGAGCGACGACAGCGCCTCACGCAACGACGCGCGGCTGACCCCCAGTTGCAGCGCCAGGTCCCGTTGCGACGGCAACGCATCGCCCGCGCCGAAACCCTGTTCGGTGATCAGTTTGCGGATCGCTTGCAGCGCCACTTCGGGTACCGCACGGGAGATCGAGTTCATGGTTTTTCAGACGAGCCAGGCCAAGGTGCGGCTAGTTGTAAAGCTATTCGCCGGATCCGGCAAGTCGTGCCCCAGCGGGGTTCGGCCTCCGCGGTCGATGCGCTATCGAGGTGCGAAAAACCACCTGACTGTTCAGACCAGTAAGACCGAACAAACCCGGCAAACCCGCGGCCTGCCGGGGATAAATCCGGGTATTGGCACGGCGCGTGCTCTGTCCGATCGCAGAAAACACTTCCCGCCGATCCGGAGATTTGCCATGAGCCTGCGTTACAGCGCCCTCCTCACCGCCCTGTTTGCCAGCCTGATGCTGAGCCAGGCCCCCGTTCACGCCGACGGTCTGGACGACGTGGTCAAACGCGGCACGCTGAAAGTCGCGGTGCCCCAGGACTTCCCGCCGTTCGGCTCGGTCGGCCCGGACATGAAACCCCGTGGCCTGGATATCGATACGGCAAAGCTGCTGGCCGACCAACTCAAGGTCAAACTTGAACTGACCCCGGTCAACAGCACCAACCGCATCCCGTTCCTGACCACCGGCAAGGTCGATCTGGTGATCTCCAGCCTGGGCAAGAACCCGGAGCGCGAGAAAGTCATCGACTTCTCCAACGCCTACGCGCCGTTCTACCTCGCCGTGTTCGGCCCGCCGGACGCGGCAATCAGCAGCCTCGACGACCTCAAAGGCAAGACCATCAGCGTCACTCGTGGCGCCATCGAAGACATTGAGCTGACCAAGGTCGCCCCCGAAGGCGTGACCATCAAGCGTTTCGAAGATAACAACTCGACCATCGCCGCCTACCTCGCCGGACAAGTCGACCTGATCGCCAGCGGCAACGTGGTGATGGTGGCGATCAGCGAGAAGAACCCGAAACGCGTACCGGCGCTGAAAGTGAAGCTCAAGGATTCGCCGGTCTACGTTGGCGTGAACAAGAACGAGCCGGCGCTGCTGGGCAAGGTCAACGAGATCCTCGCCACCGCCAAGGCTGACGGCGCGCTGGAGAAAAACTCGCAGACCTGGCTCAAAGAGCCGCTGCCGGCCGATCTCTGATCGATCGCGCGGGAGACAATTGATGGCTTATCAGTTCGATTTCATGCCGGTGCTGCAAAACACCGATCTGTTGCTGCGCGGCGCACTGTTCACTCTGGAACTGACGGCCATTGGCGCGCTGTTCGGGATCGGCGTGGGCATTGTCGGCGCGCTGGTGCGAGCGTGGAACATCCGCCCGTTCTCGGCAATCTTCAGCGTTTACGTCGAGTTGATCCGCAACACGCCATTCCTGGTGCAACTGTTCTTCATCTTCTTCGGCCTGCCCTCTCTCGGGGTGCAGATTTCCGAGTGGCAGGCGGCGGTGCTGGCGATGGTGATCAACCTCGGTGCGTATTCGACCGAGATCATCCGCGCTGGCATCCAGGCGATTCCGCGCGGACAACTGGAGGCCGCTGCCGCACTGGCGATGAGCCGTTTCGAAGCGTTCCGCCATGTGATCCTGCTGCCGGCGCTGGGCAAGGTCTGGCCAGCCCTGAGCAGCCAGATCATCATCGTCATGCTCGGCTCGGCGGTGTGTTCGCAGATCGCCACCGAGGAGTTGAGCTTCGCTGCCAACTTCATTCAGTCGCGCAATTTCCGCGCCTTTGAAACCTACGCGCTGACCACGCTGATCTACCTGTGCATGGCGCTGCTGATCCGCCAATTGCTGAACTGGGTCGGTCGCCGCTATATCGCGAGGAGCAGCCGATGAGCGACTTCACCTTCTGGGACATCCTGCGCAACCTGCTCACCGGCCTGCAATGGACGCTGGCGTTGTCGCTGGTGGCATTCATCGGTGGCGGGATCGTCGGGCTGCTGATTCTGGTGATGCGCATTTCGAAAAACCGCTTGCCGAGCAACATTGCCCGCACCTGGATCGAGCTATTCCAGGGCACGCCGTTGCTGATGCAGCTGTTTCTGGTGTTCTTCGGCGTAGCGCTGGCCGGGATCGAGATCTCGCCGTGGATGGCCGCGGCGATTGCCTTGACGCTGTTTACCAGTGCGTACCTGGCGGAGATCTGGCGCGGCTGCGTCGAAGCAATCCCCAATGGTCAGTGGGAAGCTTCGTCGAGCCTGGCGCTGAATCCACTGGAGCTGTTGCGCTACGTGATCCTGCCGCAGGCGCTGCGCATCGCCGTGGCGCCAACCGTGGGTTTCTCGGTGCAAGTGGTCAAGGGCACTGCGGTGACCTCGATCATCGGTTTCACCGAGCTGACCAAGACCGGCGGCATGCTCGCCAACGCCACCTTCGAACCGTTCATGGTCTACGGCCTCGTCGCCCTCGGCTACTTCCTGCTCTGCTACCCCTTGTCGCTCAGTGCGCGCTACCTGGAAAGGAGACTGCATGCCTCTGCTTAGAATTTCCGCCCTGCATAAATACTACGGCGATCACCACGTGCTCAAAGGCATCGACCTGAGCGTTGAGGAGGGCCAGGTGGTGGCGATCATCGGCCGCAGCGGCTCGGGCAAATCCACCCTGCTGCGCACCCTCAACGGCCTGGAGTCGATCAACGACGGGGTGATCGAAGTCGACGGCGAATACCTCGACGCCGCCCGCGCCGACCTGCGCAGCCTGCGGCAGAAAGTCGGCATGGTGTTTCAGCAGTTCAACCTGTTCCCGCACCTGACCGTCGGCGAAAACGTGATGCTCGCGCCGCAGGTGGTGCAGAAAGTGCCAAAGGCCAAGGCTGCGGAGCTGGCGCGCAAAATGCTCGAACGCGTAGGCCTTGGAGAGAAATTCGACGCCTTCCCGGATCGCTTGTCTGGTGGTCAGCAACAGCGCGTGGCGATTGCCCGGGCATTGGCGATGTCGCCGAAAGTGTTGCTGTGCGACGAAATCACCTCGGCGCTGGACCCGGAACTGGTCAACGAAGTGCTCGCTGTGGTGCGCCAACTGGCCAAGGAAGGCATGACGCTGATCATGGTCACCCACGAAATGCGCTTTGCCCGGGAGGTCGGCGACAAACTGGTGTTCATGCACCATGGCAAGGTGCATGAGGTGGGGGATCCGCAGGTGCTGTTCGCCCATCCGCAGACGGCGGAGCTGGCGAATTTCATTGGGATGATCGAAACGACAGCCTGAAGGATTTGCAGTGGCTGTAATAGCTTCTTCGCGAGCAAGCCCGCTCCCACATTGGAACGCGGTCACCTGTGGGAGCGGGCTTGCTCGCGAATGGCCGCGCCGCGGTCTCAAGCTTTTATGCGCAGGATCAACGGTTTGAGCCATGCGCGTTGGCGCCAGCGTTTGATCGTGGCACGATGGCGGGGTTATCGACCGAGACCCCCAGACCATGCCGCAATCCAAAGCCAAGAATCTGTCCCTGATCGCCGCAATCGACCTGGGCTCCAACAGCTTCCACATGGTCGTGGCCAAGGCCCAGAACGGTGAAATCCGTATCCTGGAGCGCCTCGGAGAGAAAGTGCAGCTCGCCGCCGGTATCGACGATGAGCGCCACCTCAACGAAGAATCGATGCAGCGTGGCCTCGACTGCCTCAAGCGTTTCGCCCAACTGATCAACGGCATGCCGCTGGGCGCCGTGCGGATCGTCGGCACCAACGCCCTGCGCGAAGCGCGCAATCGCCTGGAATTCATCCACCGCGCCGAAGAAATCCTCGGTCACCCGGTGGAAGTCATCTCCGGCCGTGAAGAAGCACGGCTGATTTATCTGGGCGTTTCGCATACCCTCGCCGACACCCCGGGCAAGCGCCTGGTGGCCGACATCGGCGGCGGCAGTACCGAATTCATCATCGGGCAGCGTTTTGAACCGCTGCTGCGCGAAAGCCTGCAAATGGGCTGCGTCAGCTTCACCCAGCGTTACTTCAAGGACGGCAAGATCACCCCGGCCCGTTACGCCCAGGCGTACACCGCGGCGCGGCTGGAGATCATGAGCATCGAACACGCCCTGCACCGCCTGACCTGGGATGAAGCCATCGGCTCCTCGGGCACCATCCGCGCCATCGGCCTGGCGCTGAAGGCCGGCGGGCATGGCACCGGCGAAGTGAATGCCGAAGGTTTGGCATGGCTCAAGCGTCGTCTGTTCAAACTGGGTGATGTCGACAAGATCGACTTCGAAGGCATCAAACCTGACCGCCGGGCGATCTTCCCCGCCGGTCTGGCAATTCTCGAAGCGATCTTCGATGCCCTCGAACTGCAACGCATGGATCACTGCGAAGGCGCGCTGCGTGAAGGCGTGCTCTACGACTTGCTCGGCCGCCATCACCACGAAGACGTGCGCGAGCGCACCCTGACTTCGCTGATGGAGCGTTACCATGTCGACCTGGAACAGGCCGCGCGGGTAGAACGCAAAGCCCTGCACGCTTTCGATCAGGTCGCCAAAGACTGGGAACTGGACGACGGCATCTGGCGTGAACTGCTGGGCTGGGCGGCGAAAGTCCACGAAGTCGGCCTCGACATCGCGCACTACCACTACCACAAGCACGGCGCCTACCTGATCGAGCACTCGGATCTGGCCGGGTTCTCCCGAGAAGACCAGCAAATGCTCGCGCTGCTGGTGCGCGGCCATCGCCGCAACATCCCCAAGGACAAGTTCGCCGAATTCGGTGACGACGGCGACAAGCTGATCCGCCTCTGTGTGCTGCTGCGCTTCGCGATCCTGTTCCACCACATCCGTGGCACCCAGGCGATGCCGCAAGTGACGCTGCATGCCAAGGGCGACAACCTCGACGTGGAATTCCCGGAGAACTGGCTGGATGAGAATCAGCTGACTCAGGCCGACTTTGGTCTCGAAGCCGACTGGCTGACGCGGGTGGGGATTGTCCTCACTGTTCACTGAGTTAAATTTCAGCTGCAAAAAAGGCGATCCTTCTGGATCGCCTTTTTTATGGTTCATCACGGATTACCGGGAAAGACGCTCTTGATCTTCATGAAAAAGAATTCGCTATCCCGGTAACCGTACGCCATCCGCTTGATGACCTTTATTCGATTGTTTATTCCTTCCAACTGACCGGTGTGCATCGGCCAGCGAACCCGGCTCACGATGCCCCGCCAGTAACCCTTTAGCCGTGTGGCGAACTGGATCAGAGCTGGAATTTCGCTTTCATGCGCATGGCGCAGCCATTGCTTCCAGGCCGATCGCCAACCCCAGGCAGTACTCGGGGTCCAGAGTGTTTTGAGTTCAGCCTTCATCAAGTAGACCGTCATCAACGCTTGATTGGCCGCCAGCAGATCCTCCAGGCGGACCTGTTGTTCCGGCGTTTTCAAGTTCTGCGGATTGCGCAGCAACAGCCATCGCGCCTGCTTGATGACCTTGCGGGCCGGCTTGTCGTGACGCAACCGGTTAGCCTCGTCAACGCGGACCCGATCAATCACCTCTCGGCCATATTTGGCCACTACATGGAAGAGGTCGTAGATCACTCGCGCGTTGGGACAGTGCTGGCGAACCTCCAGGTCAAAAGCGGTATTCATGTCCATCGCCACCGCTTCGATGCGTGCGCATCCCTCGGGCCCCAGCTCTTCGAAGAAGGGCCTGACCGCTGCTCGGCTGCGGCCTTCACCGATCCACAGCACGCGGCGTGTATCCGCATCCAGCACCACGCTGGCGTAACGATGACCTTTGAACAGGGCGAATTCGTCCATCACCAGACGTCGCGGTTGTGCCGTTGGCAAAATGCTCAACGCCGCTTGCAAGGCTCGACGCTCCAGCAACCGTACGGTGTCCCAATGCAGCCCGAACAGTTGAGCCACGTGCAGTGTGGGGAGGCGTTCGCAGGCCTGAATGACCGCCTCGGCCAAACGCCGCGTCATGCGGGCATAGCGGTCCAGCCAACTGACGGCCTCCATACGTTTACCACAGTCACGACAGACAACACGCCTGAGCAACACGCTGAGGCGCACCGCACGGCCGAGAATCGGTAAATCGCGGACGGTTCGTTCGCAATACTCATGTGTGGTTGAACAGGGTTTCTGGCAGCCGCCACAGGAAGGAAATCGGGTGGCGTGGGGAATCAGTTCGATCTGTAGGGCGTCACCATCAGGCTTGATGTTGACGACAGAAAAGCCCTCCCAAAACGGAAGGAAAGTATTAATATCGCGCATAAGAACGCCGGTTTGTTAGATGTGTTTGCTCGCACGAACATCATCAATCAAATCGGCGTTCTTGTTTCTGTGTTTCCCGGGATTCCGTGAAGAACCTTTTTTATTGGGTTCGACTTGAGTGCGGGTGTGGACCTGCCCCTCACCCCAGCCCTCTCCCGAGGGAGAGGGAGCCGATCCGTGTTGTTTTCAAAGCCTGACTTCGACCCGATATTTCAGGTCGGCGTAACTCGACCATTCATCTCGGTCAGTCCCCTCTCCCTCGGGGAGAGGGTTAGGGTGAGGGGTTTTTGACCTTCAAGGCCTCAGCTGCTCACCGGCAGAATCGGGCTGCCCAGCCGCTCCAGCAACGTCGCCTGCGCACTGCGCGGGTTCTGGTTGCCGGTTGGCGTGTTGCGGATGTAGCGGCCATCCGACTGCAGGCTCCAGCTGTGGGTGTTGTCGGTCAGGTACAGCTCCAGCTCTTTCTTCACGCGGGTCAGCAGCTTCTTGCCTTCCACCGGGAAGCAAGTCTCGACGCGCTTGTCGAGGTTGCGCTCCATCCAGTCGGCGCTGGAGAGGAACATCTGCTCCTCGCCACCGTTGAGGAAGTAGAACACCCGGGTGTGCTCGAGGAAGCGACCGATGATCGAGCGCACATGGATGTTGTGCGAAACCCCGGCGATGCCCGGACGCAGGCAGCACATGCCACGCACCACTAGGTCGATGCGCACGCCGGACTGGCTGGCCTTGTACAGCGCGCGGATGATCTTCGGATCGGTCAGCGAGTTGAACTTGGCGATGATGTGCGCCGGTTTGCCATCGAGAGCGAACTGGGTCTCCCGGGCAATCATGTCGAGCATGCCCTTCTTCAGGGTGAACGGCGCATGCAGCAGCTTCTTCATGCGCAGGGTTTTACCCATGCCGATCAACTGGCTGAACAGTTTGCCGACGTCTTCGCAAAGCGCGTCATCGGAGGTCAACAGGCTGTAGTCGGTGTACAGACGGGCGTTGCCGGCGTGGTAGTTACCGGTGCCGAGGTGCGCGTAACGCACGATCTCGCCGGCCTCGCGACGCAGGATCAGCATCATCTTGGCGTGGGTCTTGAAGCCGACCACGCCGTAGATCACTACCGCACCGGCCGCTTGCAGACGGCTGGCCAGTTGCAGGTTGGATTCTTCGTCGAAGCGTGCGCGCAGTTCGATGACCGCGGTCACTTCCTTGCCGTTACGCGCGGCGTCCACCAGCGCATCGACGATTTCCGAGTTGGCGCCGGAGCGGTACAGGGTCTGACGCACGGCCAGAACATGCGGGTCTTTCGCCGCTTGGCGCAGCAGGTCGACCACCGGGGTGAACGACTCGAACGGGTGCAGCAAGAGGATGTCCTGTTTGCTCACCACGCTGAAAATGTTCTCGCTGTTCTGCAGCAGTTTCGGGATCTGCGGGGTGAACGGCGTGTATTGCAATTCCGGGTGGCTGTCCAGACCGGTGATGCTGAACAGACGGGTCAGGTTGACCGGGCCGTTGACCTGATACAGCTCGGTCTCGCTCAGGTTGAACTGCTTGAGCAGGTAGTCCGACAGGTGTTTCGGGCACGTGTCGGCGACTTCCAGACGCACCGCATCACCGTAGCGCCGCGAGAACAGTTCGCCACGCAGGGCGCGCGCCAGGTCTTCGACGTCTTCGGAGTCGAGCGCCAGGTCGGCGTTTCGGGTCAGACGGAACTGGTAGCAGCCCTTGACCTTCATGCCCTGGAACAGGTCATCGGCGTGGGCGTGGATCATCGACGAGAGGAACACATAGTTGTCGCCCGGGCCGCCGACCTCCTCCGGAACCTTGATGATCCGTGGCAGCAGACGCGGTGCCGGGATGATCGCCAGACCGGAGTCGCGACCGAAGGCGTCGATGCCTTCCAGTTCGACGATGAAGTTCAGGCTCTTGTTCACCAGCAACGGGAACGGGTGCGTCGGGTCGAGGCCGATCGGGGTGATGATCGGTGCGATCTCATCGCGGAAGTAGCGGCGCACCCAGGTCTTGATCTTGGTCGTCCAGTGACGGCGACGGATAAAGCGCACCTGATGCTTTTCCAGCTCCGGCAGCAGGATGTCGTTGAGGATCGCGTACTGGCGGTCAACGTGACCGTGCACCAGCTCGCTGATCCGCGCCAGCGCCTGATGCGGTTGCAGACCGTCGGCACCGGCCTGTTCGCGGGCGAAGGTGATCTGCTTCTTCAGGCCGGCGACGCGGATCTCGAAGAATTCATCGAGGTTGCTGGAGAAGATCAGCAGGAACTTCAGCCGCTCCAGCAACGGATAGGACTCGTCCAGCGCCTGTTCCAGCACGCGGATGTTGAACTGCAGTTGCGAGAGCTCGCGGTGGATGTACAGGCTGCTGTCATCCAGCCCTGGGATTGCAATCACTGGCGCCGCCGCGACGGGCTCGGTGACCGGCGCGGGTGGCGCAGGCTCCAGTTCCGGCGGGGTTTCGGTGATTTGCTCCACCACCGGTTGAGCTTCTTTTACTGCAGTTTCAGTGAGTCCTTCGGTATTCATCGAATGTTCCTGGGAGGGCTATTTCTGCTCTCGTAACAATTGAGCGGCACGGACAGCAAAGTAAGTCAGGATGCCATCAGCGCCGGCACGTTTAAAGGCGGTCAGTGATTCAAGAATCACCGCCTCGCTCAACCAGCCATTCTGGATCGCCGCCATGTGCATGGCGTATTCGCCGCTAACCTGATAGACGAAGGTCGGCACCTTGAAGGCATCTTTTACCCGGAAAAGAATGTCCAGGTACGGCATGCCGGGCTTGACCATGACCATGTCCGCGCCTTCAGACAAGTCCGCACCGACTTCGTGCAGCGCTTCGTCGCTGTTGGCCGGGTCCATCTGATAGGAGGCCTTGTTGGCCTTGCCCAGATTCGCTGCCGAACCCACCGCATCGCGGAACGGCCCGTAATAGGCGCTGGCGTACTTGGCCGAGTAGGCCATGATCCGCACGTTGACGTGACCGGCCAGCTCCAGCGCCTCGCGGATCGCCTGGATGCGGCCGTCCATCATGTCCGATGGGGCCACGACCTGAGCGCCAGCGGCGGCGTGGGACAAAGCCTGTTTGACCAGTGCGTCGACGGTGATGTCGTTCTGCACGTAGCCGTCTTCGTCGAGAATGCCGTCCTGACCGTGGGTGGTGAACGGATCAAGCGCGACGTCGGTGATCACTCCCAATTCCGGGAAACGCTCACGCAAGGCGCGGGTGGCGCGCTGGGCGATGCCCTGCGGGTTCCAGGCTTCGGCAGCGTCGAGGGATTTCAATTCGGTTGGCGTGACCGGGAACAGCGCCAGCGCCGGGATCCCCAGTTCGACCCATTGCGCCGCCTCTTCAAGCAGCAGATCGATGGTCAGACGTTCGACACCGGGCATCGAGGCCACAGCTTCGCGACGGTTTTCACCCTCAAGCACGAACACCGGCAGGATCAGGTCATCGACCGTCAGCACGTTTTCCCGTACCAGCCGGCGCGAAAAATCATCACGACGGTTGCGGCGCAAACGCGTGGCTGGGAACAAACGGTTGGCAGGGGTAAAGCTCACGGCAGACTCCTGAGCCCGCGCAAACGGGCGAGCGTGACAGTTATAAGCGGCCATTATGACCAACAGATTACAGTTGTGCGCACCCCGTGACATGTAGCCGCATTCCATTGTCAGCGTAGGAATTGTTCACGTCGAGACACATTTCGACACTTTCCTGAATGTGTCCGAAGGGTTAGGCTGCGCGTTCATTTCGCCAGCACCCAGACAATGCTCCAACAATTTCTGCATGACTTCGGCTACTTTGCCTTGTTCCTCGGCACGTTCTTCGAAGGCGAAACCATTCTGGTGCTCGCAGGCTTCCTCGCGTTCCGTGGATACATGGACATCAACCTGGTGGTGGTCGTGGCGTTCTTCGGCAGCTATGCCGGCGATCAGCTGTGGTACTTCCTGGGGCGCAAGCACGGGCGCAAATTACTGGCGCGCAAACCGCGCTGGCAGATGATGGGCGACCGCGCGCTGGAACACATCCGCAAGCATCCGGACATCTGGGTCCTGAGCTTCCGCTTCGTCTATGGCCTGCGCACGGTGATGCCGGTGGCGATCGGTCTGTCGGGATATCCGCCGGGACGTTATCTGCTGCTCAACGGCATCGGCGCGGCAATCTGGGCCACCGCCCTCGCGGCAGCCGCCTACCACTTCGGCGCGGTGCTCGAAGGCATGCTCGGCAGCATCAAGAAGTACGAACTGTGGGTGCTCGGCGCGCTGTTGGTACTGGGTGTCGGCCTGTGGCTGCGTCGCCGCTTCAAGAATGCGCGCCTGGCCAAGCAGGTTTACGCCGACGAGCAAGCCGCAAAAGCGGCGCACCTGCTCCAAGCGGAGCAAACCAAACCCGCCGAACCTAAGACGCCAGCCGAGTAACGCGCTGGCGACAGCCATACAGCCCGATGCCGCTGAGCAGGCTGTAACCGAGCAAACCAGCCCAGGCCAACGGGCTGGCCGGCCATAGCCCGAGCAGCGGCGCCAGCCACACCAGCGGCACGTTCGACCCCAGCCGCAGCAGCTCGACCTTCAACGCCCACGGGCGATTCTCCAGGGCCACGCCCAGCGCAAACAAACCCCACGCCACCGCGCCCCAACCGAGCAGCAGCGCGGCGGTCGGCAGTTGCTGCGCCTGACCCATCAGGTAACTGCCCAGCGCGATATAGACGCAGAACTGCAACGCCACGTAGCTCTTTCGACGACTGTCGAGCGGCACTTCGAATTTGCGGAAACGGCTCAGGTCCGGTTTGTTCAGCGGGTACTTCGCCGCGACATCCGCCGGACGCCAGCCAGTGCGCATGAACCAGATTCGCAGCTTGTCCCACGGGCGTTCGGCGCGACGTGCGTCGTCCCACAGCTGCGCATAAAACTGCACATTGGCCCACAGCGGATTCCAGCTCGCCAGCGGCGTGGTCACACCGAAAATTACCGGTTCGTTGTCGTCCTCTTCCTGAAAGGTACCGAACAGCCGATCCCAAAGAATGAACACCCCGCCGTAGTTGCGATCCATGTAGAGAGCGTTCTGTGCATGGTGGGCCCGATGATTGGATGGCGTAACGAAGAACCACTCGAACCAGCCGAGCTTGGGAATGTGCCGGGTGTGAACCCAGAACTGATACAGCAGATTCATCGCCGCGACGCTGACAAACACCAGCAGCGGCACGCCGAGCACGGCCATCGGCAAATAGAAGATCCAGCCCAGCAGAAACCCGGTACTGGTCTGGCGCAACGCCGTGGAGAGGTTGTACTCCTCGCTCTGGTGATGCACCGAGTGCGCGGCCCAGAGAATGTTGCGCTCGTGGCCCAACCGGTGCAGCCAGTAATAGCAGAAGTCATAGAAGACGAAGGCCAACACCCAGACCCAGAGGCTGTCCGCCGACAACCTGATCAGCGCCAGATGATCCAGGGCAAACGCATACGTCAGCAGTCCAACCCCCTTGGTCAGCAGGCCGGTAGTGGTCGACAACACCCCGGCGCTGAGACTGTTTACCGAGTCGGCGAGGCGATAGTGGCTGGTCCCGCGCCAACGATCGGCAAACAGTTCGGCGGCCATCAGCACGAAGAAAAACGGCACTGCATACAGAATGAAGTCCATGGCGCGCCCCGCTCGGATTCTATGGACAGATCCTAGGTGTAGCCGTCCTTTCACCCTATGGCAACGCGCGACAATTTAGTGGACATTTAGCGCCATGAACCTGGAGAGAAACCCATGAGCAAAAAAGTTGCAGTGATCCTGTCCGGCAGCGGCGTGTACGACGGCGCCGAGATCCACGAGAGCGTCATCACCCTGCTACGCCTGGATCAACGTGGCGCGCAGGTGCAATGCTTTGCCCCGAACATCGCGCAATTGCATGTAATCAATCACCTGACCGGTGAAGAAATGCCCGAGACGCGCAACGTGCTGGTGGAGTCGGCGCGCATTGCCCGCGGCAACATCAAGGACATCCGCGAGGCCGACGTCGAAGACTTCGACGCGCTGATCGTGCCCGGTGGCTTTGGCGCTGCGAAAAACCTCTCGAACTTCGCCGTCGAAGGCGCCGGCTGCAGCGTGCAGCCGCAAGTGCTGGAACTGGCCGAAGCGTTTGCCGAAGCGGGTAAACCGGTAGGTCTGATGTGCATCTCACCGGCGCTGGCAGCGAAGATCTACGGCCCGGGCGTGACCTGCACCATCGGCAACGATACCGACACCGCCACCGCGATGAACAAGATGGGCGCCACCCACGAAGACTGCGCGGTGACCGACATTATCGAAGACAAGGCACGCAAACTGGTGACGACCCCGGCTTACATGCTGGCGCAGAACATCAGTGAAGCGGCTTCGGGGATCAACAAACTGGTCGACCGAGTGCTCGAACTCACCCACGAGAACGATGTTTGATCTCTGACTGCATGCAGAGCGAAATGTGGGAGCGGGCTTGCTCGCGAAAGCGGTGTGTCATTCCAATCAATGTTGTCTGATACGACGCCTTCGCGAGCAAGCCCGCTCCTACATGGGATTTGTGTTTGGCTCAGGGTTTGCGGATCAGCCGCGTGAGGATCCGGTCCAGCGCATTGGCAAACGCCTGCTTCTCGCGCTCGCCGAACGGTGCCGGGCCGCCGCTGATCTGGCCCTGTTCGCGCAGGTCGGTGAACAGGTTGCGCACCGCCAGTCGCTCGCCCATGTTCTGCGCGTCGAACTCCTTGCCGCGCGGATCCAGCGCCGCCACGCCCTTCTTCACCAGACGATCGGCCAGCGGAATATCGCTGCAGATCACCAGCTCTCCGGGCACGGCGTGCTCGACCAGATAATCGTCCGCCGCATCCGGGCCGCTGGGCACCACGATCAGTTTGACAATGGCCAGCCCCGGTTTGGTCTGTGGCTGCCCGGCCACCAGCACCACTTCGAACTGGCGCTTGAGGGCGAACTTCACCACCAGATCCTTGGCGGCCCGTGGGCAGGCGTCGGCATCGATCCATACACGCATCTTCTTTTCCTCTCTTAAAAGCATCGCGGGCAAGCCACGCTCCCACAAGGTTAACGCTAAACCTGTGGGAGCGGGCTTGCCCGCGAATGTGAGCGCCAGCGAATGCTTTTTAAGCGACGACCCGCCGCTTCTCGGCTATCCGGCTGCGCCCATACAACACAACAATCGCCAGAATCGCCAGCGCCTGCGCCGTCAGCGAATAAGCATCGGCGTGAATCCCCAGCCAGTCGAATTCAAAGAACGCCACTGGCCGCGTGCCAAAGATCCCGGCTTCCTGCAGCGCTTTCACACCATGCCCGGCAAACACCACCGACAGCGCACAGAGCAGACCGGCGTTGATGCTGAAGAACAACGTCAGCGGCAGTTTCGCCGAGCCGCGCAGGATCACCCAGGCCAGACCGATCAGCAGCACCAGCGCCGTCGCACCACCGGCCAACACCGCGTCGTGCCCGGCGGGG
Organism: Pseudomonas sp. RSB 5.4; assembly: GCF_037126175.1. Lineage (NCBI taxonomy): Bacteria > Pseudomonadati > Pseudomonadota > Gammaproteobacteria > Pseudomonadales > Pseudomonadaceae > Pseudomonas > Pseudomonas sp. RSB 5.4. Next base: position 4,306,372 of record NZ_CP146986.1, read on the forward strand.
CCGGCCTGCAGCCACAGGGTTTCGTAGAACAGGATCACTTCGAACAACTCGCGGTACACCGAGAAGAACGCGAGGATCGCGAAGCCGAAACGCCCGCCGCCGCCCACCAGACTCTGCTTGATGTAATCCTGCCAGGCCGCCGCGTGCCGCCGGTCGTGCATCCACACGCCGAGCCACAGCACCATGACGCTGGCGAACAGCGCCGTAGCGCCCTCAAGCAGTTCCCGCTGCGAGCCGCTGACGTCGATCACATACGCCGCCAGCGCCCAGGTACCAAGCCCGGCGAGCAGCGCCAGGCCCCAACCGATGTTGACGCTGCGCACTGCCGACTGCTGGCCGGTGTTGCGCAGGAACGCGAGGATCGCCGCCAGCACCAGAATCGCTTCGAGGCCTTCGCGCAGCAGAATCAACAGGCCGGAAATGAAGCTCAGCGACCAGCTCAGGCCATCGCTGCCGAGCAGTTCGGCGGACTCTTTCAATTTGCCCTTGGCCGCGTCCAGACGCTGCTCGGCTTGCGCCACCGGCAAGCCGTCCTGCAACGACTGACGGTAGGCCATCAGCGATTTTTCGGTGTCCTTGCGCACGTTGGCGTCGACGTTATCCAGCGAGCTTTCGACCAGTTCAAAACCTTCCAGATACGCCGCCACCGACAGGTCATAGGCCTGATCGTGATCACCGGCACGATACGCGGCCAGGCTCTTGTCCAGCGTGGCGGCGGTGTAATCGAGCAACTGCGCCGGGCCGCGCTTGACCTGCGGTGGCTGGGCGCGCTGAGCACGGAAGGTCGCCGCCGCTTGCGGGCCTTCGGCGGCCTGCACCTCGGCCGGGGTCTGGCGCGCCAGATCAGCGATGTTGAAGGTCTTGTCGGACTTGGCTGCGGCCGGGTCGGCACTGAAACCGGCAATGTAGGTCGCCAGATCCCAACGCTGACGGTCGTCCAGTTGATCGGCGAACGCCGGCATGTCCGTGCCTTCGACGCCTTGGCCGAGGGTGCTGTAGATCGCGTACAGGCTCAGGTGATCGATGCGTGCGGCATCGCGCAGATTGGCCGGCGGCGGCGTCATGCCGAGGCCCGCCGGGCCGTCGCCGGCACCGCTGGCGCCGTGACACACCGAGCAGTTCTGAGCGTACAGCGGCGCGCCCCGGGTCGGATCGGGAGTGATGATCGGCGCCTGGCTGACTTCATACGCCACCGCCAGTTGCGCCCCCAGTTGCCGGGCCTGACGCGCGACTTCAGCGCCGTCCTGCTTCGCGGTGATAGCCGCATGCAAAGCCTCGACGCCCTGCTCCAGCGCCGCCTTCTCCGGTTTGGCCGGCAGGCCGCCGATCAACCCCTGCAACACCTGGGTGAATTCCAGTTGCTCACGGTACTCGCCGTCGTCGACGACCTTGCCCGCCTCGACCGTCGGCGGGTAGTCGGCGCTGATGTAATCGAGCAGGTGCAGCGCCTGCGGGGCGCCTTCCACGGTGTCGGCCAGCAGGCTGGAACTGCTCAGGGCCAACAGAGGGAACACCAGCCAGGCCAGGAATCGGGACGCGGCAGTCATGAATGAGTCTCAAATGGAAATGCGAAGTTACATATTGTTCACTTCGAACGCTTTTCACTCAAGCTCTGTCGATGCCTCGTGGCGTTTTAACGCAGCGCTACGGGTGTGTTGCGGTAATGCTCCAGCATGAATTCGACGAACACCTGCACCTTCAGCGCGACATGCCGGGCATGCGGATAGAGCGCGTAATAGTGGCGCTGCCCCAGGTTGTAGTTGGGCAGGATCTGCACCAGCCGACCACTGAGCAGATCCTCCTGCACCGTGGCCCGGGTGAACGCGGCGATACCGACCCCGGCCAGCGCGGCAGCATGCAACGCACTGATCGAATCGGCCTTGAAGCGGCCCTGCGCGCGCACGCTGCTGGTGAGCCCGCGCGCATCGGTCAGCGTCCAGTCGCTGCCACCGGCAAACGCCAGCAACTGATGCTCGGCGAGTTCGCGCACCAGACGCACCAGACCATTGCGCGCCACGTAAGCCGGCGAAGCCACCAGCAACATGTCCGAGACGGTCAGCAACCGCGCCACCATGGATGAATCGGCCAAGGGTCCGCAGATGCGCAGGGCTACATCGAAGCCGTCGGCGATCAGATCGACGAAACGGTCATCGCAGGACAGGTCCACCTCAATCTCGGGATAGCGCTGCTGGAATGCCGGCAGCCAGCTCGCCAGTTCCAGCGTACCGATCACCATCGGTGCACTGATGCGCAGCACACCGCTGGGGCTTTCATGGGCCTGACCGACCGCCAGCGCCGCTTGATCGAGGCGCTCGAGAATGTCCACGCACGCCGCGTAATATTGCTGCCCCGCTGTGGTCAGGTTGAATCCCCGGGTGTTGCGATTGATCAGCCGCGTGCCGAGTTCGCTTTCCAGCTGCTGCAACTGTCGGGAGATGGTCGAGTGAGTGGTGTCGAGGCGCTCGGCAGCGGCACTGAACCCGCGACACTCGACGATGCAACGAAAGGCGCGCATGGCTTGCAGTTGATTCATCGAGAGTCCCCGACTTGTTGATCGCTGAGCGCGCAAGCCTAGCGTAATCCTTACCCACCCGGCAGCAGCAAAGCGCCCCTATAATGCGTCCCTCCGTGCTTTGCCGTTCAAGGAAGAACCCGTCTTCATGCGCCATTGTCTGCCGTTCTGCCTGCTGCTCAGCCTCATCGTGCAACTGAGCGGTTGCGCCGCTTATCGCAACTACGATCAGGAAATGCAGCAGACCATCGACCAGATGGCGCAGGGCAATCTGAACGAAGCGCTCTACCTGATGGAGCTGCACAATCCTTGGGAAGACAAGGATCTGCTGTATTACCTGGAACGCGGCGCGATTCTCAGCGCCGGCACCAACCTGCCAAAAAGCCAGGAAGCCTGGCGCAGTGCCGACCGGATGATTTTTCAGCGCGAAGAAGCCGTGCCCTCCGCAGGCATGAAGTTGCTGACCCGCTTCGGCAACGAAATGGGCACGATGCTGGTCAACGACAAGCTGCTGCGCTACGAGGGCTACGACTACGAAAAAGTCATGCTGACCACCGAGATGGCGCTCAACCAACTGGCGGAAAACGATTTCGACGGTGCCCGGGCCGACATCAAGAAAACCCACGAGCGCGAAACCCTGATCGCCCGCCAGCGCGAAAGGCAATACGAAGAAGCTGAAGAGCAAGCCAAAAGCCAAGGGATCACGCTGCATTACAAGGATTTGCAAGGCTATCCGGTGACCATCCTCGACGCTCCGCAAGTCATCGCGCTGAAGAATGGCTACCAGAGTGCGTTCAGTCATTATCTGGCAGGCTTCACCTATGAAGCCTTGGGCGAGCGTACGCTCGCGGCACCCGGCTATCGACAGGCGATCGAATTGCGCCCGGGCCTGCGGTTTCTCGAAAACGCTCTGCGCAATCTGGACAAACCCGGGCCGGCAAGCGATGAAAGCGAGATTCTGATCGTGGTCCAGGCCGGCTTCGCTCCGGCACGCAGTTCGGTGCAAGTGCCGATCCCGGTACGGCTGAACGAAAACCTGACGATCATCGCCCCGATTTCGTTCCCGGTGATGGTGCCCGACACTCTCACACCTCCGGTTCCAAGCGTGCTCGTCGATGGTAAACAATACCCGCTGACGATGATCAACAGCGTCACGGACATGGCCATGCGCACCTTGCGCGATGACATGCCGGCGATCATTTCCCGCGCCATGTTCCGCGCCAACATGGCCGCCATCAGCCAGGCGCAAAAGAACGAACGCGATCCGGCCAAGGCTTCGCTGGTGGTGACCGATCACGATCCTTTCGAGGAAGCTGACACACGAACCTGGCGCACACTGCCGGATAAAACCCTGGTCGCCCGTCTGCGCCTGAAAAAAGGCCTGCACCGCGTGCGCTTTCCGTATTTTCGTGCAGAAGACGGGTTCACGGTACGCGTCGACCAGAACCATCAAGTGTTCAATCTGCGGGTATTCATGGGCAAAAACTATTTCGTGGGTTCCGCACTGGTCCTGCCTGAAACGCCATGAACGCAGGGCGATTGATAATGTTTGGAGTGATGGCACTAAACTAACAAGTGCGATTAAAAAGCTATTACATGGCCAGCATCGCCCGCTTATAATGCCGCGCCCGCGCTATAGCGACGCGGCATAAAAGCTCCTCTGGTTATGAGGAATTGGCAGGAGGCCAGCGCCACTGTCGATGGGTCACACCAGCCCGACCAGCACCGGCGGCTGATGCAGTTTCTAGCTCAGGGAAGAAGTACCCCCATGGCATTGCGCACTCCCACCTTGATCGCGCTCAGCGCTGTCACCCTGCTGTCCGGCTGTTCGGCGTTTCGCAACTACGATTCGGAACTGGCTCAGACCAACCAGCAACTGGCCACCGGCAACGTCGATGCCGCGCTGACCCTGCTGGAAAAAAACAACACCGGCCCCGACAAAGACCTGCTCTATTACTTCGAGAAAGGTGAGTTGCTGCGCGCCAAGGGCGACCTGTCCGGCAGCCAGAACGCCTGGACCAGCGCCGATCAGGTGGTTGGGCAGTGGGAAGACGCGGTCAAGCTCGACTCCGGCAAATACCTGGCACAGTTCGGCAGCTTCATCGTTAACGACAAGGTCCGCCGCTACGAAGGCTACGACTACGAAAAAGTCATGCTGACCACGCAGATGGCCCTCAACCTGCTGGCGGTCAACGACTTCGACGGCGCCCGCACCGCGATCAAGAAGACTCACGAACGTGAAGCGGTGATCGCCGACCTGCGTGACAAGGAATACCTCAAGAGCGAGGAAGAGGCCGAAAAAGAAGGCATCAAGACTCAGTACAAGGATCTGCAGGGTTACCCGGTCGCCAGCCTCGATGCGCCAGAAGTGGTCAGCCTGAAAAACAGCTACCAGAGTGCGTTCAGCCATTACCTGGCCGGTTTCGTCTACGAAGCCCTAGGCGAGAATGACCTGGCCGCGCCAGGCTACCGCAAAGCCGCCGAACTGCGCCCGAACACCCCGCTGCTTGAGCAGGCGCTGGTCAATCTCGACAAGCCGACCAAGAGCGACGACAGCGACATCCTGATCGTGGTGCAAAGTGGTCTGGCACCCTCGCGTGATTCGATCCGCGTGCCGCTGCCATTGCCGATCTCCAACAACGTGGTGATCACCCCGCTGTCGTTCCCGATCATCAAGCCTGACACCTCCACCGCACCGTTCGCGCAGATTGGCGTCGATGGCCAGCAAGTCAACCTGACCGCCCTCAACAGCACCACCGCCATGTCCCGTCGCGCCCTGCGCGATGACATGCCGGGGATCATCGTCCGCACCACCGTGCGCGCGATCACCAAAGGTGTGGCGCAGAAGAAAATCAACGAAACCAACCCGCTGGCCGGCCTCGCCGTGGGTATTTCTTCAGCTGTGCTGGAAGGTGCCGATACCCGTACGTGGCGCACCCTGCCGGACAACACCCAAGTGGTGCGTCTGCGCTTGAAGAAAGGCGAACACCAAGTCAGTCTGCCGAGCGCCGTCGGTGGCTCGGTGGTCAAGGTCACCGTCGATCAGCGCTACCAGGTGATCAGCCTGCGCGCCGTGGGCAATCAGGTGTTCGCTGCGGGCCTCGCCGCCCACGTCATCCCGAGCGCCGGCGCGACCAACGTCGCCAGCCTCAAACAACCTTAAGAACGGAGTCTTTGCATGCGCTTGAAACTCTTCGCCGTTGCCGCTCTCGCCGTCCTGGCCAGCGGCTGCGCCACCCCGCCACCACCGGAGCCGGGCAGCGCCGCGAGCAAGGTCGTGGCCATGGGTCCACAGAAGCACATCGCGGTCGGCGCCATGCGCGTCGCCCGTGAGAACGGCTTCATGACCGTCAATGTGCAGTTGACCAACACCCTCAACAGCAACAAGACGTTCTACTACCGCTTCGCCTGGCTCGGTGCGGAAGGTTTCCCGGTCGCCGAGGAAGAAGTCTGGAAAAGCCAGATGATGTACGGCGCCCAGACCAGCTTCATCCAGGGCATCGCCCCGACCCCGAAAGCCGTGGATTTCCGCCTCGAACTCAAGACGCCTTAAGTCCGCCACCCTATTCCTGTTTTAGAGAGCATTCCCATGTTTGCACGCTTTTCCTTGATCGCCGTCCTCGCCCTGCTGGCTTCCGGTTGCGCCAACACCTCGCCGACCCTGGGCAGCAAGAACATCAGCTACGGCGACACCAAAGCAGTTGAAACCGTGACCAACGAATTCGGCTCGACCGACCTGCAAATGATCGCCGAATCGATGACCCGCTCGCTGGCCCAGTCCGGCATCCTGCAGGGCCGCCCGGTGGTGCAGGTCTACGACGTGAAGAACAAGACCAGCGAGTACATCGATACCCGCGAAATCACCACCAGCATCAAGACTCAGCTGATGAAGTCCGGCACCGCCCGCTTCGCCAGCGACAACACCGCGATGCAGAGCCAGGTCGATCAGCTCAAGCTGCAAAACCAGAGCGGCCTCTACAAGAAGAGCACCGTGGCCAAGACCGGTAACATGATCGCCGCCAAATACCGTCTGGAAGGCTCGATCAGCTCGATCGTCAAGCGCAGCAGCGACTACAAGGACGTCTTCTACAAATTCAGCCTGCAACTGATCGACGTTGAAAGCGGTCTGGCCGAGTGGATGGACGAAAAAGAGATCCGCAAAACCACGGAGCGTTAATTGATGCGCACATGGATTGGCATGATGGCCCTGGCTTGCGCGTTCAGCGTGCAAGCGGCCCCGAAAGTCGCGGTAACGGATCTGGCGTATCAGGAGCGTGTGGAGCAGTACATCCACATCGTTTCGGCGCAGAACAATTACCGCGAGGGTTACTACAGCTCCAGTGGTTCCTCGAACTACAACGAGCTGGAAGCGACGACCAGCTACATCGAACAGGGTGAGCTGCGTAAATTCACCGGCGACATCAAGGGTGAAATCCTGCGCACCGGCATGTTCCAGCTGGTGCAGGGCACGCCGTACACCGCGTCGTCCAAGGGTGACGTCTACGACGTGATCAAGCGGATCAAGGCCGGCAACTTCAAGGGCGCCGACTATGTGCTGTTCGGCACCGTGTCGGACATCGACTTCACCCAGGACATGAACGAGCTGGCGCACACCGACAGCTATTCGGCGGTTTTGGGCCTGACGCTGGTGGCTGATTTCAGCCTGATCAACACCAAGACCTACGAGATCACTTCGGCCTTCACGGCGATGGGCGAAGCGCAGGACACCAAACTGGTGAACGGCCGCGACATCAAGATCTCGCTGAATCGCCCTCGGGTGGTGCGTGAAGTGTCGAAAGCGCTGGGCGAAGACGTCGCCGGGCAACTGAGCATGCAGCTCGGTGGCGGCGGTTACGAGCAGCCGCGTGAAGCGCAGCAGCGCAACAATCTGCCGCGTGATACTGCGCCGGTGATTTTGCACTGACTCTTGGCTGAACGCGTTCTGTGGCGAGGGAGCTTGCTCCCGCTGGGCTGCGAAGCAGACCCAAAAGCTTGTGAGCGCTGCGCACTCAAGCGGGAGCAAGCTCCCTCGCCACAATTGAGCGTCACTCCAAAGTCTTGGCGGATAAAAAAAGGCGACCTCATCAGGTCGCCTTTTTGCTGCCTGCGGGGTTTAAACCACCGCTTTACGCAACGTCGCCATGAACGCCGCCGCACCAATGAACAGCCCGGCAAACGTGCGGTTCATGCGCTTCTGCTGCTTCGGTGTGCGCAACAGGCGCAGCACCTTGGACGCCAGACCGGTGTAGCCGGCCATGACAATCAGATCCACGCAGATCATGGTCACGCCAATCACCAGGTACTGCATCAGCAGCGGTGCGTGCGGATTGATGAACTGCGGCAGCACTGCGAGCATGAACACCAGTGCCTTGGGGTTGCTGATGTTCACCAGAAAGCCGCGGAACACCAGCGCCAGCGGCTTGCCAATCGGGCGCACGGCGGCGTCATCGCTCATGTCCATGGGCAGCGCGCGCCATTGCTTGATCGCCAGGTAGACCAGATAGGCCACGCCAAACCATTTGATCGCATAGAACGCGGTGGCCGATGCGGTGAGGATCGCGCCGACCCCGGCGCCGACAATTGCAATCTGTACCGCCAGGCCGACTTGCAGGCCCAACGCGTTCCAGTAGCCGCGCCAGAAGCCGTATTGCAGACCGCTGGACATCGACGCAATGGCGCCTGCGCCCGGGGACAGACTGATCACCCAGCAGGCGGCAAAGAATGCCAGCCATGTTTGAAGCTCCATCGCACACCTCGACTGTGAATCGTGACAGACGTCAAAGCTAATGCGGTTTGGCGCGGATGACTACCGATTTTTGCTGGATGGTCCGGGCGCGGCTGATGACCTCTTCGCGAGCAAGCCCGCTCCCACATTGGATTTGTGTCGATCACAGATCCAATGTGGGAGCGGGCTTGCTCGCGAAGGCGTCAGATCAGACGCCCGAAGACTACTTCTCGAAACCGCTCGAAGGAAACACATCACTCCCGCGCCAGCGCCGCACCGAACGCTGGAAGAACAGGCTGTTCGGCACTTGCACCATGGCACTGCCTGTTCCCAGTTCCTCGGCTTCGATCAATGTGGTGTACAGCAGATTGATCGCCACCACCCGGCCTTTGACGCCGGGCTTGTCGGTGGTGTCCACCAGCTCGACCACATCGCCAAGGCGGAACGGGCCGACGGTGAAGATCAGAATTGCGCACAGCAGGTTCGACAGCACACTCCACATTGCGAAGAACGCCACCGCCGCCACCGCGACGAAACCCGACAGCGCCGTCCACAACACCGTGGCCGACACCCCGAGGCGTTCCAGCACAAAGATCAGCGCGCTGCCCATGATCAGCCAGCGCAGACCGCCACGCAGCGGCATCAGCAGCTGCGGCGGAAACGGGTAGCGCTCACCCAGACGGGTCAGGCCTTTGGCAACGAAGCGCTGAGCGAGATAACCCGCCAGCAGGATCAGCAGAATCTGCACACCGAGCCAGATCGGCTCGACCCACACCGCCGGCAATGGCCACTTGAACGCGTCCATCAGGACAACGCCTCCAGCTCCGCCTGCATGCTTTCCAGCGTCTCGAGAGCTTCCATCCACGCTTCTTCGAGCTCGGCTTCGCGCACTTTCAGCTTGGCCTGTTCGGCCAGCAGATCACGCAACTCGTTCTTGCGCGCCGGCTCGTAGATGTCGCTGTCGCCGAGGCTGGCGTCGACCTTCGCCAGCTTTTCGTGGAGCTTGCCCAGTTCGGCTTCGAGCTTGTCGGCCTCGCGCTTGTGCGGTGCCAGTTGCTGACGCAATGCAGCAGCGGCCTGGCGCTGCGCCTTCTTGTCGGTCTTGTCCGGATTGACCGGAGTGTTGCTGACCGGCGCATTGCGCTGACGGTATTCCACCAGCCAGCGCGCGTAGTCTTCGAGGTCGCCATCGAACTCTTCGACCTTGCCATCGGCGACCAGGTAGAAGTTGTCGGTGGTGCTCTTGAGCAAGTGCCGATCGTGAGACACCACCAATACCGCGCCGCTGAATTCCTGCAGCGCCATGGTCAGCGCCAGGCGCATTTCCAGGTCGAGGTGGTTGGTCGGTTCGTCGAGCAGCAACAGGTTCGGCCGTTCCCAGGCGATCAATGCCAGCGCCAGACGCGCTTTCTCGCCACCGGAGAAATTCAGCACCGGCTCGTCGATGCGTGCGCCACGGAAGTCGAAACCACCGAGGAAGTCGCGCAGGGTCTGTTCACGTTCGGTCGGCGCCAGACGCTGCAAATGCAGCAGCGGGCTGGCCTTGGCATCCAGCGAGTCGAGCTGATGCTGGGCGAAGTAGCCGACGACGGTGTTCTCGCCACGGGTCAGACGCCCGGCCAGCGGTTCGAGCTCGCCGGCGAGGTTCTTGATCAGGGTCGATTTACCGGCGCCGTTCGGCCCGAGCAGACCGATCCGCGCACCCGGGGTCAGTTGCAGCTTGACCTTCTCCAGGATGGTTTTATCACCGTAACCCAGACGCGCATCGGACAGGTCGATCAGCGGACTGGAGATCTTGGTCGATTCGCGGAACACGAAATCGAACGGCGAATCGACGTGGGCCGCCGACAGCTCTTCCATGCGCTCCAGGGCCTTGATCCGGCTCTGCGCCTGACGGGCCTTGGTGGCCTGGGCCTTGAAGCGGGCGATGTAGCTTTCCATGTGCGCACGTTGCGCCTGCTGCTTCTCGTAGGCCTGTTGCTGCTGGGCCAGACGTTCGGCACGGGCGCGTTCGAACGCGGTGTAGCCACCACGGTAGAGGGTCAGTTTGCGCTGATCGACATGGGCCACGTGATCGACCACTTCATCGAGGAAGTCGCGGTCGTGGGAAATCAGCAGCAACGTGCCCGGGTAGCTTTTCAGCCACTCCTCGAGCCAGATGATCGCGTCGAGATCCAGGTGGTTGGTCGGTTCGTCGAGCAACAACAAGTCCGACGGACACATCAAGGCCTGCGCCAGGTTCAGACGCATCCGCCAGCCACCGGAGAAATCTCCTACCTGACGATCCATCTGCTCATTGGTGAAACCGAGACCGGCCAGCAACTTGCGCGCCCGCGCATCGGCGGTATAGCCGTCGGCGCTGTCGAGTTCGGCGTGCAGACGGGCCAGAGCCGTGCCATCGTGGGCCGCTTCGGCGGCGGCGAGGTCACGTTGCACTTCGCGTAGACGCAGGTCGCCATCGAGCACATAGTCGACCGCCAGGCGTTCGAGCGTGTCGACCTCCTGGCGCATGTGCGCGATCCGCCAGTCGGCCGGCAGCAGGCAATCGCCCGAGTCCGGGTGCAACTCGCCGCGCAGCAAGGCAAACAGGCTGGATTTGCCGGCGCCGTTGGCACCGATGAGGCCGGCTTTGTGGCCGGCGTGCAGGGTCAGCTCGGCGTCTTCTAGCAGACGTTGCGGGCCACGCTGTAAAGTCAGGTTCTGAAGTCGGATCATAATGGCGGCGGAGTCTACCAGCTTCGCTCACAACTGGCGCGAGTAGCACGATGTCCTCTGACCTGTGGAGCTTTTCCCTTGCCATCTACGCCCGACCGGGCGTGGAGCCTGCTTGCCTGCAACTGCAAACGGCGGGGGCCAATGTCTGCCTGCTGCTATGTGGTCTGTGGCTTGAGCAACGGGGCACTGCCTGTGACGAACAGCGCGTAGAGCAGCTGAAAGAGCTGGTGGGGCCGTGGGATCGGGAGGTGGTGCAGCCACTGCGTGCGTTGCGTACTCAGTGGAAAACCCTGGCCGAGGGAGATCCGGTGCTCAAGGGTCTGCGAGCACAAATGAAGGCGCTGGAGCTGGAAGCCGAACGGCATCTGCTGTGGCAACTGGAACAGGTTGCGCAGGATTGGCCGCGCGATGACGCATCAGCGTCGGGGGAGTGGCTGGAGAGTCTGACGGGATCGGCCGCCAGCCCGAACCGCGACGCGCTGCAAGTGCTGCGCGTCGCGGCAACCGGCACTTAGGAAGCGCTGGTCGGGTTGCTGCTGGCGCTCGACGCAGCGGCTGGCGTTGGCGCAGTCGTGGTGGTCGAGGTGGAAGCGGCTGGAGCAGGCGCGGCGGCCGGCGCCGGAGCGGCTGGCTTGGCGGCAGGTGCAGTCGCCGGCTTGGCGGCAGCTGGTTTGGCAACGGCCGGTTTTTTCGCGGCAGGTTTGGCGGCTGGTTTAGCGGCTGGCTTTGCGGCTACTGGTTTGGCGGCAGGCTTGGCTGCAGCGGTCGCAGGTTTTGCTGCTGCAGGTTTGGCAGCGGTTTTAGCGGCAGGCTTGGCCGCTGGTTTGGCAGCAACCTTGGCAGCAGGTTTTGCCGCGACCGGTTTGGCCGCAGTCTTGGCTGCCGGTTTTGCAGCGGCGGTTTTCGCGGCAGGTTTGGCAGCCGGTTTTACCGCTACTTTGGCAGCTGGTTTAGCAGCAGTTTTTGCCGGAGCGACTTTGCGCGCAGCAGGTTTTGCTGCTGGGTTGGCAGCCGGTTTTGCCGCTGCAGGTTTGGCAGCGGCAGTACGTGCGGCCGGTTTCGCAGCGCTCGCCGCAGCCGGTTTTTTCACTGCGGTTTTTGCAGCAGGTTTGGCGGCGGTTTTAGCCGGTGCCTTGGCTGCTGGTTTGGCTGCCGGTTTTGCCGCAGCGGTTTTCGCCGGGGCTTTCGCCGCAGAAGGTTTGGCTGCCGCTTTTTTCGCAGGCGCTGCTGCTGGTTTGGCGGCGCGGGAGGACAGCGCTTTGCCGGCAGCCTCTTGCACACGGCCGACACCCTGGGCCAGTTTCAGGCTTTCCTGGGCATCACGCTTGAGTTGCAGAATGTAGCCGCGAGTGTCGGATTGACGCCCCTTCAGCGCGTCGAGCAAGTCTTCGAGTTCTTTGACGGCAGCCTTGGCCTTGTTCTGCGCCTTGGCTTTACCGGCAGTGGCCGCGTCTTGCAATTTGGTACGGGACTTGTGCAGTTTTTCTTGCGCCTTGCCGCGTTGTTTTTCCAGTTTGGCGAGCAGTTTTTCAGCATCAGCCAAGGCTTGGGAGCAAGCGTTTTCCAAATGCTCGAGCAGGCTGCCCGAGAGTTGTTGGAGTAGGTGCAACGGAGTGTTTACAGGCTTCTTGGTGGCCGACATGGTTTACCTCCTGGCTGACGTGAGTGCGGCTCATACTAGACCTCTGCAGTTACCGCCGCTAGGTCATCTTGACAGTATCGAAACCGTTGCGTTGCAACGAAGTGAAAATGTTCTGCACAAAGACAAAAGCAGTTCACCGTTGCAGACCTTCGCGCTGGCATAATCGCCCGCATCTCAGGACGGAGAGTGCCCATGTCGCGCTACCTTTTTTTATCCCTCTGGATGATTTTTTCCGTGGCCCAGGCCGACGAAAAAACCACCGCGAACGATGCTCACGATCTGGCCTACAGCCTCGGTGCCAGCCTCGGTGAACGCTTGCGCCAAGAGGTGCCGCAATTGCAGATTCAGGCATTGGTCGAAGGTTTGCAGCAGGCCTATCAAGGCAAGCCGCTGGCCCTGAGCGAAGCGCGGATCGAGCAGATCCTGGCGGATCACGAATCGCAAAACGCCGAACACGCGTCGCTGCCTTCCAGTGATGCCGCGATGGAAAACGAGCAGCGTTTTCTCACCGCCGAAAAAGCCAAACCGGGTGTGAAGGAATTGGCCGACGGCATCCTGCTGACCGAGCTGAGCCCGGGCACTGGCCCCAAGGCCGGGCCGGATGGAAAAGTGCAGGTGCTGTATGTCGGTCGCCTGCCGGATGGCACCGTGTTCGATCAGAACACTCAGCCACAATGGTTCAGCCTCGACAGCGTGATTGCCGGGTGGCGTACGGCGTTGCAGAACATGCCGGTTGGCGCGAAGTGGCGACTGGTGATTCCATCGGATCAAGCCTACGGCGCCGACGGTGCGGGCGATCTGATCGCGCCGTTCACACCGCTGGTGTTTGAGGTCGAATTGCGCGGTGCAACGAGCTGACCGACGCCGACTCGCCTGCATAAAAAAACGCGGTGCGCTTTCGGCGCACCGCGTTTTTCATGTCGGCGAGAAACGAATCAGGCCTGAACCGGATCTTCCTGCTTGTGTGCCGTGTGCAGCACTTCAATCAGGCAGTCTTCCAGTTCGAAGCGTTCGTGCAGCAGGCCACCCAGCTCCTTGAACTTCTCGGCGACGCATTTGCCTTCATCGCAAAGATCGTTGAACGCGAGGAGTTTTTCGGTGATGACGTCAATGCGCGGGTAGAGGGTTTCGGCGAGTTCGAGGCCGCGCGTGTCACCGAACGCCTTGGCTTCGCCGGTCAGCTGTTCGTAGATTTCGAAGTGCCCGGCCGAAACGTAATCGACCAGCACGCCGCAGAATTCAAGCAAGGGTTTACGGTTCTCGGACAGAGCCTGGGGTTTGTCACCCAACTTGTCGTAGGCACCGATCAGATCTTCACGCTCCTGCAACCAGCGGTCGATCAGCAGATGAACTCCACCCCAGCGTTCCTGAGCATTCTGACAACTTTCGAGCATGGCGATCTCTCTTCCCTTGTGGGTCATGCTGCTCTACACCCGCGCCCCTCTTCTGGCTTTTTTCGCTTGGAGGCCGACCGGGCAGAGCGTCATCGAGCAACATAAATCCAATGACACGTGCGGGCCAGATTATGCCCGCACGCCTATGGCTTCAAGGTACGCAGGAGATAAAGTTCATACAAGTGTTTAATCCCCGACCAGCGCCCGGTGCGACGCTTCGCCGCTGAGCGGTCGTTGCAGCGCGCTCCAGACCAGACGCAGTAACTGGTAAACCGCAAGGATCGACATCGCCACAAAGAACAGCAGACTCCATTCCGGGATGCTCAAATCGAACAGCGTCCAGGAAATTTCCGCGCAATCGACACCGCCCTTGAACATCCGCAGCGTTGCGCACAACCACGGCAGGTTGCTGAACAGCGCTTCGGAATCGGGCGCGCAACTGGTCATTTGCACCAGCGGATCACTCTGCAACAACACCTGCCGCCAGGCCGCCGTGGTTCCGCCCAGGCTCAGGCCAAGCGCGGCCGCCCAATAGAGCGACAGGCCGACACGCCGTGGGCCGTGAATCGCCGCCAGCCCGCAACAGACCATCAGCAACGCCATGAAGAAGCGTTGCGCCAGGCACAGACTGCAGGGCGTCAGCCCGACCGCATATTCGAGGTAATAGGAAGCTCCCAGGGCCAGTGCGCCTGCAGTGAAAGCCGTAAAAAACAAGGAGCGTGAACAGGCCAACGACATGGCTTTTCCGTAGCAGTGGAGACAGGCAGTTACGGTAGAGGAAAGCTTGTCAGCCTTTCAAGGCAGGTGCCTGGCGACAGTTCACCAGAACTGTAGGGAAAACCCGACAGGCGCGAGAGGAATAGGTGTAGTCCGCTGTAGGACTTTGCCCAACACGCCCGCCAGAGGTAATTATTCGCTCACTGAACGTTGACGAGGGAGCAGCCTCCCTCGTGATTTCAGGCGCGAACCGGCACCGGTAACGGCGCGGCCAGCAGGCGTTCATCCAGCAGGCCGAGACCTTCCTGGAACAACTGGTTGCTGCGCTCGGTATCACCCAGTTGCGCGAGCAGGCGCGCCAACTCGGCGCAGGCTTCCGGGTTACGCTGCACCCGCAGACTGCTTTCCAGATAATCCCGTGCCTTGCCCCACAAGCTGGTTTGCAGACAGAGACGACCGAGGGTCAGCAACAGGCTTGGATCAGCCGGATGCTCCTTGAGCCAGCCTTCGGCGGTCTGCAACTGACGCGCCGGATCGCTGCCGCGCACCAGGCCATAAAGACGTGCAAGGTGGCTGTCGTACTTGCGCTTGAGGGCGCTGCGCAGGACTTCTTCCGCCTCGACCTGAGCCCCCAGCTGACGCAGTTGTTCGGCGTATGCCAGCACCAGCGCCGGCTCCTGACGCTGCGCGGAAGTCAATTGCTCCCAGGCACGCGTGAGTGATTGCAGACCGACTTTGCCGTCCTCGTCACGATGCGCCGCCAGGGACAGGTTGTTGCCCCAGGCACGCCGTTCGAGTTCCGCCAGCTCGGCCGGCGGCAACACCTTGTCCTTGCGCAGTTCCGGCAACAGGCGAATGACCGCCGCCCAGTCGCCACGCTGCTGATGCAGACGCTGCAACTGTCGCAAGGTCTGTACGTTATGCGGATGCCGCTCGTGCATCGCTTGCAGGGTCACCAAGGCGCCGTCAGTGTCACCACGATCGGTCTGCAACTGCGCGTGACTCAAGGCAATCGCCAGTTCGGCCTGAGGCTGGCGCTCCAGGGCACGCTCGAGCAACTGATCACACTCCTCGTACTTGCCTTGTTCGTTGGCCGCGCGTGCCGCGCCGAGGTAATACAACAGCGGCTGGCGCTCGGCCTCGGCGGCGCGAGCGAGGTGACGTTGCGCGCTGGCCCAGCGACCTTCGGCCAGATCCAGCTGACCGTGTTCGATGGCCACCTGCACCCGCCGGCTGCGGTTGCGCCGTGACCACGGATTGACCACGCCACCGGACGTCATGATCAGCTCGATCAGGGCCTTGATGCCCCAGATCAACAGCCACAACACCGCAATCAGCGCCAGCGTCGCCCACAGGCTCGATTCATAGCGAAAGCTCTTGTAGGCAACCAGCACGTAACCGGAATGCTCGGCAATCGCCAGGCCCAGCGCCGCCGTCGCGGCGATCACCAGAAACACGATCACATACAGGCGTTTCATGGCGTGGTCTCCTGCGCGGTGTTGGCGGCAGGTTTGGCGAACGGTTTGACCGATTCTTCAGCGTTGACGTTACGGCGTTCCAGGTAAGCCTGCACCGCGCTCAACGTGCCGGTCAGGTCAGGGGTCTTGACCGTCACAGGTTGCTGGCTCAACTCGGCAACCTGTTCGAGCATGATTTTGCTCTGCGGATTATCCGGATTGAAATTGCCCTTGAGCACGTCCCGCGCTTCGGTCAGTGCCTGGCTGTAGACCGGCGCCTGGCCATTGAGCGCAGCCCACTGCGCCTGCTCCAGCGCCAGACTCAGGGCCAGACGCACCTGGCTCAGACTTTGCCCGGCCAGCAGTGGCTTCACATTCTTGTCGGCATTGAAATCAATGCGGATGTAGCGCGACACCTGATCCCACCACTGCGCCCAGCGACTGGCACCATCGCCGTCAGCGGTCAGGCCCAGCAGCGATTCGCCGCGATCCTTGTACTCCGGCGCCAGCTCGGTCAGTTGGATGACCTGATCACGCAAGGCCCCGATGCGCAGGAACAGGCCGGTGCGATCCGGCTGCTCGGTGTTGCGCAGGGCGACGAGGGTCTTGGCCACTTGCTCGCGGGCGGCGAACGAGCCGGGATCGTTCTGTTCGCGGAGGATTTCATCGGCACCCTGTACCAGCGCCTGAGCGCTGCTGATGTCCTGCAGGGCCGAGAGGCGCAGGCTGGCCAGACGCAGCAGATGCTCGGCCTCGGCCAGACGCCAGTCCTTGCGGCTGGCGCCGAGAACGGTTTCCAGGCGCTGGTTGAGGCGCTGTTGATCACCCTGCAGTTGCGTCACCAGACGCTGGCGCTCGGCGAGTTCATCGGCACCGGGCAGCTGCGCGAGGCGCTCGGTCAGGCGCTGTTCGTTGAGCTTGAGGCTCTGCGCCTGATCGTTCAACGCCTGCACCTGATCGGACTGCTGTGCGGTGTTGGTCTGCAGGTGACGCACCTGCCAGACCCCCCAGCCACCGAACGCCACGCCGGCAGCGCCGAGCAACAGGGCGACAATGGCCAGTCCGTTGCCTCGGCGCGGCTCTTTGGCCGGCGGTGGAGTTTCAACCTGGGCATCGATCACAGGCTGGACATCATCTTTAGGCAAGGCTGTTTCGCTCACGTATCCATCCTTTGCATTAGAGAACGGGCACGGGATGCTCCCGTAACGCCGTCAGCAAAGCCGCGGCACTCGCGCCGCGGCAATCCACAACTGTTCGGGCCCCGGCGGCACGCGCCAGCTCGGCGACCCTTGGGCTCGGCACAAACAACGGCAACTGCGCAATTGAAGGCCAGGCATCGCCGGCCATCTGGCGCAAGTGCTCGAAACCCTGTCCACTGCTGACCACCAGCCCGTTCAAGCGTTCCGCTGCAATCCGCCGCGGCAGCTCTTGCGGCGGGTAGGCCGGCAGGTCACGCCGATACAACTCCAGATACTCGACACTAGCACCAAGCGCGCGCAGGCGCTCGGCGAGCAGCTCGCGGCCACCCTCGCCACGCAGGATCAGCACCTGCGCGCCGGGCTCGGTGACCGCCTCGCGCAGACGCGACAATTGCAGCAGGGCTTCACTGTCATCGCCGTCGGCGGGAAAGTGTACGTCGAGACCGTGATCGCGAAGAATCTGCGCGGTCGCCGCGCCGACGCTGAACCACGGCATCGACAATGACTGAGGTCCATAAGCGTCCAGCAGATCAAGCGCAATCCGCGCCGCCGGCTTGCTGACCACGATGACCGCGCTGCAACCCGAAAGCCGCGCCAGCGCCTGACGTATCTTGGCAGAGACCGGCAGCGGCGCTATGTCCAGAAGCGGCAGGCAACTGCTGAAAATCCCTTGTCCGGCCAACTCCGCGGCCAGCGCCGCACAGTCATCCGCAGGGCGCGTCAGCAGCAGGCGCCAGCCAGTCACTCGTGACCTGCCTCGCCATACACCGCTTTGAGAATGTCGTCGGCACCCTGACTGAGCAAGTCTTCGGCAACCTTCACCCCCAGCGTTTCGGCATCGGTACGCGGCGCGCGCGCCTCGGCGCTGAGCAGCTTGCCACCACTCGGTTCGCCCACCAGCCCACGCAACCACAACTGCTCACCTTCGAGCACGGCGTAGCAGGCGATCGGCACCTGGCAGCCGCCATTCAGATGTTTATTGAGCGCGCGTTCAGCGGTCACGCGCGAAGCGGTATCGGCATGATGCAGCGGTGCGAGCAAGGCATGTATTGGCGTGTCGGCGCTGCGGCACTCGATGCCAACGGCGCCCTGGCCACCGGCCGGCAGGCTGTCATCGACACTGATGGCCGAAGTGATGCGGTCTTCAAAACCGAGACGGATCAGGCCGGCTGCCGCGAGGATGATCGCGTCGTACTCGCCGGCATCGAGTTTGGCCAGGCGAGTATTGACGTTACCGCGCAGGAAGCGGATTTCCAGATCAGGACGACGGGTCAGCAACTGCGCCTGACGCCGCAGGCTGGAGGTGCCAACGATGGCGCCGGCAGGCAGCGCATCCAGGCTGGCGTAGGTATTGGAAACGAAAGCATCGCGCGGGTCTTCGCGTTCGCAGATGCAGAACAGGCCAAGGCCTTCGGGGAAGTCCATCGGCACGTCTTTCATCGAGTGCACGGCGATGTCGGCTTCGTTTTCCAGCAGCGCGGTTTCCAGTTCCTTGACGAACAGGCCCTTGCCGCCGATTTTCGACAGCGGCGAGTCGAGCAGCTTGTCACCGCGACTGACCATGGGCACCAGCGTCACCAGCAAACCCGGATGGGCCGCTTGCAGACGGGCTTTGACGTATTCGGCCTGCCAGAGGGCCAGCGCACTTTTACGGGTGGCGATGCGGATTTCGCGAGAGGACATGGATCAATCCGTACTGAATAGATACGGCGGATAATAACAGCTCAGCCAAATCCACTTTGACTTGAATCAGAAACGGCGTGGCCTCCCTGGCCTGCAATGCCCGGTAGAAGAAAGTGAAACCAAGCGCGAAGGCCGGGTCAGAGGCCCTGCATCATCTTGCGCACACCGGCCACATGTCGACGACTGACGATCAGCGCATCACCATTGAGGCCTTTGAGGAACAGCTGGAAATGCCCCAGCGGCGTGCGTTGCAGACGCTCGATGCGGTCACGGGCGACCAGCGCGTTGCGGTGGATACGCACAAAACGCTCGCCGAATTCGTCTTCGAGGGCTTTCAGCGGCTCGTCCAGCAGAACCTCGCCGCTTTCATGGCGCAGGGTCACGTATTTGTGATCGGCAATGAAATAGACCACCTGATCCAGCGGGATCAGCTCGATGCCTTTGCGGGTCCGGGCGCTGATATGACTGCGCGGACCGTTACCGCTTTCGGCGGCGGGACGGGTCAGGGCCGAGAGTTGCGCCCGGTTGGGACGTTCAGCCCGTTTCAGGGCGTCATGCAGATGTTCGGTTCGCACGGGTTTCACCACATAGCCCACGGCGCTGGCCTGCAGGGCTTCCACGGCAAATTCATCGGGGCCGGTGCAAAACACCACGGCCGGCGGCGTTTCGCGCTCGCACAGACGGGCAGCGACCTGCAGGCCATCGAGGCCCGGCATGCGGATATCGAGCAGCACGATATCCGGCTTGTGGCTGTCGATCAGCGCCAACGCCTCTTCGCCATTCGTGGCGCTGGGCTCCAGGACTGTATAACCCTCGAGCTCGCTTACCATTCGGCTTAGGCGCTCGCGAGCCAGTGGTTCGTCATCAACGATCAGGACATTCATATTGCGCTGGATTCCTGCGTGAGTCTCGCACAAGGATAGCGTAGACAGGTGAAGTGACGTCCGTCACCGCGATCCACGCTAAGACTAGCCCGAGCGCCAAAAAGTGCCGTACGTCGGCCAGCAATATTTGCCAGTGTCCGGGTCGTACTGCTC
This sequence comes from Pseudomonas sp. RSB 5.4, assembly GCF_037126175.1. Taxonomy (NCBI): domain Bacteria; kingdom Pseudomonadati; phylum Pseudomonadota; class Gammaproteobacteria; order Pseudomonadales; family Pseudomonadaceae; genus Pseudomonas; species Pseudomonas sp. RSB 5.4. The sequence goes on from NZ_CP146986.1 coordinate 4,326,453, forward strand.
AAAGCCCGCTGTTTCCTGCGTTTTTCACGGGGTATGCCAAAGGACAAAACCACCCACCCCCTCTTCTTATAGTCGGCACTTGCGCGATCCGCAGTCGCGCCGACCCTTATGTCCAACTGTAGACGCTTGCCGGGCCGATATTGCTCAATCGAAAAATATCCTTGCGCAAATCCCCCGTAGACGGCGCCGACTATGAATGAGCAGATGAGAAAAAAACGTATCGACCGGTGTCAGCGACAGGATTGGCAACCCTGTTATTATCCGCGCCAGCGTTTCACGCCTTCTTTCTTCAAGCCGATACGAGCGAATTCATGAGCACTGACAAGACCAATCAGTCCTGGGGCGGCCGCTTCAGTGAACCCGTCGACGCCTTCGTCGCCCGCTTCACCGCCTCCGTCACCTTCGACCAGCGCCTGTATCGCCACGACATCATGGGCTCGATCGCCCACGCCACCATGCTGGCCAAGGTCGGCGTGCTGACCGATGCCGAGCGCGACAGCATCATCGACGGCCTGAAGACCATTCAGGGCGAAATCGAGGCCGGCCAGTTCGACTGGCGCGTCGACCTCGAAGACGTGCACATGAACATCGAAGCGCGCCTGACCGATCGCATCGGCATCACCGGCAAGAAACTGCACACCGGGCGCAGCCGTAATGACCAGGTCGCCACCGACATCCGGCTGTGGCTGCGTGATGAAATCGACCTGATCCTGGCCGAGATCACCCGCCTGCAAAAAGGCCTGCTGGAGCAGGCCGAGCGCGAAGCCGCGAGCATCATGCCGGGCTTCACTCACCTGCAGACCGCACAACCGGTGACCTTCGGCCACCACATGCTGGCCTGGTTCGAAATGCTCAGCCGCGACTACGAGCGTCTGGTCGACTGCCGCAAGCGCACCAACCGCATGCCACTGGGCAGCGCCGCGCTGGCCGGCACCACCTACCCGATCGACCGCGAATACACCGCGCAACTGTTGGGCTTCGACGCCGTCGGCGGCAACTCGCTGGACAACGTTTCCGATCGCGACTTCGCCATCGAGTTCTGCTCGGCCGCGAGCATCGCGATGATGCACCTGTCGCGTTTCTCCGAAGAGCTGGTGCTGTGGACCAGCGCGCAATTCCAGTTCATCGATCTGCCGGATCGTTTCTGCACCGGCAGCTCGATCATGCCGCAAAAGAAAAACCCGGACGTGCCGGAACTGGTACGCGGCAAGACCGGCCGTGTGTTCGGTGCACTGATGGGCCTGCTGACCCTGATGAAAGGCCAGCCGCTGGCCTACAACAAGGACAACCAGGAAGACAAAGAGCCGCTGTTCGACGCCGCCGACACCCTGCGCGATTCGCTGCGGGCCTTTGCCGACATGATCCCGGCGATCAAGCCGAAACACGCGATCATGCGTGAAGCGGCGCTGCGCGGCTTCTCTACTGCTACCGACCTGGCGGACTACCTGGTGCGCCGTGGCCTGCCATTCCGTGACTGCCACGAAATCGTCGGTCACGCGGTGAAGTACGGCGTCGACACCGGCAAGGATCTGGCCGAGATGAGCCTGGAAGAACTGCGTCAGTTCAGCGATCAGATCGAGCAGGACGTGTTCGCCGTGCTGACCCTTGAAGGCTCGGTGAATGCCCGTGACCATATCGGCGGGACTGCGCCGGCGCAGGTCAAGGCAGCGGTGGTTCGCGGTCAGGCCCTGATCGCCAGCCGCTAAAGGCCAAAAGCTTCGCGAGCAGGCTCGCTCCCACAGTCTGGATTTGTTAATACAGTCCAAATGTGGGAGCGGGCTTGCTCGCGAATGCTGACTTCAGAACACTGCAAGATCTACTTCTTCGCTGCGATCATCGCCAAAAACGCCGGCATCGCCAATTCTTTGTCCGCCGCAATCTTCTGCACATGCGGATTCTGCTCAAGCCGCTCCAACAGAGCCTTGGCCTTCGGCATCTCTGCCAGCAAATCGATCCCGAACAGTTTCTGCCCGACCGCACACGCCAGCGGCACGCTGTACAGGAAGTACACATCCGCGATGCTCAAACTGTCGCCCGCCACGTACGGGGCGAATTTGCCGTGTCGACCCAACGCCGCAAAACCCAGCAGCAACTCGGCTTTGGTTTTCTCCTTGATCGCTTCCGGTACCGCCGCGCCAAAGAACGCTTCGCCATAACAGGCACGGCCCGGCAGCTCGATGTACAACTCGATTTCCTTGGCAATCGCCAGCACCTGCGCCCGCTCGAATGGATCGCTCGGCAGCAGCGGCGTGCCCTTCTGGGTCTGTTCGAGGTATTCAAGGATGATCGCGGTTTCGTTGATGAAACCCGCCTCGACGCCCAGCACCGGCACTTTGCCGCGTGGACTGATCGCCAATGATTCAGGTGTCGGCGTCGGGTAGAAGGTGACTTCTTCGAACGCCAGGCCCTTTTCCAGCAGCGCCAGCTTGACCATGTTGTAGTAGTTGCTGACAGCGAATCCGTAGAGCTTGAACATCACATAGCCTCCAGGCCGTGCGGGGTGGGCAGTCACTGTTTATAGATCGCCCGCCACGATCCTGCCAGCAGCATTACGCCGCTGAATGCGGGTAAACTGGCGCCTTTCCTTGAGGAGCCTGCCATGAGCGAGCCGACAGACATCGACAACGACGAAGAAGAGTTCACCGAAGCGACGTTGATCGAAGCCATCGAGAACCAGATCGAAAGCGACAACCCGCCAGCGGCCAAGGCGACCTACAACAAGCTGACCCTGGTGGGCGTCGAGCGCGAAGAGATCCTTAATCTGATGGCCCATGTGCTGGCCTACGAGATTGACGCGATGCTCGACGAAGACCGCGCGTTCGATACCGAGTGGTATGAAACTGCGCTGCGTGCGCTGCCAGAGCTGCCACCGGAAAAGCAGTAAGCAAAACACATCCCCCTGTGGGAGCGAGCCTGCTCGCGAATGCCGTGTATCAGCAAAAACAACGCTATATGACACACCGCTTTCGCGAGCAGGCTCGCTCCCACACAATTTGTCACCCATCCATCCAGCCATCTCTCCGGCCCCGACTACACTGGAATCCGCCTCAAGACAAAATCCCTGATCTGAGCACTGGACATGCCGCAAAAGCGGGTTCACCTTAGGGGCGCTGTCGTCCAATTCCTAGAAAGTCTGGAGTCCTTATGTCGCTTACCCCTGAGCTGGTTGCCGAACTGGAAGTCCTCGCACTCTTCAACCTGGACAGTTCCCAGGAAGGTTTGAAAATTCATCAGACCGCTGCCCCGAAACATATCGCCGCCGCCAAACGCCTCTTCGAAAAAGAACTCACCGACCAGCCTGATGGCGGGTATCTGACCAGCCTGGGTCGTGATGCCGCGCAAAATGTGCAAACCGTGCTGACCATTCTGAGAGAGCAGGAAACCGCCTGATTCCCCCCGTCTTTGCCCACGGGAACTCCTGCCACGGGATTTCCGCGGGCCCACCCGGCACCCCGCGCTAAAAATCTGACGTCAAAAAACAAATTCAGCTTAAAAGTCCCGCTGCGCAAAGGCTAAACTGCCCCCCATTCCGAGACCCTCTTCGTCCGAGCCTGCGAGCCGGTTTGAGCTGACATGACGCGCACCCATGAAATCCGCCCCGACCTGGACGAAGGCATCGACCGCAAGGTGCTCAGCCAGCTGCGCGCGCGTTTTCTCAAACTCAATGAAGGCCGGCTCGGCCGGGCACTTGAAGGCCTGTCGACCCGCCAGCAAGGCGTACTGACCCTGCTGCCACTGTTCTTCCACGTCAATCACCCGCTGTTGCCGGGCTATGTTTCCGGCAGCACCCCCGCCGGGCTGTCCAACTATGAGCCGGACGCCAGCGCCCTCGCCGAAGCGCAGCGCCTGACCCGCTCGTTCTCCTACAAGCCGCGCCATGGCAGCAACCCGCCTCGGCCGATTCACGGACTGTTTCTGATGGGCAGCCTCGGCACCCTGGCTCAGGCCGATCAGAGCGACATGGACGTGTGGGTTTGCCACGCACCGGACCTGAGCGAAAACGAACTCGCCGAACTGCGCAAAAAATGCCAGCTCCTCGAAGCCTGGGCCGCGACCCAAGGCGCCGAGGCGCACTTCTTCCTGATCGATCCGGTGCGCTTCGTCAAAGGCGAACGCGACACTCAGCTCAGCTCCGAAAACTGCGGCAGCACTCAGCACTATCTGTTGCTGGACGAGTTTTATCGCACCGCGATCTGGCTGGCCGGGCGCACACCGATCTGGTGGCTGGTGCCGGTCTACGAAGAAACCGCTTACGACCAGTACACTCACACCTTGCTGTCCAAGCGCTTCATTCGCGCCGACGAGACACTTGATCTCGGGCATCTGGCGACGATTCCGCCGGGCGAGTTCATCGGCGCCGGCCTGTGGCAATTGTTCAAGGGCATCGAGTCGCCCTACAAGTCGGTGCTCAAGCTGTTGCTGACCGAGGTCTACGCCAGCGAACACCCGAACGTGCGGTGCCTGAGCCTGCGCTACAAGCAGGCCGTGTTCGCCAATCAGCTCGATCTGGATGAGCTGGATCCGTACATGGTCGTGTACCGGCGCATCGAGGAGTACCTCAGCGCCCGCAACGAGCCGGAGCGGTTGGAGCTGGTGCGGCGCGCGCTTTATCTCAAGGTCAACCGCAAGCTTACCGGCAACAGCCGCACCCAGAGCTGGCAGCGCTCGCTGCTGGAGCGCCTGGCCCACGAGTGGCATTGGGATCAGCGGCAACTGGCCTTGCTCGACAGCCGCAGCCAGTGGAAAGTCCGCCAGGTCAGTGCCGAACGCCGCGCCCTGGTCAATGAACTGAACTACAGTTATCGCTTCCTGACCCAGTTCGCCCGCAGCGAACAGACCGTCAGCCTGATCAACAAGCGCGACCTCAATGTGCTCGGTCGCCGCTTGTACGCCGCGTTCGAACGCAAGGCCGACAAGGTCGAGTTCATCAATCCCGGCATCGCCCCGGATCTGGCCGAAGACACCTTGACCCTGGTGCAGTCGCCGAACAAAAAAGAGCCCGGGCAAACCCAGTGGGGCCTGTACAACGGCAGCCTGACCGCGCTGGAGTGGGAGCACTTCGCGCCGATCAAGCGCAGCCGTGAGTTGCTCGAACTGCTGACCTGGTGCCACCGCAACGGCGTGATCGACAGCAGCACCCGTCTGGCCCTGCACCCCGGCACCAGCGACTTGAGCGAGTTCGAACTGTTCAACCTGCTCGGCAGCCTGCAGCAGTGCATCGCCCTGCCCTTGCCGACCGTCGCCGAAGAACCGCTGCTGCGCGCCGCGGTGCCGAGCGAAGTGCTGATCCTGGTCAACGTCGGTGTCGATCCGCTCAAGCATCACCGCGACCTGAACATCCTGATGACCACCGAACGCACCGATTCGCTGAGTTACGCCGGGGTGCGCGAAAACCTTGTGCTGACCCTCGATCAGGTCACGCTCAACAGCTGGAACGAAGTGCTCGTCAACCGTTTCGACGGCCCCCACGCGTTGCTCGATTGCCTGCGCGACTACCTCAATAATCTGCCGCGCGGCCCGCAGCAGCCGTCATTGAAAGTGCGCTGCTTCTGCCACAACCGCGCGCAGTTCATTGCCCGGCGCGTCGAAGAAGTCATCGACACCGCACAGACCCTGCTGCTCAGCGAGCTCAATCACCGCTACCTGATTCAGGTGCAACAGCACTATCACGTGCTGGAGCTGGTGCCGGGCCAGGTCAACCATGTCGCTCTCGCTACCTTGCCGGCGCTGTTGGATTACCTCGGCGAAGAACAGCCGCGCTACAGCCCGCTGCACCTGGACCCGATGGCGCTGGAGGATCACGATCTCGCGCTGATTCTGCCGATGGGCCAGCCGGAATCGATTCAGGTGTTCTACCGGATCACTGAACAACAGGCCGAGCTGTACGTGCTGGATGAGTTCAACGCGCTGTGGCAACAGCATCTGCCGTATCACGACGAACAGAGCCTGCTGGTGCCGCTGCAGCGTTTTCTGCAATCGATCCAGTACCGCCGTGAAGCGCTGCTGCCAATGGATGCCAGCCCGGCGGTTCTCGATATTTTGTATTACCAGCTATTGCCCTCGGGCCCGGGCAGGGCTCGACGGGTCGAGGCTCGGCCAACGCCGCAGACACCGGTCAATAAACCTTTCTACGACGTACAGGCGATTGTCGGCAAAGCCGCACCCGGAGAGGTGCAGGTCACGCTGTATTGCAATCAGCGGGAGTTCAGCGAGCTGGAACATGGCGACCAGTTGTTCCGCGCGGTCGCCCGGGAGATCGTCGAGCAACGCCGCGAGACCGAGCGCTATCGCTGCTACATCACCGACCTGGACCTCTCGGGCCTGCTCGGTGATGGTCAGAGTTCAAGCAATTTGTATCTGCGCTACAAGGCCGACCTGGAGCGCGCCCTGAACGAGGCGCTCGAACAGGTCTGAGGCGGGATTACTCGCGGAAATCGCCGCCGTTGGCCGGCTGCGACTCAACTTCCAGCAAGGTCAGTTTCAGCGTCTTGCCGCCGGGCGCCGGCCAATCGATGTGCTGACCGACTTTCAGGCCGAGCAGCGCGCTGCCGACCGGCGCCAGGATCGAGATCTTGCCTTCGTCGGCGTTGGCGTCATTGGGATAGACCAGCGTCAGGTGATAGTCCTTGCCGCTGCCTTCTTCGCGGCAGTGCACGCGGGAGTTCATCGTCACGACATCAGCGGGCACTTCATCGTGGCCGACCAGTGTATCGGCGCGGTCCAGTTCGGTTTGCAGCGCGATCACGCCCGGCAGCGTGTCATCCAGGCTGTCGATCAGGCGCTCCAGACGTTGTACGTCCAGACGGGTAAGGGTGATGGAAGGTGCGGTCATGATCCGGGCAGACTCCTTTCTTCTGCACACAAAAAAAGCAAAACCCCGCCAAAAAAGACGGGGTTTTCACCAGGCCTCGATGGGTTGAGGCGTGTTCGGACACTATCACAGCTCAAAAAATATACAAGCCACCCACTTTTGATCTGGCAAGAACCCCTGTGGCGAGGGGATTTATCCCCGAGGGGTCGCGCAGCGGCCCCAAGCTTCTGACTGCTGCGCAGTCTATCGGGGATAAATCCCCTCACCACAAGGTCGAGTCAAGTCAGGGATTTTCGTGCGGCAGCCTGCTGGCAGATGATCCGACGGCGCTCATCATCGGCCGAGCGCCATTCGCGAATATCCTCGACATGGCGGAAGCAGCCGAGACAAACCTTCTGTTCATCAAGCCGGCACACGCCGCTGCACGGCGAAGGCACGGCCGGGCTGATGTTGCTGTAAAGCGGCTTTGGCGGACGAACAGGTGCGGTGTCAGTCACGAAATCACAGACCTTCGAAATCGAATTCGACACCGGCTTGCTGCTTGACGATGCGCTCGAGCATCTCGCCCAGTTGCTCTTCGCTCTTGTCGCACATCCAGCGCTCGCTCTCTTCGTCGTAGTCGAAGTGGAAACCGCCGGAGACCGCCGCCAGCCACAGCTGACGCAACGGCTCCTGACGACTGAAGATCAGCTGCGTGCCGTTTTCAAACTTCACAGTCAGTACACCGGCCGAGCTTTCCAGGTCGATATCCAGGTCGCTTTCGTCAAAGATGTCCTCCAGTTTTTCCTGGGTTTCATCGACCAGATCGTGGAAACGCGCTTCGGACAAACTCATTGTGGCAACCTCAAAAAATGTCTGATCAGGCTCAAGCGCCGCAAGATACGGACGCTGCCGGCCGATTGCAAAGGATAACGACCAAGGGCCTGCCGGCCCATCAACACCAAACCCTGTGGGAGCGAGCTTGCTCGCGAAAGCGGTGTGTCTGGCAGCAGACATATCGGATGTGCCGGCCTCTTCGCGAGCAGGCTCGCTCCCACAAGGCTCCAGGTGTATCCAGCAGCCCCGCCGGACGGGAACCCCCTCGCATAGGCAAGCTGCCGGGTGGCCGGTATACTCCGGCGCAATTAACGCATTTTCAAGGATTTCGCCATGAAGCGCCTGATCTCTTCCCTTGCTGCGCTCGTCGCGGTTGCCTGCCTCGTTTCCGCCTGTGGTCAAAAAGGCCCGCTGTACCTGCCGGATGACGATCAGGACCCGGCCGAGCAAGCCAAGTCGTCGCAACAACAACCTGCCTCCAAGGCGCACAAGCACGACGTTTACCAATAAGGGATCGCCATGGACGCTTTTAACTACCGTGGCGGGGAGCTGTTCGCGGAAGGTGTGGCCCTGTCCGCCATCGCCGACCGCTTCGGCACGCCCACTTATGTCTACTCGCGTGCGCACATTGAAGCCCAATATCTGGCCTACGCCGATGCGCTGGCCGGCATGCCGCACCTGGTCTGCTACGCAGTCAAGGCCAACTCCAACCTCGGCGTGCTGAATGTCCTGGCCCGTCTCGGCGCCGGTTTCGACATCGTTTCCCGTGGCGAGCTGGAACGTGTGCTGGCCGCTGGCGGCAGCGCCGACAAGATCGTGTTCTCCGGCGTCGGCAAGACCCGTGACGACATGCGTCGCGCGCTGGAAGTCGGCGTGCACTGCTTCAACGTCGAATCCACCGACGAGCTCGAGCGCCTGCAAGTCGTGGCTGCCGAGCTGGGTGTTCGCGCACCGGTCTCGCTGCGCGTGAACCCGGACGTCGACGCCGGCACCCACCCGTACATTTCCACCGGTCTCAAAGAGAACAAGTTCGGCATCGCCATTGCCGACGCCGAAGACGTGTACGTGCGTGCCGCGCACCTGCCGAACCTGGAAGTGATCGGTGTCGACTGCCACATCGGCTCGCAACTGACCACTTTGCCGCCGTTCCTCGATGCCCTCGACCGTCTGCTGGATCTGGTCGACCGCCTCGGCGATTGCGGCATTCACCTGCGCCACATCGATCTCGGTGGTGGCCTGGGCGTGCGTTATCGCGATGAGGAGCCGCCACTGGCCGGCGACTACATCAAGGCCGTACGCGAGCGTCTGAACGGCCGTGACCTGGCGCTGGTGTTCGAACCGGGCCGCTTCATCGTCGCCAACGCCGGCGTGCTGCTGACTCAGGTCGAGTACCTCAAGCACACCGAACACAAGGATTTCGCCATCGTCGACGCGGCGATGAACGACCTGATCCGCCCGGCGCTGTATCAGGCCTGGATGGACATCACCGCGGTCAAGCCGCGCGACACCGCCGCACGCCAGTACGACGTGGTCGGCCCGATCTGCGAAACCGGCGATTTCCTCGCCAAGGATCGTGAGCTGGCGCTGGAAGAAGGCGACCTGCTGGCCGTGCATTCGGCCGGTGCCTACGGCTTCGTGATGAGTTCCAACTACAACACCCGTGGCCGTGCCGCTGAAGTGTTGGTAGACGGTGATCAGGTTTTTGAAGTGCGCCGCCGCGAAACCGTGGCCGAGCTGTTTGCCGGCGAAAGCCTGCTGCCGGAGTAACCCATGCTGCTGCGTTTTACCAAAATGCACGGCCTGGGCAATGACTTCATGGTTCTCGACCTGGTCAGCCAGCACGCGCATATTCAGCCCAAGCACGCCAAGCAATGGGGCGACCGGCACACCGGTATCGGTTTCGACCAGTTGCTGATCGTCGAAGCGCCGAGCAATCCGGACGTGGATTTCCGTTACCGGATCTTCAACTCCGATGGCTCGGAAGTGGAACAGTGCGGCAACGGTGCACGCTGCTTCGCGCGCTTCGTTCTGGACAAGCGCCTGACGGCCAAACGGCAGATTCGCGTCGAGACCAAGGGCGGCATCATCGAGCTGGACGTGCGTAACGACGGCCAGATCGGGGTGAACATGGGCGCGCCGCGCCTGGTGCCGGCGGACATTCCGTTCGACGCGCCGGCGCAGGCTACCAGCTATCAACTGGAGGTCGACGGCACCACGGTCGAGCTGGCCGCCGTGTCGATGGGCAATCCCCATGCGGTGCTGCGCGTACAGGACATCAACAACGCACCGGTGCATGAACTGGGGCCGAAAATCGAACACCACCCGCGCTTCCCGGCGCGGGTCAATGTCGGTTTCATCCAGGTCATCGACCGCAACCGTGCGCAGTTGCGCGTCTGGGAACGCGGCGCCGGGGAAACTCAGGCCTGTGGCACCGGCGCCTGCGCCGCCGCTGTAGCTGCAATCAGTCAGGGGTGGATGGATTCGCCGCTGATGATCGACCTGCCCGGCGGGCGTCTGTCCATTGAATGGGCAGGCCCTGGCCAACCGGTGCTGATGACCGGCCCGGCAGTGCGTGTATACGAAGGACAAGTGCGTCTTTGAGTGAGCAGAAGCCATGACCGATAAGCCTCAGGTACCCGCCCGACAGTCCGACGAATCAGCGTCCGAGAGCCTGGAGGCGGCAGCGGTTGCCGCATACCTCGAGGCTCATCCGGACTTCTTCGTCGAGCACGAAGAACTGCTGCCCGCCCTGCGCATTCCGCATCAGCGCGGTGACACCGTATCGCTGGTCGAACGGCAGATGAGCATCCTGCGCGACCGCAACATCGAAATGCGGCATCGTCTCTCGCAGTTGATGGACGTGGCCCGCGACAACGACCGGCTGTTCGACAAGACCCGCCGTCTGATCCTGTCGCTGATGGACGCCGCCAGCCTGGAAGACGTGGTGATCAGCGTCGAAGACAGCCTGCGCCAGGATTTTCAGGTGCCCTTTGTCAGCCTGATCCTGCTCGGCGACAACCCGGCGCCGGTTGGCCGCTGGGTAACCCACGCCGACGCACAAACCGCTATTGGCGGCCTGCTCACCGAAGGCAAGAGCGTCAGCGGCACCCTGCGGGAACATGAGCTGGACTTCCTGTTCGGCGAAGAGCAGCGCAAGCAGATCGGCTCCACTGCAGTGGTTGCGGTCAGCCATCAAGGCATCCACGGCATTCTGGCAATCGCCAGCCGTGATCCGCAGCACTACAAGAGTTCGGTGGGCACGCTGTTCCTCAGCTACATCGCTGAAGTCATGGGTCGCGTGCTGCCACGGGTCAACAGCTCCCTGCGCTCGGTACGCTGAATATGGAACGACAACTGGACGCTTACTGCGAACACCTGCGCAGTGAGCGACAGGTGTCGCCGCACACCCTGTCGGCCTACCGCCGCGACCTCGATAAAGTCCTCGGCTGGTGCCTCAAACAGAACATCGGCAGTTGGGCGGCGCTGGATATTCAGCGTCTGCGCAGCCTGATCGCCCGCCTGCATGCCCAGGGGCAGTCGTCGCGCAGCCTCGCCCGATTACTTTCAGCGGTGCGCGGGCTCTATCACTATCTGAATCGCGAAGGCCTGTGCGACCACGACCCGGCGACCGGTCTGGCGCCGCCGAAAGGCGAACGGCGCCTGCCAAAAACCCTCGACACCGACCGTGCGTTGCAACTGCTTGAAGGTGCGGTCGAGGACGATTTTCTCGCCCGTCGTGATCAGGCGATTCTCGAACTGTTCTATTCCTCGGGCCTGCGCCTGTCCGAGCTGACCGGGCTCAATCTCGATCAGCTGGATCTGGCCGACAGCATGGTTCAGGTGCTCGGCAAGGGCAGCAAGACCCGTCTGCTGCCGGTCGGCAAAAAGGCTCGCGAAGCACTCGAGCAATGGCTGCCGCTGCGGGCCATGACCAACCCGGCCGACGACGCCGTGTTCGTCAGTCAGCAAGGCCGGCGCCTCGGCCCGCGGGCGATTCAGGTGCGAGTGAAACTGGCCGGCGAGCGCGAACTGGGGCAGAACCTGCACCCGCACATGCTGCGGCACTCCTTCGCCAGCCACTTGCTGGAATCCTCGCAGGATCTGCGCGCGGTGCAGGAACTGCTCGGCCACTCGGACATCAAGACCACGCAGATCTACACCCACCTGGATTTCCAGCACCTGGCGGCGGTCTACGACAGCGCCCATCCACGGGCCAAACGCAGCAAAGGCGACGATTCATGAACATCCAGTTGATCACCTTCGACCTCGACGACACCCTGTGGGACACCGCCCCGGTGATCGTCAGCGCCGAAGCGGTATTGCGCCAGTGGTTGAGCGAACACGCACCCAATCTGGGCGCGGTGCCGGTGGAGCATCTGTGGGCGATTCGCGAGCGGGTGCTGGCCAGCGAACCGGGCCTCAAACATCGCATCAGCGCGTTGCGTCGGCGCGTGCTGTTCCACGCGCTGGAAGAAGCCGGGTACGCCCACGGCGAAGCTTCCGATCTGGCCGACAAGAGTTTTGAAGTGTTCCTGCACGCGCGGCACCAGATCACGGTATTTCCCGAGGTCGAACCGACTCTGGAAATCCTCGCCAACCACTACGCCCTCGGCGTGGTCACCAACGGCAATGCCGACGTGCGTCGATTGGGCCTGGCGGATTACTTCAAGTTTGCGTTGTGCGCGGAAGACATCGGCATCGCCAAGCCGGATGTGCGGCTGTTTCACGAGGCGTTGCAGCGTGGTGGTGTGAGCGCTGATCTGGCGGTACACATTGGTGATCATCCCGGCGATGACATTGCCGGGGCGCAACAGGCAGGCATGCGCGCGATCTGGTTCAACCCGACGGGCAAGGTCTGGGAAGCCGAGCGCCTGCCGGATGCCGAGATCCGCAGCCTGACTGATTTGCCGGCGGTACTGGCGCGCTGGAATGCCCTCTCGAACTGATCCACTATCCCCTGTGGGAGCGGGCTTGCTCGCGAAGAGGCCGTGTCAGTCGACATATAATTTGAATGACACACCGCCTTCGCGAGCAAGCCCGCTCCCACAGGGGATTGCCTGCATCCATGACTTTATTTCAGGCATGAAAAAGCCCGCAGCGACGGCGGGCTTTTTCAGCAAGCAAGCGGCACGCCTCAGATAGGGCGGCTGCCGTACTTGTTGTCAGGCTTCTTGGGCGGATCGGCGACCACGTTGGCCTCCACTTCCTGCACCTTGCCGCCGCGCGCAAGGAATTCTTCCATGGCCTTGGCCAGGGCGTCGCGCTCCTTGTTCTTGGCTTCGATGCTCGGCAATTCGTCGATCGACACCGCAGCCTTGGCTTTGCCTTTGGCAGCCGGGGCCGGCGTATCGTCACCGCCATCGTCGTCAGCAACGTCTTCCGCTGCTGCTTCCAGGCCTTCCTCGGCCTCGTCTTCGTCGCCTACTTCGAGGTCGTCGTTTTCCAGATCATCGTCGCTCATGTTCTACCTCATGACTTGCGAAAAGCAGATTAGTTATAGACCAGCTTTGGCGACTGTCGAAAGTCGCCGTAAAAAAATCGGTAACCGCTGGTGACCAACGGTTTACGCCCCTTCACCGTGCAGGGTGGCGAGGACTTTACGGGCACCGCCATGATCACGGTGCTCGCCCAGATAAACGCCTTGCCAGGTGCCCAGAGCCAGTCGCCCTGCCGAAACCGGCAGACTGATCTGGCAGCCAAGTACGCTGGCCTTGAAGTGCGCCGGGAGGTCGTCCAGGCCTTCGTCGTTATGCTCATAGCCGTCTGTTCCTTGTGGGATCAGACGATTGAAAAATCGTTCGAAGTCGCGACGGACCGCCGGATCGGCGTTCTCGTTGATGGTCAACGACGCCGAGGTATGCTGCAGCCACAAATGCAACAGACCGACCCGGCACGCCTTGAGTTCAGGCAGGCCGGCGAGTAACTCGTCCGTTACCAGATGAAAGCCCCGGGGCCGTGCCCGCAGGGTTATCAGAGTCTGTTGCCACATACAGTTCTCCGCACGTTCGGGGCGCATTCTAGCGCGCTCTGGGAAAAAACAAAGGCCCTAATATTCCTGCAATGATGTAAGCCATTGGCCGCAGAAAAACGCTTGTCGTAAACACGACCAAAGCCGTACGAAAAATCCTTTCAGCCACTACCTGAATGACAAATTCCAGACAAAAAAATGCCCGGCAAGCCGGGCAAGTTTTTTCGATGCGCGTACTTACAGGTTGTAGCCGCGTTCGTTGTGTTGTGCCAGGTCCAGACCCACTGCCTCTTCTTCCTCGGTGGCACGCAGGCCCATGACCACGTCCAGTACCTTGAGGATGATAAAGGTGACGACCGCGGTGTAGATCACCGTGAAGCCGACACCTTTGCACTGAATCCACACTTGCGAAGCGATGTCGGTCACGGTGCCGAAGCCACCCAGCGCCGGCGCGGCGAACACGCCGGTGAGGATCGCGCCGAGGATACCGCCGATACCGTGCACGCCGAAGGCATCCAGGGAGTCGTCGTAACCGAGTTTGCGTTTCAGCGTGGTCGCGCAGAAGAAGCACACCACACCGGCCGCCAGACCGATGATCAGCGAGCCCATCGGGCCCACGGTACCGGCTGCCGGCGTGATTGCCACCAGACCTGCAACCACACCCGAGGCAATGCCCAGTGCGCTAGGTTTGCCGTGGGTGATCCACTCGGCGAACATCCAGCCCAATGCTGCAGCAGCGGTAGCGATCTGAGTCACCAGCATCGCCATGCCGGCAGTGCCGTTGGCGGCCGCGGCGGAACCGGCGTTGAAGCCGAACCAGCCGACCCACAGCATCGCCGCGCCCATCAGGGTGTAACCAAGGTTGTGCGGTGCCATCGGGGTGGTCGGGAAGCCTTTACGCTTGCCCAGCACCAGGCACGCCACCAGACCGGCGATACCGGCGTTGATGTGAACCACGGTGCCGCCGGCGAAATCGAGCACGCCCCAATCGCCCAGCAGCGAACCCGGACCGCTCCAGACCATGTGCGCGATCGGCGCATACACCAGAGTGAACCAGACGCCCATGAACACCAGCATCGCGGAGAACTTCATGCGCTCGGCGAAGGCACCGACGATCAGCGCCGGAGTGATGATGGCGAAGGTCATTTGATAAGTGACGAACACCGCTTCAGGGAAAAGTGCTGCCGGGCCGGTAATGCTGGCAGGCGTGATGCCCGCGAGGAAGGCCTTGGCAAAGCTGCCGACGAAGGAGTTCAGGTTGACGACGTTGGCTTCCATCCCGGTGGTGTCGAACGCCATGCTGTAGCCATAAAGGAACCACAGGATGGTGACCAGGCCGGTAATGGCGAAGCACTGCATCATCACCGAAAGAATGTTTTTCGACCGCACCATGCCGCCGTAGAACAGCGCGAGGCCGGGAATGGTCATGAACAGCACGAGGGCTGTGGAGGTCAGCATCCAGGCGGTGTCGCCGGAATTGAGGACTGGAGGCGCCACCGGATCTGCCGCCATAGCCAGGCCGGGCATTACGATGGACAACAGGGCGCCTAGCCCTGCGAATTTACGCAGAGTCATATTGTTTTCTCCTGGGGCGTTGGGTTTGTGGCGGCGTTTAGATCGCGTCGGTATCGGTTTCGCCGGTACGGATGCGGATCGCCTGTTCCAGATTGACCACGAAGATCTTGCCGTCACCGATCTTGCCGGTGTTGGCAGCCTTGGTTATCGCCTCGATAACCCGATCCAGATCCTTGTCGTCGATGGCCACGTCGATTTTCACCTTGGGCAGAAAATCGACCACATACTCCGCGCCGCGATACAGCTCGGTGTGACCCTTCTGCCGGCCGAAGCCTTTGACTTCAGTGACGGTAATGCCCTGCACGCCGATTTCGGACAGCGACTCGCGCACGTCGTCCAACTTGAACGGCTTGATGATGGCAGTGACTAGCTTCATGAAACTCTCTCCCGAATTGGTGGACTTGCCCCAGGAAAACAAACCCGACTCAAGTCTAAGCGCAGTGCCTGGCTTTGTAACGCATCGTCGGCCTTACCTGCCCGACTGACGCCAGCTAACCGCTGCCGACGAAACTCCCCGTCCCGCCTGCCGCACTGCATTCGTCACAGCGACTGCATCAGTGCATGGGTCACTACCGACTAAGCAGAAAGCTTGCCATCTCGCCAAATTCCCCTGATTTCAATCCCTTGGCCGCTGCCGCAGGCGCTCGCGCACAAAACCCGCGATGGATACGCACAACAACGGTGCGCTGCCGTCCGTCCGCTTGCGCGAAAAGCGTGCATCCATGCCTGCGCAAATGACTATAGACACTGCGTGATACACTGCCCGCCATTGTTTACAGGACATCCACCATGCTCGCGCCCAAAGACTTCCTCGACGCCCTGAGCGGCACTGCCTCCCGCCTGTTCAGCGGTGACACCCCGCTGCCGAAAGCCGAAATCGAAAGCCAGTTCAAGATGCTGTTGCAAAGTGCATTCAGCAAACTGGATCTGGTGAGCCGGGAAGAGTTTGACAGTCAGATGGTCGTACTGGCCCGTACCCGCGCTCGCCTCGAGAGCCTCGAAGCGAAAGTTGCCGAGATGGAAGCGAAGCTGACGCCGCCTGCGGAATAACAATCCCGAGTAGAAATGCCTTCAAGTTTGCGAAGAGAAGTTAAACCGCTCCTGCCAAAGCAGGAGCGGTTTCCGTCAGATCAATCCTTACAACGAATTATTTCAACGGTCTCGCAGAAACTCGTACAGGCGAAAAGCCCATAACGCGATTCTGACGAGGCGCCACATATGTTTAAGAAACTTAGACATATTTTGGCCCTCCTTGCGTGGGGCCAAACCTCCGATGCACTTTCCGGCGTACGAACACCTTCGGGACTACACGTGAGTGTGTCCGCCAAGGCGGCCGGGTGTGAGTCCCCCAAAAAAAGCACCGGCACGGGTCTCACACCGCGTCGAGGAACATGAAGTCTTTGCGCTCCCGGCCACACTTCGCGAATACTCCATGAGTGGGCATCGTCATTGCGGATTTTATGAGCGCCCTTAGAAAAGCGATTTAAACAACTTGTATCAAGTCGTTAGGCAAGTGCTGACAACATTACCGTTGCGCCCGTTCAAGCCCTTTTGATACTTGCGCCAATGAGCAAACATGCATAACCTGATTTCACGTGAGTGTGTCCGCAAAGGATACGCAGGCCTTGGCCTCACCGAAGCCTGCAAACTGAAAACCGTCTCCTCAAGGCGGTTTTTTTTCGCCTCGAGATTGGTTGACCACTTTCCCGCAACATCCAGTGAAAGTTCGCCCCCGCCTGATCGCCCTTCCCCAACTACCCTTCAAAAACCCGCAGGAAGCGGTCCCCGATTCAGCTCAAGGAACGACCATGTCCCTCTCCATCGTCCACAGTCGCGCCCAGATTGGCGTCGATGCCCCCGCCGTCACCGTCGAAGTCCATCTCGCTAACGGTCTGCCCTCGCTGACCATGGTCGGCCTGCCGGAAGCGGCGGTGAAGGAGAGCAAGGACCGGGTGCGCAGCGCGATCATCAATTCCGGGCTGCAGTTTCCGGCGCGGCGGATCACCTTGAATCTGGCGCCGGCGGACTTGCCCAAGGATGGCGGGCGCTTTGATCTGGCGATTGCCTTGGGGATTCTGTCGGCGAGTGTGCAGGTGCCGTGTCTGACGCTGGATGAGGTGGAATGCCTCGGTGAGCTGGCGTTGTCCGGTGCGGTGCGGCCGGTACGCGGGGTGTTGCCGGCGGCACTGGCGGCGCGCAAGGCCGGGCGGGCACTGGTGGTACCGCGGGCGAATGCCGAGGAGGCGTGCCTGGCCTCGGGGTTGAAGGTGTTTGCGGTGGACCATCTGCTGGAGGCGGTGGCGCATTTCAACGGGCATACACCGGTCGAGCCTTATGTGTCGGACGGGCTGATTCATGCAGCGAAACCCTATCCCGACCTCAATGAAGTGCAAGGTCAGATGGCCGCGAAACGGGCGTTGCTGATTGCGGCGGCGGGCGCGCACAACCTGTTGTTCAGCGGGCCACCGGGGACGGGCAAAACATTGCTGGCTAGTCGCTTGCCGGGGCTGCTGCCGCCGCTGTCTGAATGCGAGGCACTGGAAGTGGCGGCAATTCAATCGGTCGCCAGCGGCGTGCCGCTGACCCACTGGCCGCAGCGACCGTTTCGCCAGCCGCACCACTCGGCATCCGGTCCGGCGCTGGTCGGAGGCAGCTCAAAACCGCAACCCGGCGAGATCACCCTTGCGCATCACGGCGTGCTGTTTCTCGATGAACTGCCGGAGTTTGATCGCAAGGTGCTGGAGGTTCTGCGCGAGCCGATGGAGTCCGGACATATCGTGATCGCCCGAGCCAAGGAACGTGTGCGATTTCCTGCGCGCTTTCAGCTGGTGGCGGCAATGAATCCGTGCCCCTGTGGATATCTTGGCGAGCCTAGCGGCAAGTGCTCCTGTACGCCGGACATGGTCCAGCGTTATCGCAACAAGCTATCGGGGCCGCTACTGGACCGGATCGACTTGCACCTGACGGTGGCGCGGGAGGCGACAGCGTTGAATCCAACGGTGAAGCCGGGCGAAGACAGTGCCACTGCCGCGGAACGTGTCGCCGAGGCGCGGGAACGGCAGCTGAAACGCCAGTCCTGCGCCAATGCCTTTCTCGATCTGCCGGGACTGAAACGCCACTGCAAGTTATCCACAGCCGATGAAACCTGGCTGGAGTCGGCCTGCGAACGGCTGACCCTGTCACTACGCTCAGCCCATCGTTTGCTCAAAGTCGCCAGAACCCTGGCAGACCTTGAGCAAGTCGATGCAATCCGCCGTGAGCATCTGGCCGAGGCGCTGCAGTATCGGCCGGCGACGCCTTAATGCTCGGTCAGATCAACCAGCGGTGCCTGCCGCACTTCGGTTTCACGCCCGGCCTGAATCTCGGTCACGCGCTTCAAGGCTTTATCCACAGCGCCTTTGTCCGCCAGCAGGCTGTAGCTGATCTGAAACTGTTGGCTGGCCTTTGGCGCAATGGTCGGCACCAGATTCAACGGACGCTGATAGCGGCGGTTGTAGGAAAAACTGGTACCCGGCTCAAGTCCCGTTACATAGCCCTGCCCTTGAGTGTCGGTGTTTTTCCACAGGGAAAATACCGGCAGTTGCTGCGTATTGAAGCCAACAGAAACGCCAAGACTGCCGGCCTTGTTGTGCAGCACGGCCAGGGTTTCGCCTTTAGCGTCCGCATAAGGCACGACGTTGTAGACGGTTTCGTCGTAGTCCTTGGTCGGCGCGCGGTAGGTCTGCCAGTCGGGCAGATCGCCCTTGGCCTTGTCGTTAAAAGGCGAAACCTGTTTTACCGGAGCCGCAAAACGTGCGCCCTGCTCAAGGAATGGCGTACTGAAATTGCTGTGGTACAGCGCCTGGTATTCCTTTGGATAATCGCCGTTGTTGGTCAGCGTATCGTTGAGGGCGAAACGCACGCTACCGGGCTCGGTGACCAGTTCGGTGACGACCGAGAAGTCGACTTTCTTGAACGCCTGCTCTTTCAGTTCGCCGCGCAGACTGATGGCGTAGGGTGGTTTTTCGTCAATGTGCAGGGTGACGCTGCTGGCCGGGATGTTGGCGGCGCGCCCGTGCAGAGTCAGCAACTCACCATTGTCCATGCCGGGATGGCCGACCCATTCATAACCGCAGCGGGCCACCAGCTCGTTGAAGCCTTCCAGCCAACCCAGGCCACCGCGTCCGTTGAGTTCGATGAAAGCCGGGTTGACCACTTCCTTGACCGGCGAATCCCAACCCATACGCACACTACCAACAGAGGCTTGCAGGACATTCATGCCGCGGGTCGGCACCACCGAGAGTTTCATCGTGCCGTTATCGATGTCGACGATGCTGACCCCCTCCTGTCGCCCACCGTGCAAGGTGCGCAGACTCACGGAAAAGGGTTTGTCGGTTTTCACCCCGAGCTGCTCACTGGTGATGCTCCAGTTTTGCGCGGGTTTGTTGGTGTCGAGGAGTACGTAATCCCAAGCCATGGCGTGGGAAGCAGCAGAGAGTGCGCCGAGTGCAACGGCGAGTTTGAACGGGGTCATGGCAGCAGCCTTTATTGGAGTTGTGCCATTTTTATAGCGCTGCGGAAACGTTTCAGCAAGTGTGAAAGAGCAAGAGATCGAGTGTTTTACCCAGGATTGGCAGTGAAGCTATCGCGAGCAGGCTCACTCCTACAGGGATCTTCAGTGATCACAAACATTGCGACCAACCGATATACCTGTAGGAGTGAGCCTGCTCGCGATAGCTATTTCAGCTGTACATCAACGGAAGCGATCAACCTCGGAACGCAAGTCCGCTGCCAGTTTCTCCAGCTCCTTGGCCGTCACCGCCAGGTTCGACACCACCTCACGCTGCTCACTGTTGGCCAGCGCAATGCTTTGCAGGTTACTGCTCAGCAACGTAGCGGTACTGCTCTGCTCCTGGGTCGCGGTGGTAATCGCCGCGAACTGCTGGCCGGCAGAACGGCTCTGCTCATCGATCCGCGCCAGCGCCGACGCCACGTTGGCGTTGCGCGACAGGCCTTCCTGCATCAACAGGTTGCCCTGTTCCATGGTGCTGATGGCGTTGCCGGTTTCCTGCTGGATGCTGTGAATCATCCCGGAGATTTCATCGGTAGCCTGACGGGTGCGCGAAGCGAGGTTGCGCACCTCATCGGCCACCACGGCGAAGCCACGACCCTGTTCACCGGCACGCGCAGCTTCGATGGCCGCGTTGAGCGCCAGCAGGTTGGTCTGTTCGGCAATCGAGGTGATGACGCTGACGATGCCGCCGATTTCCTGGGAGCGCTGACCGAGGGTGTTGATCACTGTGGCCGTAGTGTTCAGCGCGCCGGCAATTTGCTCCAGCGAGGACGACGCCTCTTGCATCGAGGTGCGACCGATCTGGGTTTGCTGGGCATTTTCCTGGGCCAGACGCTGGGTGTTGCCCATGTTGTCGGCGATGTTCAACGAGGTGGCGCTGAACTCTTCCACCGCACCGGCCATGCTGGTGATTTCGCCGGACTGCTGCTCCATGCCTTCGTACGCACCACCGGACAAACCGGACAACGCCTGCGCACGGCTGTTGACCTCTTCCGAGGAGCGGCGGATGTGCTCGACCATGGTCGACAGCGCCTGGCTCATCTGGTTGAACGCACGGGACAACTGGCCGATCTCGTCGTTGCTCGACACATTCAGGCGCACGCTCAGATCACCGGCGCCCAGCGCTTCGGCCTGACGCACCAGATCGCCCAGCGGCTGCAGCTTGCTGCGCAGCAGCCACATCGCCGCGCCCACCGCGATCAACATCGCCAGTAGGCTGCCGATGGCCAGTTGGGTGCCGACACTCCAGGTGACCGCGCGAATCTCGGACTTCGGCATGCTCGCCACCACCGACCAGGGGCCGCCCTCGAACGGCACGGCAATGCTGTAGAAATCTTCGCCGCTGTCGCTCCAGAACTGACCCTTGCCCGGGGTCTTGGCCAGGCCGTTGATCACCGGCACCGCTTGATCCAGCGCCTGCACCCCCGCCGGCGCCACCAGCCATTTGTTTTGCTCATCCAGCAACGCCAGCGAACCGTTCTGACCGATACGGAAACGCTTGAGATTGGCGAACTGGGCGTTCTGCGCATCGGTGTAGTCGAAACCGACGAACAACACCGCAATCACCTTGCCGCTGCCATCGCGCACCGGGGTGTACTGAGTCATGTAGGAGCGATCGAACAGCAAGGCGCGTCCGACGTAACCCTGACCGGCCATCAACTTCGCGTAGGCCGGATGCGCGTGGTCGAGCAAGGTGCCGATAGCGCGCGTGCCGTCCTGTTTGGTCAGGGAGGTGCTGACCCGCACGAAGTCTTCGCCGCTGCGCACGAACAGCGTGGCGACGCCAGCGGTCATCTGCTTGAACTCGTCAACTTCCTTGAAGTTGTTGTTCAACACTTCGCTGCCCAGGTGCAGGCCCGGGGTTTGAGTGCCTGCAACCGTCACCGGCTCTTCCGGGTGAATGCTCAGGCCCGCGCTGAAGCGCTTCTCGAACAGCCCGCTCAGGCGCTGGGTGCTTTCGCGCAGCGTGCCGTGGAAGGTGCTCAGTTGGTCGGCCAGCAGCCGCGCCTCACTGGCGAGGTGCTCTTCACGGGTGGCGAGGTTGGCGGTATCCAGCGAACGCAGGGCAAACACCGTACTGCCGCTGATGACAATCGCCAGTATCACAGCGAGCGCAAGGCCCAGCTGCGAGGCGATCCGGGCGCGAGGTTGAGACATGGACAGCTCCTGGCCGAGCCACCGGATCCTCCTTGATCGCAGCACTTGCTCGGAAAATTCTAATAATGGGGTGAAATCGTGGAGACCGGCACGACGGTTCCACATGCTCATTTTCGGCGGTGAAACCGAATACTTGAGTAAATAGCGGGGTTATGGCGCAAGGCCGGCATTGTGCGGGCTCGAACGTTTCAGCTCAAGCGCTTGACCAGCGGCAACGCCATGGCGCGCACTTCGCCTTGCAGGAAGTCGCTGAGGCGGCGCAAACGTTCACCTCCCGGACGGGTTTTCGGCCACACCAGGTAATAATTCAGTCCGCTGGCGACCGCGGTCGGCCATGGCAGGCTCAGTCTTCCTTGCGCCACATCTTCGGCAACCATCAGCAAATCGCCCATCGACACCCCGTAGCCTCGGGCTGCGGCGATCATCCCCAGCTCGAGGGTATCGAACACCTGTCCGCCCTTGAGCGAGATCTGATCGGACAGGCCCATGTGCTCCAGCCAACTGCGCCAGTCGCGCCGATCCGGAGTCGGATGCAACAGTTCGGTGGACGCCAGACGCGCAACATCCCACGGCTGGTCGTTCAGCAGATTGGGCGCGCCCACCGGTATCAGCTCTTCCGGGAATAGCAGGCTGGCTTCCCAGTCGGGCGGGAAATGCCCATCACTGAGCAGCACAGCGCAGTCGAACGGCTCGTTGTTGAAGTCCACTGAATCCACGTCCATCCAGGCGCTGGTCAGTTGCACCTCGTTACCCGGTTGCAGATGGCGGAAGCGGCTGAGGCGCGCCAGCAGCCAGCGCATGGTCAGGGTAGACGGCGCTTTCATGCGCAGGATGTCGTCTTCGGCGCGCAAGGTGTTGCAGGCGCGCTCAAGGGCCGCGAAGCCGTCGCGGATTCCAGGCAACAGCATCCGCGCCGATTCCGTCAGTTGCAGGTTGCGCCCGCTGCGATGAAACAGCTTGCAGGCGAAATGCTCTTCCAGCGTCTTAATGTGCCGGCTGACTGCACTCTGGGTGATCGACAACTCCTCGGCCGCGCGGGTGAACGAGCTGTGCCGCGCCGCCGCTTCGAATGCGCGCAGGGCATACAACGGAGGAAGACGACGGGACATTCGCAAAGCTCCTATAGCGGGTTAAGACCAACCCGGCAGGATCTTCTCATGATGAGTTTTAATCATGCCACCCATCCTTTTTATCCCTTTGTGCAAACCCTGCCAAGCGCCGAGAATCGTCGGCTCTCTGTTCCCTCTTTGAATGAGTGGTGATGACCATGCAGCATCCCGTGCGTACCGAACTCTGGGCCATCCTGCGGCTGGCCGGGCCGCTGATTGCCTCGCAGTTGGCGCACATGCTGATGGTGCTGACCGACACCTTGATGATGGCGCGCCTCAGTCCCGAAGCCCTGGCCGGGGGCGGACTGGGGGCGGCGAGTTATTCGTTCGTGTCGATCTTCTGCATCGGTGTGATTGCAGCGGTCGGTACCCTGGTGGCGATCCGTAAGGGCGCGGGCGACATCATCGGCGCGGCCCGCCTGACCCAGGCCGGGTTGTGGCTGGCATGGCTGATGGCGCTCGGCGCCGCACTGCTGCTGTGGAACCTGAAACCGGTGTTGCTGCTGTTCGGCCAGACCGAAACCAACGTCCATGCCGCCGGGCAATTCCTCATTGCCCTGCCCTTCGCCCTGCCCGGCTACCTGAGCTTCATGGCCCTGCGCGGCTTCACCAGTGCGATTGGCCGGGCGACCCCGGTGATGGTCATCAGTCTCGGCGGCACCGTCGCCAACTTCCTGCTCAATTACGCACTGATCACCGGGATGTTCGGCCTGCCGAAACTGGGGCTGACCGGCATCGGTCTGGTCACGGCAATCGTTGCCAACTGCATGGCGCTGGCGTTGGCCTGGCACATTCGCCGGCATCCGGCCTACAACGCCTACCCGTTGCGCGCCGGTCTGTCGCGACCCAATCGTCAATATCTGCAAGAGCTGTGGCGTCTCGGCCTGCCGATTGGCGGCACCTATGCCGTGGAAGTCGGCTTGTTCGCCTTCGCCGCGCTGTGCATGGGCACCATGGGCAGCACGCAACTGGGCGCCCATCAAATCGCCCTGCAGATCGTTTCGGTGGCGTTCATGGTGCCGGCGGGGATGTCCTACGCGATCACCATGCGCGTCGGCCAGCATTATGGCGCCGGGCAACTGAGCGATGCGCGAATGTCCGGGCGGGTCGGCATCGTTTTCGGTGCGGTGGTGATGCTGGGTTTTGCCATGGTGTTCTGGCTGCTGCCGAATCAACTGGTCGGGTTGTTCCTCGATCACAACAATCCGGCGTTTGCCGAGGTGATTCGCCTGGCGGTGAGCCTGTTGGCGGTGGCGGCGTGGTTCGAGCTGTTCGACGGCACGCAGACGATTGCCATGGGCTGTATCCGTGGGCTCAAGGACGCGAAAACCACGTTCCTGGTCGGGCTCGGTTGCTATTGGCTGATTGGCGCACCGGCGGCGTGGTGGATGGCGTTCCACCTGAACTGGGGGCCGACGGGCGTGTGGTGGGGTCTGGCGCTGGGCCTGGCCTGTGCGGCAGTGAGCCTGACCCTGGCGTTTGAATGGAAGATGAAGCGGATGATTCGGTTGGAGCCTGCATCAGCAGATCAGTACACAATCGCTCAGGCAGACTGAGATTCCCTTGTGGGAGCGGGCTTGCTCGCGAAAGCGCTGGGTCAGACAGCACATGCCTGGACTGACACCGCGCCTTCGCGAGCAAGCCCGCTCCCACAGGGGTCATGCATTCACCCGGAAATGGTGTTCAGCTCACAAATTCCAGTGATGACTGCTGGCTGGCCCCAAACGTCAGGTACTCAACCAACTCCGCCAATGGCAACGGCCGGCTGATCAGATAACCCTGCACCTGATCACAGCCAAACCCGCGCAGCAGATCCAGCTGCTCCGGCGTCTCCACTCCCTCGGCCACCACTTCCAGGTGCAGGTTGTGCGCGAGGTTGATCATCGCATGCACCAGTTTGCGGTTCTCTTCGCGTTGCTCCATACCGCCGACAAAGCTCTTGTCGATCTTCAGCAGCGTGATCGGCAGGCTGTTGAGGTGCACGAACGAGGAGAACCCGGTGCCGAAGTCATCCAGCGAGAAACGCACGCCGAGGCGGCCGAGGGCGTCCATGGTCTGCTTGACCAGGTCGCTGCGGCGCATCACGGCGGTTTCGGTGAGTTCAAATTCCAGCCACTGCGCCTCGACCCCGCGCTCGGCAATCAGCCGGCTGAGCGTCGGCAGCAACTGGCTGTCCTGAAACTGGCGGAACGACAGGTTGATCGCCATATGCAGCGCCGGCAGCCCGCGCTCGCGCAGTGCCTGCATGTCGCGCAACGCGCGGGAAATCACCCAGTAGCCCAGCGGCACGATCAAACCACTCTGCTCGGCCAGCGGCACGAATTCGCTCGGTGGCAGCAGCCCGCGCTCGCCATGGCGCCAGCGCACCAAGGCTTCGAGGCCGACGATCTGCCCGTCTGCAAGATTCAGTCGCGGCTGGTAATGCAGCTCCAGCTCATCGCGACGCAACGCCCGGCGCAGCTCGCTTTCGAGGTCGGCCATGCTCCGGGCGTTGCGATTGATGCGTTCGTTGAAGATATGGAAGGTGCAGCCCTGCGTGCTCTTGGCCTGCTGCATGGCGATGTGCGCGTGCCACATCAGCGGGTCGGCACCACCTTGTGCGCGGGCATGGGCGATACCGAGACTGGAACCGATCAACAGGCTTTCGCCGTCGACCCAATAGGGTTCGGACAAGGCTTCTGTGATGCGTTCGGCCATCCACTCCGCGCGTTGCGGCGCGCGGCGGGTGTCGATCAGCAGGGCAAATTCGTCGCTGCCCAGGCGCGCCAGTTGATCACCGGCCTCCAGCTGACTTTTCAGCCGGGCGACGACTTGCAGGATCAGCCGGTCGCCGGCCTGATGCCCGAGGGCGTCGTTGGCATGACGAAAGTTGTCGAGATCGAGATGTCCGAGGGCCAGACCGCGCCCGTCGTTTTCTGCCAGCCGCGCGGTGAGCAGGGTCTGAAAGCCCTGGCGATTGGCGATGCCGGTCAGCGGATCCTGTTCAGCGAGGCGTTGCAGAGTGTTTTCGAGAACGCCGCGCTCTCGCACATGACGCAGGCAACGGCGCAGCATGCCGGCATCGAGGGCGTCGAACACCAGCCAGTCGCTGACGCCAACGGGCGCAGTGGCCGGTTCGTGTTCCAGCAGCAACACGGTCGGCAGGCTGCAACGGCCCGGGGCCGGCTGCAACGCGGGAACGGTCAACAACACCGCATGACGGTTGTCTTCGAACAGACTGCTGACCGACTCCCAGCTCGGCGCGCTGATCAGCACCGCCGCGCTCCCCATCGGAGCCAGACACTCGCGCAATAACGCTGTCCACGCTGGCTCTTCGGCCAGTAGCAGCAAACGCAAGGGTTCGACAGGCGTAGACAAGCTAGCTCCCTAGACTCTGCAATGATGTGGGCGGGGCATTATGCCGTTGCGATGAT
Organism: Pseudomonas sp. RSB 5.4; assembly: GCF_037126175.1. Lineage (NCBI taxonomy): Bacteria > Pseudomonadati > Pseudomonadota > Gammaproteobacteria > Pseudomonadales > Pseudomonadaceae > Pseudomonas > Pseudomonas sp. RSB 5.4. Next base: position 4,352,854 of record NZ_CP146986.1, read on the forward strand.
CAATGACCAAATGACAACGGTTATCAAACCGTTATTTTGTGTCATGAATGAGTACATTAGCCGCAAAATCACCGCGCATCCTGCGTGAAAGTAACAAAACCGGCAAATTTGAATCGCGTGGTGCGTCACAAGTCGGACAGAGCAGCACAAATCGCTGAGCCTGTTAAAATGCCGGCCCATTTCGTCAACGACTCCCGAATTTTCGTATGTCCCGACTCAATCCCCGGCAGCAAGAAGCCGTGAACTACGTCGGCGGCCCTCTATTGGTGCTCGCCGGCGCTGGCTCCGGCAAGACCAGCGTGATCACCCGCAAGATCGCGCACCTGATCCAGAACTGTGGCATCCGCGCCCAGTACATCGTCGCCATGACCTTTACCAACAAGGCCGCGCGCGAGATGAAGGAGCGGGTCGGCACCCTGCTGCGTGCCGGCGAAGGTCGCGGCCTGACGGTCTGCACCTTCCACAACCTGGGCCTGAACATCATCCGCAAGGAGCATGCGCGGCTGGGCTACAAACCCGGTTTCTCGATCTTCGACGAGACCGACGTCAAAGCCCTGATGACCGACATCATGCAGAAGGAATACGCAGGCGACGACGGCGTCGACGAGATCAAGAACATGATCGGCGCCTGGAAAAACGACCTGATCCTGCCGGCCCAGGCGCTGGAAAACGCGCGCAATCCGAAAGAACAGACTGCCGCCATCGTCTACACCCACTATCAGCGCACGCTCAAGGCGTTCAACGCGGTGGACTTCGACGACCTGATCCTGCTGCCGGTGAAACTCTTCGAAGAGCACGCCGACATTCTCGAAAAGTGGCAGAACAAGGTGCGTTACCTGCTGGTCGACGAATACCAGGACACCAACGCCAGCCAGTACCTGCTGGTGAAGATGCTGATCGGCAAGCGCAACCAGTTCACCGTGGTGGGCGACGACGACCAGTCGATCTATGCCTGGCGTGGCGCACGGCCGGAAAACCTGATGCTGCTCAAGGATGACTACCCGTCGCTGAAAGTGGTGATGCTCGAGCAGAACTATCGGTCCACCAGCCGCATCCTGCGCTGCGCCAACGTGCTGATCTCGAACAACCCGCACGAATTCGAAAAACAGCTGTGGAGCGAGATGGGCCACGGCGACGAGATCCGCGTGATCCGCTGCCGCAACGAGGACGCCGAAGCCGAGCGCGTGGCCATGGAAATCCTCAGCCTGCACTTGCGCACCGACCGCCCGTACAGCGATTTCGCGATCCTCTATCGCGGCAACTACCAGGCCAAGCTGATCGAACTGAAGTTGCAGCACCACCAGGTGCCGTACCGCCTGAGCGGCGGCAACAGCTTCTTTGGGCGTCAGGAAGTGAAGGACCTGATGGCCTACTTCCGCCTGATCGTGAACCCGGACGACGACAACGCCTTCCTGCGCGTGATCAACGTGCCGCGCCGGGAAATCGGCTCGACCACCCTGGAAAAACTCGGCAACTACGCCACCGAACGCAAGATCTCGATGTACGCCGCCACCGATGAAATCGGTCTGGGCGAGCATCTGGACAGCCGCTTCACTGATCGCCTGTCGCGCTTCAAGCGCTTCATGGACAAAGTGCGCGAGCAGTGTGCCGGCGAAGATCCGATCTCGGCGCTGCGCAGCATGGTCATGGACATCGACTACGAGAACTGGCTGCGCACCAACAGTTCCAGCGACAAGGCTGCGGACTACCGGATGAGCAACGTCTGGTTCCTGATCGAAGCCTTGAAGAACACCCTGGAAAAAGACGAAGACGGCGAGATGACCGTCGAGGACGCCATCGGCAAACTGGTCCTGCGCGACATGCTCGAGCGGCAGCAGGAAGAAGAGGACGGCGCCGAAGGCGTGCAGATGATGACCCTGCATGCGTCCAAGGGCCTGGAATTCCCTTACGTGTTCATCATGGGCATGGAAGAGGAAATCCTCCCGCACCGCTCCAGCATCGAAGCCGACACCATCGAAGAGGAACGCCGCCTGGCCTACGTGGGCATCACCCGCGCGCGTCAGACCCTGGCGTTCACCTTCGCCGCCAAGCGCAAGCAGTACGGCGAGATCATCGACTGCGCGCCAAGCCGCTTCCTCGATGAGCTGCCGCCGGACGACCTGGCGTGGGAAGGCAACGACGACACACCGACCGAAGTCAAAGCCGTGCGTGGCAATAGCGCATTGGCTGATATACGCGCGATGTTAAAGCGCTAGAATTGACCACTTTTTTAAAGCTTAGGGCGCACAGGCGCTGAACGAGGACAGCTTCATGGAAGCATTGCACCAGAAAATCCGCGAACAAGGCATCGTGCTTTCCGACCAGGTCCTGAAAGTCGACGCCTTTCTGAACCATCAGATCGACCCGGCCCTGATGAAGCTGATCGGCGACGAATTCGCCACGCTGTTCAAGGATTCGGGCATCACCAAGATCGTCACCATCGAAGCCTCGGGCATTGCCCCGGCGATCATGACCGGTCTGAACCTGGGCGTGCCGGTGATCTTCGCCCGCAAGCAACAGTCCCTGACCCTGACAGAAAACCTGCTGTCGGCGACCGTTTATTCGTTCACCAAAAAGACCGAAAGCACGGTGGCCATCTCGCCACGGCACCTGACCAGCAGCGACCGCGTGCTGATCATCGACGACTTCCTGGCCAACGGTAAGGCCTCGCAGGCGTTGATCTCGATCATCAAACAGGCTGGCGCCACCGTTGCCGGTCTGGGCATCGTGATCGAGAAGTCGTTCCAGGGCGGCCGGGCCGAACTGGACTCGCAGGGCTACCGCGTTGAATCGCTGGCTCGCGTGAAATCGCTGAAGGATGGCGTCGTTACCTTCATCGAATAAGCCACACCGCATTACCCCCTGTGGGAGCGGGCTTGCTCGCGAAGGCGGTGTGTCAGTCGAGCTATTCTTTGACTGACACACCGCCTTCGCGAGCAAGCCCGCTCCCACAGTTGGTTTTGCGCCAGGCCGTTAGTTCGCGGTGGCCTTCAGCCCGGTGAGTAGCAGGCGCTGGAACAGGTCTTCTTTCAGGCCTTCCGGGTGGGTCAGTTGCATACGTTCAAGGTGTTCAGGGAACGTCGAAGCCTCCGGCGCATCCAGCGCGGCCTTGCCCAGCTCCAATATCTCGCTCAGCTTGAACTTGCTCTTCAGCCAGTTCAGCGCCCGCAGCAGATCCCGCTCGATCACGGTGAAATCACAGCCCAGCGGATACTCCGGAAACAGATTCGGATGCTTTGCGGCAATCGCCTGCAAGCGTTGCGGCGTGTTATCGGCGAAACGCGGATCGAGACGGAAATCCTGCGGCAGTTTGCCGACCTTCTGCGCCTGCTCGATCAGTTCTGGCTGGAAGCGTGAATCGCTGATGTTCAGCAACGACTCGATCACCACCGCATCGGTCTTGCCGCGCAGATCGGCGATGCCGTACTCGGTGACCACGATGTCGCGCAGGTGCCGTGGAATCGTGCAATGCCCGTATTCCCAGACGATGTTCGAACTGACCTCGCCGCCGGACTCACGCCAGCTGCGCAGGATCAGAATCGAACGCGCATCGTGCAGCGCATGGCCCTGGGCGACGAAGTTGTATTGCCCGCCAACACCGCTGAGCACCCGCCCGTCTTCCAGTTGATCGGCCACGCCCGCGCCCATCAGCGTCATGGTGAACACTGTGTTGATGAACCGTGCATCAAGCCGTTGCAAGCGCTTCAATTCTTCCTGCCCGTACAGCTCGTTGATGTAGCTGATGCGGGTCATGTTGAATTCGAGGCGCTTGCTCTGCGGCAACTCACGCAGGCGCTCGTAGAAACTGCGCGGGCCGAGGAAGAAGCCGCCGTGCACCGAGATGCCATCGGTCTGCGCCGACTCATCGAGGGTGCCGGCGTTGGCCTGCTCCTGAGTGTGCACGTCGGAGTAGACCTTGCGCCGGATGATCCCGGCATCGGCCAGCACCAGCAGGCCGTTGACGAACATTTCGCTGCAGCCATACAGGCCTTTGGCGAATGGCGCGGTACCACCCTCGCGCTCGATCAACTGTGCCCACTGGCTGAGATTGATGTCGTTGAGCAACGCTTGGTAACCGGCGTTGTCTGCCTGCCGCGCGAGCAATGCGGCCGTGAGCGCGTCGCCCATCGAACCGATGCCGATCTGCAACGTGCCGCCATCGCGCACCAGGGTGCTGGCGTGCAGGCCGATGAAATGATCCTGAAAGCCCACCGGCATGTTCGGCGTGGAAAACAGCGTGCTGCTGTCCTTCGCGTCGATCAGCAGGTCGAAGGTGTCGATATCGACTTCGGCATCACCGGGCATGTACGGCAGATCGGTGTGCACCTGGCCGACCAGCAGAATGGTCTCCCCGGCGGCGCGGCGCTTGGCGATCATCGGCAACAGGTCGAGGGTGATGTCCGGGTTGCAGCTCAGGCTCAGGCGATCGGGATGTTCGCTGCTGCTGGCGAGCAATTGCGCCACCAGATTGAGGCCGGCGGCATTGATATCGCGGGCGGCGTGGCTGTAGTTGCTGCTGACGTAATCCTGCTGGGCCGGCGGGCTGTTGAGCAGGCTGCCGGGCTGCATGAAAAACTGTTCGATGCGGATATTGGCGGGGAGGCTGTCGCGGTGCAGGTCGGCAAGGAAATCGAATTCGAGGTAGTCGCCGAATACGCGCTCGACGAAGGGTTCGAGGAAGCGCTTCTGCAGACCGTCACCCAGCGTCGGCCGACCGAGGCACAGCGCGGTATAGATCGTCAGTTGCCGCTCGGGCAAGTCCTTGATCCGCCGGTACAGCGCGTTGACGAAGTGATTGGGCTTGCCCAGCCCCAGCGGCATGCCCATGTGGATGTGCGCCGGCAAGCGTGCAAGCACGTCGTCCACTGCCTGTTCGATCGAACACAACTGCACCATCTGAAGCCTCCTGCCCGTTCCGTGAATAGGGGTAGACCGAGCTTGCCTCGACTTTGCTGCAAAGGACAGCGAAAGCCGCGAATCGCAGGCACAAAAAAACCGTCCGAAGACGGTTTTTTTCGTCAGAAGCGCGCCTTGTTACAGGCCGGACATCTTCTTGATCGCGCCCTTGAGCTCGTCGTCCGAGCAATCGGCGCAGGTGCCTTTTGGCGGCATGGAATTGATGCCGGTGATGGCTTTGGCCAGCAGGCCGTCGAGGCCGCCCTGGTGATCGGCACGGTCTTTCCAGGCCGCTGCGTCACCGATTTTCGGGGCGCCCAGCAGGCCCGTGCCGTGGCAAGCGTTGCAATGTTTTGCAATCACTTCATCCGGCGTCTTCGCCCCACCGCCGCCGCCAGTGGAGGCAGCGACTTCCATTCCTTTGCATTCCTGCCCCTGAACGCACACCTGGCCGACCGGCTCGAGGCGCTTGGCAATGTCGTCATTCGTCGCAGCTTGAGCGCTGACAGCCCAGAGGGCCAGTACGGTTGCTGGTGCGGCCAGCATTTTCATAATTAGATTCACGCGTTCACCCTCAATGGTGGCTATTCACGCCTGCGGCCACGGTTCGCAGGCGGGCGCAAGTATAGCGGGTAGCCCGCCACACTGAAACAACCCCATAGTCGAAGGGGTTATACCGCGCGATGGAAAAACTCTGCGGATGCCTTCGCCGTCATGGCTTGGCGCCTCTATCGTTAAAAATTTGCCGGCGTGGCTGCGCTGATTAGTCGCGCAGGCGCGTCGAACGGATTACGGAAGCGATGCGGCTTGGTACTTTCAAAATAGTAGCTGTCGCCGGCTTCGAGAATAAAAGTTTCCAGGCCCACCACCAATTCCAGACGACCTTCCACCAGAATCCCGGTTTCCTCGCCTTCATGGGTGAGCATTTCTTCGCCGGTATCGGCGCCCGGCGGGTAGATTTCGTTGAGGAACGCGATGGCCCGGCTCGGGTGTGCGCGGCCGACCAGTTTCATGGTCACGGCGCCGTCGGAAATGTCGATCAGCTCGTTGGCCTTGTAGACGATCTGGGTCGGTTTTTCCTGCAGGATTTCTTCGGAAAAGAACTCGACCATGGACATGGGAATCCCGCCCAGAACCTTCCTCAGCGAACTGATCGAAGGGCTGACGCTGTTCTTTTCGATCATCGAAATGGTGCTGTTGGTGACGCCCGCGCGTTTGGCGAGTTCACGCTGGGAAAGCCCTTTGAGCTTGCGGATCGATTGCAGTCGTTCACCGACGTCCAAGGCGGGAGCCTCCTGATGTTGTAAGAATATTGAGCGTTATCATGGCGACAGCGTTCAGTATTTACAACACTTGGCCCCCGCAGCGGCGTCAACGCTCGGAATAGAGCCTTGGCACGCGACGCAGGTTGCAGAAGATCTGATACGGAATGGTGTCCGCCCACTGCGCCACTTCGCTGGCGAGGATGTTTTTGCCCCACAGCTCGACGGTCGAACCGAGGTCGGCTTCCGGCACATCGGTGAGGTCGATGCACAGCATATCCATCGACACCCGGCCAAGAATCCGGCTGCGTTTACCGGCCACCAACACCGGAGTGCCCGTCGGTGCCTGACGCGGGTAGCCATCGGCATAACCCATGGCAACCACGCCGATGCGCATCGGTTTGTCGGTGACGAATTTGGCGCCGTAGCCGATCGGCTCGCCGGCGGGCAATTCGCGCACACAGATGACTTTCGATTCGAGGGTCATCACCGGTTGCAGGCGCTCGGCCACGGCGTTGGCTTCTTCGAACGGTGTGGCACCGTAGAGCATGATGCCCGGGCGCACCCAGTCGCTGTGGATCTGCGGCCAACCGAGCACGGCCGGCGAGTTGCGCAGGCTGACTTCGGCGGCGAGGCCCTGACGCGCCGCCTCGAACACCGCAACCTGATCGGCGCTGCTCTGCTCATGCAGTTCATCGGCGCGGGCGAAGTGGCTCATCAGCACGATCTTCGCCACTTTGCCGCTGGCCAGCAGGCGCTGGTAGGCGGCCGCGTAATCCTTCGGATGCAGGCCGACGCGGTGCATGCCGGAATCGAGCTTGAGCCACACGGTGATCGGTTTGCTCAGGGCAGCCTGCTCGATGGCTTCGAGCTGCCACAGCGAATGCACCACGGTCCAGAAATCATGCTCGACGATCAGCGCCAGTTCATCGGCTTCGAAGATGCCTTCGAGCAACAACACCGGGGCCTTGATGCCGGCCGCGCGCAACTCCAGCGCTTCTTCGATGCAGGCCACGGCAAACCCGTCGGCCTCGGCTTCCAGCGCCTGGGCGCAACGCACCGCGCCGTGACCGTAGGCATCCGCCTTGATCACCGCCAGCGCCTTGGCGCCGGTGACTTCGCGGGCAATTCGGTAGTTGTGACGCAGGGCTTGAAGGTCGATCAGGGCACGGGCAGGACGCATGGCAGCAGACTTCTTGGCGGTCATGGGAAGAAAAACCGGCGCTGGCTGACGGCGTGAACCGCCAACAGCGCCGGGAGAGGGATCTTTGAAACGGTTACGGCAACGCGGCGACGATGGAAATCTCGACCAGGATGCTCGGCTTGGCCATCTTCGCTTCGACGGTGGCACGGGCCGGGGCGGCGCCTTTAGGCAACCACTGATCCCACACCGAATTCATCCCGGCAAAGTGCGCCTCGATGTCGTTCAGGTAGATCGTCGCCGATAGCAGATGCTGCTTGTCAGTCCCGGCCAGATCGAGAAGGCGCTCGATATTGGCCAGAACTTCGCGGGTTTGTTGTTCAATCCCGGCGTTGAAGTCGTCGCCGACCTGTCCGGCCAGATACACCGTACCGTTGTGGCTGACGATCTGACTCATGCGCTCATTGGTGAGCTGGCGCTGGATTGCCATGTTTTGCGGACTCCTGAGGCTTGTTGCCGTAACGGGAAATATCGAGGCCTTCGGCGCTGATCTGCGGTTTTTTCTTCGCCATCAGATCGGCCAGCAAACGACCGGAACCGCACGCCATGGTCCAACCCAGGGTGCCGTGACCGGTGTTGAGGAACAGGTTCTTGAACGGCGTGGCGCCAACGATCGGCGTACCGTCCGGCGTGGTCGGACGCAGACCGGTCCAGAAGCTCGCCTCGGCCAGATTGCCGCCCTGAGGATAAAGGTCGTTGACGATCATCTCCAGGGTTTCGCGCCGACGCGGGTTCAGCGACAGGTCAAAACCGGCGATCTCCGCCATGCCGCCCACGCGGATGCGGTTGTCGAAACGGGTGATCGCGACCTTGTAGGTTTCGTCGAGAATGGTCGAAGTCGGAGCCATGTCCGGGTTGGTGATCGGCACGGTCAGCGAATAACCCTTGAGCGGATACACCGGCGCCTTGATGCCCAGCGGCTTGAGCAATTGCGGCGAGTAGCTGCCGAGGGCCAGCACGTAGCGGTCGGCGGTTTCCAGCTTGCCGTCGATCCACACGCCGTTGATGCGGTCACCGGCGTAGTCGAGGCGCTGGATGTCCTGGCCGAAGCGGAATTCCACACCGAGTTTCACCGCCATTTCCGCCAGGCGCGTGGTGAACATCTGGCAGTCGCCGGTCTGGTCGTTCGGCAGACGCAGGGCGCCGGCGAGGATGTCGGTGACGTTGGCCAGTGCCGGCTCGACGCGGGCAATACCGGCGCGGTCGAGGACTTCAAACGGCACGCCGGATTCTTTCAGGACGGCGATGTCCTTGGCGGCACCATCGAGCTGTGCCTGAGTGCGGAACAGCTGGGTGGTGCCAAGGCTGCGGCCTTCGTAGGCGATGCCGGTTTCGGCGCGCAGCTCGTCGAGGCAGTCGCGGCTGTACTCGGACAGACGCACCATGCGTTCCTTGTTCACCGCGTAACGGTTGGCGGTGCAGTTGCGCAGCATCTGCGCCATCCACAGGTACTGGTCGATGTCGGCAGTGGCCTTGATCGCCAGCGGCGCGTGGCGCTGCAGCAGCCACTTGATGGCCTTGAGCGGCACGCCCGGCGCGGCCCACGGCGAGGCGTAGCCCGGCGACACCTGACCGGCGTTGGCGAAACTGGTCTCCATGGCCACGGCTGGCTGCCGGTCGACCACCACCACTTCAAACCCGGCACGGGCCAGATAGTAAGCACTGGCGGTACCGATGACGCCGCTACCCAAGACCATTACGCGCATTTTTGTATCCCTCATCGCGGCAGGGCCGCGTACGTCTGTTGTTAGAGCAATGATGCGCGCAGTGTAAAAAAGAATGGCCAGTGCATTTCACTATATAAGCGCCTATATTTGGCGACAATTCTCGGCAAAAACCCTTTTCACGGAGGCGCATCCCCTATGCGTACCAACACTCAGACCAAACGTGAGCTGGACAAGATCGACCGCAACATCTTGCGGATCCTGCAGGCGGACGGGCGCATATCGTTTACCGAACTCGGGGAGAAGGTCGGGCTGTCCACCACGCCGTGCACCGAGCGGGTGCGGCGGCTGGAGCGCGAGGGGATCATCATGGGCTACAACGCCCGCCTGAATCCGCAGCACTTGAAGGGTAGCTTGCTGGTGTTCGTCGAGATCAGCCTCGACTACAAATCCGGCGACACGTTCGAAGAGTTCCGCCGCGCGGTGCTGAAATTGCCGCACGTGCTGGAGTGCCATTTGGTGTCAGGGGATTTCGACTATCTGGTGAAGGCGCGGATTTCCGAGATGGCCTCGTACCGCAAACTGCTGGGCGACATTCTGTTGAAGTTGCCGCATGTGCGTGAGTCCAAAAGCTATATCGTGATGGAAGAGGTGAAAGAGAGCCTGAGCCTGCCGATACCGGACTGAGATTTGGAAGATCAAAAGATCGCAGCCTTCGGCAGCTCCTACATGGAAATGCGTTCTCCTGTAGGAGCTGCCGAAGGCTGCGATCTTTTCAGACCAGCACCTGCCGATTCGAAGCCATGTACTCGAAGATCTGCTTTTCTACGCGCGGATGAATCAACTCCACCGGCCCCCGCCCGTTCGGGCACGGCAACGTCTTCGTCGTCCCGAACAACCGGCAAATCAGCGGCCGTTCCTCATACACCGTGCAACCATTCGGCCCCAGGTGCACACAATTCAGCTCGTCCATCGCCGCGTCCTGCTCGGCGCGGGTCTTGCGCGGCAGGCGGGCCATTTCTTCCGGTGAAGTGGTCACTGGCCCGCAGCAATCGTGGCAACCGGGCACGCACTCGAACGAGGGGATCTGCTGACGCAGGTTGCGGATTTTCTGGCTGTTGCAGCTCATCGAAACAGTAACCCACATGAAATAGGCGGCAATTGTGCCGCAAAAGCCGTGATCCAGACAGCAACGGCCGACCAGTGTTGCCCGTCTTTGGCCGTGCGGCTTATGCTCCGTCAAATTTTCTCGACACCCAGCCGTTGGATGATGCCCATGAATGCCCGCGCCCGAACCTTCGCGAGCCAGCCCCACGTTGCCTCTTACTACGCCGCCAGCAGCCTGCCGCAGCCTGACCATCCGGTGCTGCAAGGCGAAGTGATGGCCGATGTGTGCGTGGTCGGCGGTGGCTTCTCGGGGCTGAACACCGCGCTGGAACTGGCCGAACGCGGCCTCAGCGTAGTGTTGTTGGAAGCACACCGCATCGGTTGGGGCGCCAGTGGTCGCAACGGTGGGCAGTTGATTCGCGGGGTCGGCCACGGTCTCGACCAGTTCACTAATGTCATCGGCGCCGACGGTGTACGCCAGATGAAACTGATGGGCCTGGAAGCGGTGGAAATCGTCCGCCAGCGCGTCGAACGTTTCCAGATCCCGTGCGACCTGACCTGGGGCTACTGCGACCTTGCCAACAAGCCTGCCGACCTCGAAGGCTTTGCCGAAGACGCCGAAGAGCTGCGCAGCCTCGGCTATCGCTATGAAACCCGTCTGCTGCAGGCCAACGAGATGCACACCGTGGTTGGCTCCAAGCGTTATGTCGGCGGCTTGATCGACATGGGTTCCGGGCATTTGCACCCGCTGAATCTGGCACTGGGCGAAGCCGCTGCCGCGCAGCAACTGGGCGTCAAACTGTTCGAGCAATCGGCGGTCACCCGCATCGACTACGGCCCTGAAGTGAAAGTGCACACCGCGCAAGGCTCGGTAAGGGCGAAAACCCTGGTGCTGGGCTGCAACGCTTACCTCAACGACCTCAATCCACAACTCAGCGGCAAAGTACTGCCCGCCGGCAGTTACATCATCGCGACCGAACCGCTTTCCGCAGAACTGGCGCACAGCCTGCTGCCGCAAAACATGGCGGTCTGCGACCAGCGCGTGGCGCTGGATTACTACCGGCTCTCGGCGGATCGACGCTTGTTGTTCGGCGGCGCCTGCCATTATTCCGGGCGCGATCCGAAAGACATCGGCGCATACATGCAGCCGAAGATGCTCGAAGTGTTCCCGCAACTGGCAGGCGTGAAGATCGACTATCAATGGGGCGGCATGATCGGCATCGGTGCCAATCGACTGCCACAGATCGGCCGGCTCAATGATCAGCCGAACGTGTATTACGCCCAGGCCTATTCCGGGCACGGGGTGAATGCCACGCACCTGGCGGGCAAGTTGCTCGCCGAGGCGATCAGCGGGCAGCACAGCGGTGGCTTCGACCTGTTTGCCAAGGTGCCGCACATCACCTTCCCCGGCGGCAGGCACTTGCGTTCGCCGTTGCTGGCGCTGGGGATGTTGTGGCATCGGCTCAAAGAGCTGGTCTGATATTTTTGCACCAGCCTTAATGCCCTCATCGCGAGCAGGCTCACTCCTACAGTAGGAACGTATTCCCCTGTAGGAGTGAGCCTGCTCGCGATGGGGTCAGAAACAGCACCACATCCTTCAGATCCGCCAGAACGGCTTCAACCCCTCCTCCTGCGCCTGCTCCCGGGTCAACCCGACATCCTTGAGCTGCTCCGGCGTCAGGTTCAATAGCGCCTTGCGCGTGTGCAGACGATGCCAGAACAGGCTCCAGCGACTCAGGCCGGACGGCGCGTTGCGCATGGCGGTATTCCATGCACTGTCCTCCTGCCCTGCCTCCAGTTCCTGACTGTGTAACGTCAGCCGCACATCGCTCAAGCCGTTCATTTTTGTCGCTCCTGTTTACTTGGGTAGCCAGAGATTCCATGATGCGCGGGTCGGCAAAAGCATTACAGATTCAACACTTCTGTATTAACTCCATACAGATTTGCCATTCCTGAGACTGAATCACCGATTTTTGCCGCATCTGTACTGGTTTAACGAATCACCTGCATCGAGGCAGTGCCATGACCCTGTATGTGAACCTCGCCGAGCTGCTCGGCACCCGCATCGAACAAGGCTTCTACCGTCCTGGCGATCGCCTGCCTTCGGTGCGCGCCTTGAGCGTAGAACATGGGGTCAGCCTCAGCACGGTGCAGCAGGCCTATCGCATGCTCGAAGACAGCGGTCTGGCCACACCGAAACCCAAGTCCGGCTACTTCGTGCCGGTGGGTCGCGAGCTGCCGGAACTGCCTGCGGTCGGGCGGCCGGCACAGCGGCCGGTGGAGATTTCGCAGTGGGATCAGGTGCTGGAGCTGATTCGCGCAGTGCCGCGCAAGGACGTGGTGCAACTGGGTCGCGGCATGCCCGACGTAACCACGCCCACCATGAAACCGCTGCTGCGCGGACTGGCGCGGATCAGCCGCCGGCAGGACATGCCCGGTCTGTATTACGACAACATTCACGGCACCCTCGAGCTGCGCGAACAGATCGCTCGATTGATGCTCGACTCCGGCTGCCAGTTGAGCGCCAGCGACCTGGTGATCACCACCGGTTGCCACGAAGCGCTGTCCACCAGCATCCACGCCATCTGCGAACCGGGCGACATCGTCGCGGTGGATTCGCCGAGCTTCCACGGCGCCATGCAAACGCTCAAAGGCCTGGGCATGAAAGCCCTGGAAATCCCCACCGATCCGCTCACCGGTATCAGCCTCGAAGCGCTGGAACTGGCGCTGGAGCAGTGGCCGATCAAGGTCATCCAGATCACGCCCAACTGCAACAACCCGCTCGGCTACATCATGCCGGAGTCGCGCAAGCGCGCCCTGCTCAACCTGGCACAGCGTTTCGACGTGGCGATCATCGAGGACGATGTGTATGGCGAGCTGGCCTACACCTACCCGCGCCCGCGCACGATCAAATCCTTCGACGAAGATGGTCGAGTGCTGCTGTGCAGCTCGTTTTCCAAGACCCTGGCCCCGGGCCTGCGCATCGGTTGGGTGGCACCGGGTCGTTATCTGGAACGGGTGCTGCACATGAAATACATCAGCACCGGTTCCACCGCACCCCAGCCACAGATCGCCATCGCCGAATTTCTCAAGGGCGGCCATTTCGAACCGCACTTGCGGCGGATGCGCACGCAATACCAGCGCAATCGCGACGCGATGATCGACTGGGTCACTCGCTACTTTCCCGCCGGCACCCGCGCCAGTCGCCCGCAGGGCAGCTTCATGCTCTGGGTCGAACTGCCCGAGGGTTTCGATACGCTGAAACTCAATCGTGCGCTGCTCGATCAAGGTGTACAGATCGCCGTCGGCAGCATCTTTTCCGCCTCGGGCAAATACCGCAATTGCCTGCGAATGAACTACGCGGCCAAACCGACACCGCAGATCGAAGAAGCGGTGCGCAAGGTCGGCGCAGCGGCGAGCAGATTGCTGGCCGAAACCGAGTCATTCGAGCCGAAACGTACCGTGCCCGTCGAAGCGACGAAGGTCGGCGACACGGCTTGAGGCATCGCTGACGCGGGCCTCGATGTCCAGCTCCACGTCGAGATGACGGCCGGTGGCGATGCTGCCCGCGCGCCAGCTCACGATGCGATCGCCAGGCTGCAGCAAATCCGCCGCGCCCGCCCGCTCTCCCTCGCGCTGCCACTGCACCGGCGCGCCGTCCAGACGCACCGTCACTATGCGTACCTGCAACCGTCCCGGTGGCCAGCGAAAATGCAGCGCATCGCTGCTCGGGGCAGCAAAGGACCAACTGATCGAGCGCACATCCGGACATTGAATCCGCAGATGAACCCTGCGCACCCCGAAGCTGCCGTCGTCGCCACTCGATGGCCGTGCCAGCAGTTGCGCCCTCGTCGAGACGCCATAGTCCACAGCGCCCGGCGACAGCGTCATCTGGCAGCTCGCACTGGCCATGGCGGATGCGGACAACAGCCATGCCAGCATGATCTGGATAATCCATCGTTGCATGGGAAAAACCTCAGTCATGTATTGCTCAAAGGCTGACAGAGCGCTTCGACAGGCTCGATCAGTGCGTGCTCGTCAGGCGATTCGGCCAGGGTGAATTGCAGCTCGCAGTGCGTGGTGTCCGATAGCTGCACCCGCAACGGTTGCCCAGGCTTGATGTCCGGCACAAAGATCGTCCCGGCCTCAAGCACCGTGGTCAGGTATTCACCTTGCCCGTCCTGTACGGCCAGGCCACTGGGCAGCCATTGCCGATCAACCGTCCTGGCCTTCAACAGCACGCGCCGCACGCGGGTGATGGAGAACTCCAGGCGCTGCACCGACCCGCGCCCGGCTTCCACTTCTTGATAACCGTCGAGCACCTCGACGTTGCGCGGCAGGCTCAACGGGTCGACTTCCAGCCGGGCGGTCGAATACGCCGGCAGACTCGCCACCACCGCCCGGCCCGCTCCGTCCGTCCACACCGGACCTTGCGGCGTGAACAACTTCAGACCCGCACGGTCGCCGGCCTTGAGCACGCCAAAGGTCTCGCGCAGCGGATAGGGCGACAGCGTGACGCCATCGCGATGCAGTGCCATGCCGCCACGCAGGCCCACATCGAATTCGCGCGCTTCGTCCCGCTGGCTCATACCGAGGTCCAGACGGGTGTAACGCGCCAGAGCATTGACCCGCAATCCGAGGGACGGCGCCGCGTCTTCACGGTGTTCGGCACTGGCGCTGTAGGCCAGGGTTTCACTGAGCACTTCGCTCATCGACACGCCACTGCGCGCCCCGGATCGTGGGTCGCTGCGCAGGTAGCTGCGAACCCGGCGCTGCTCGCCCAATGGCATCGCCGCCGTCAGGTAAGCCGAGGTGCCCCGGCGCCCCGCGTCGGCATCGCCGATTCCCCGTTCCAGGCTCAACGACAGACTGATCCGCGCGGGCAGCGTCTGCGACCACGACAGCCCCAGGCGCATATGCGGCGGCTGATCCACGCTGGTGTAACGCGACCAGGTCATGCCGAACGCGCCCCAGCGTTCGACGGAACCGTTGAGGGCAAACGTCCAGTGCTCGCGCCCGGGCAATTCGGCCCGGCCCTGCTGCGAGTTCCAGCCAGTGTCCGACAGCGTACGAAAGCCCTGGCCACGACGCACAGCGACCACGCTGGTGGACAGGTTCGGCGCCAGCACGGCATTGACGGTCATTTGCACCTGATGACCCGCAACGCCTGTAGCGCGATCGGTGGACAGCAGCTGGCGCACACCGGTAGTCAGATTACCCGGCCATTGCCGCTGCAGCCCCCACCCCGCCGACAGGTAGTCCGAACCACCGAGTACACCGCCACTCATGCGCAGCGCTCGCGACAGGCTCCATTCCTTGGCAAGGGTGGCGAACGACGGCGCCCGACGATCATCCGAGCCTTGGCGTCGCACAGTGCCCAGCGCCAGATTGAACGTGTCGGCCCGCTCGAACCGGGCATCCTGCAGGCTGGCGGCCGGGACGCGAAAGCGCCGCACCTGCCCTTCTTGCTCGTGCACGCTCACCTCAAGGTCGAGCTGGTTGCTCAACAACGGCAGCGCGCGCAGGATGAACGGCCCGGCAGGAACTCGCGTGGTGTAGATCGGCACGCCGTTCTGCCGGACTTCGATCCGCGATGGCGACCAGGCGATGCCTTCGACCTCACCACGCAGACCCTGTTGTGCCACACGCATTTGCGCGAACGCGTCTTCCGGCAGGATCTGCACGCCGCTGAACGATTCGCCGGCAAACAGGGGCGACTGCAGATTCAACTGGCCGATCTGCACGCTGGCTTCGTCATCTTCCAGGGTGTGCATGCCATAGGCATACAGATGCTCGAAACGCGTACTGTCCGGAAGTTGCGTGTAGGACTGCCGGCTACGCAGGATCCAGTCGCCGGCATTCAAGCCAATCTCCGAGCCCAGGCTGCGAAAGTCGCTGCGCTGTCCCTCATGCCGGCTGCCCATCAGCAACGCATCGTAGTTAAACACACCACCCACACCACCATTGGCGAAGCTGCGCGATTGAAACTCCGGCAACGCCAGCAGGTCGGTCGGCAACAGCAGGTCGATCTGTTCCTGGCCGGGATGCAACTCAATGATGGCCGAGGGCAGACCTTCGCGCAGTGTCAGGCACGGCTGTCGGTCTGCCGACGCCGCAGAGGTTTGCGAGCGCACGCCGGCAGCCTTGAGCAAGGCCGGCTGCAGGCACGGCTCGCCCTCAGCATCGAACGTCACGAACACGCGGCCGCGAGGCTGTCCATTGGCCTCCAGTGCTACCAGGCGCGTGCCCTGGGAGAAACGCGGTGCCTGGCGGAAGTACGCAGCCAATGCGGGGTCGAGTCCGCGCTCGCGAAGCAGCTGCGCATCGAACTCCACCACCTCGCCGGCCAGCGCTGCGCCTGCGCCCTGAACCATCACCAGTGCCAGTCCCCGACGGGCAGGCCTGCGCATCAGTGCGTTACCGGAGCATCGAAGTGATCGACTGCAAAGCCATAGGTGGTGGCCGGAAAAATCCGCACGCCCATGGTCCGCACCGTCGAACTCAAGGGCAACGCGACAGACAGGCGCTCGCCAGGCAGGATCCAGGTGCGCGGCAGATCCACCGCCTGTGTGCCCGGCAGCGGAACAATCGCCTTCGCCAGGCGAACGACGTAAGGACTGGGATTACTGACCAGCAAGCCCTCAGCAGTGGCCGACCAGCTCAGGCGATGCCATGGCTCGCGCTCCACCGGCAGGCCGGCGGGGCGCAGGATCACCGGCAGGTTTTGCCGCACGCCCAGATTGACCCGGGCGCCGTCAGCACTTGCCACAGGATTGATCCCTTCAAAAATCACCCGCTTCAGACGCTCGGTCTGCAACGGTTCGGCGCTCTGCAAAATGAACCGCACTTGCTGCACTGCCCCGGCCTCGACACGGGTTACCGACGGGCTGAACAGCAACTGCGTTTGATCATGCGGCTCGATGTTTACCACCGTGGTGTGCAGCAGGGCCGGACGGGACTCGGTATTTCGGACATTCATCGTCGCCTCACCGAGACCTTCATCCACCACCAGCACAGGTGTTTGCGGCACCATTCCGGCAGCGTGGGCGCTGGGCATCAAAATCACGGCGAGCAGGCACAGTGGCAGCGCCCTGAAGCCAGGACGGCACATTGAAATCGGCATCGGGATTGTTCCGCTGGAAAGTTTCAGCGCCCCCGTCAAAGGACGCGCCGAATGAACCTGAAAGAACCCGGCAATGGCCGGGCTCTGTCGATCAGAGGTAGTACATGTCGAAGGTGACCGAGCCATCGAGCGGGATCTCGCTGGCGATCGGCAGCGCGTTACTCGGGCCAATGATCGGCAACAGGCTCATCGGAAACCCGTGATGGCGCGCCGCGACCGGGCCGGCTGCCACGGTACCCCAGGAGTACAGCGCCGGGGCATTGCTCACCAGCGGCGAGGAAGGCAATTGCCACGCCGGCGCCGCCAGGGTGCGGGTCATCAGGGTCTGCTGGATACCGTCGGCTTCCGGACGCCCGTGGCGCAGAGCGAAGCCGCCGATACGGATGCCGCCGATTTCGCCTAGCCCGTAAAACAAGGCCGGATCGCTGTTACCGGCGCCATCGTTGATGCCCGGCAGTTTGGTTGCCGCACGATTGTCTCTGACCGACACCTCCACCGGCGCCGGCGCATCGCAATTGATGTGCAGCGAAATATCGTGAGTCGGCAGCAGCGTCTGTGTGGTCTTGTTCAGTGTGGCCGCCGAAATCTTGCGCAGATCGACGGTGCCACCACCGGCAAATGCCGGGATGCACGAGGTCGGAATAATGGTTCCGATCACGTTCAGATCCACGCTCTCGGCAGCGGCCAGCGTCGGCAATACCGCGGCCGCGATGGCCGCCATCCATGTTGTTTTTTTCATCAGTCCCTACTTGTTCGGCTATTTATAAATGGCAGGTATTCAGGACATCGCTTTCACCGGGGCCGTGAATACCGGGGGCGATGATTTCCTTTTTTGCAGGATCCGTATGTAGGAATAGGCACCAACCAAGAGCGGAAAAAACGACATGGCAAATAGTCCAAAAACACATGCGAACTCATTCCTACTTTCGAACGACTAATTGTTTACACAGTGTGGCGAGGATCCGCCTGGAAGCGGTCGTTGAAATCCTCTGCATGCCATACTCCGTCCCCCCCAGCCCCCAGCCGAGAAAGCAACGTGCGACCCGGAAAAAAATTGCTCGCTGTCTTTGTCCTGTGTTCGTTGGCCAGTGGTTGCGCCAATCTCGATGTAGCGCGTGAACCCAGCCAGGCGTTGCCGGCTGCCGGCTCCGCATTCGGTCGCTCGATTCAGGCACAGGCGGCGCCCTATCAGGGCCGCTCCGGATTCCGCCTGCTGTCCAACAGCACTGAGGCCTTCACCGCTCGCGCCGAACTGATCCGCAATGCGCAAACCAGCCTCGACTTGCAGTACTACATCGTCCACGACGGCGTCAGCACGCGGATGCTCGTGGAAGAACTGCTCAAGGCCGCCGACCGTGGCGTGCGCGTACGCATCCTGCTCGACGAC
Organism: Pseudomonas sp. RSB 5.4; assembly: GCF_037126175.1. Taxonomy (NCBI): domain Bacteria; kingdom Pseudomonadati; phylum Pseudomonadota; class Gammaproteobacteria; order Pseudomonadales; family Pseudomonadaceae; genus Pseudomonas; species Pseudomonas sp. RSB 5.4. Next base: position 4,371,494 of record NZ_CP146986.1, read on the forward strand.
ACCACCAGCGACGGCCTCGACACGATCATCGCCACGCTGGCGGCGCATCCACAGATCCAGATCCGCCTGTTCAATCCACTGCACCTGGGCCGCAGCACGGGCGTGACCCGCGCCGCCGGCCGCCTGTTCAACCTGTCGCTGCAACACCGTCGCATGCACAACAAGTTGTGGCTGGCGGACAACAGCGTGGCCATCGTCGGCGGGCGCAATCTGGGCGACGAGTATTTCGATGCCGAGCCAAACCTGAATTTCACCGACATCGACATGCTCAGCGTCGGCCCGGTGGCCGAGCAGCTTGGGCACAGTTTCGATCAGTACTGGAACAGCGCGCTGAGCAAGCCGATCGACGAATTCCTCTCCAGCAAACCGAGCACCAAAGACCTGCAGAACACCCGCACGCGCCTCAAAGAATCGCTGGATGAAACCCGCAAACAGAACCACGCGCTGTATCAACAGCTGATGACGTTCAAGACCGCGCCGCGCATGGACATCTGGCGCAAGGAACTGATCTGGGCCTGGAACCAGGCGCTGTGGGATGCGCCGAGCAAGGTGCTGGCCAAGGACGAACCGGACCCGCAACTGCTGCTGACCACGCAACTGGCGCCGGAACTGCGCGGCGTCAGCAAAGAACTGATCATGATCTCGGCGTACTTCGTTCCCGGCCAGCCGGGGCTGGTGTACCTGACCGGGCGTGCCGACGCCGGGGTCTCGGTGAGTCTGCTGACCAACTCGCTGGAGGCTACTGATGTGCCGGCGGTGCACGGCGGTTATGCGCCGTATCGCAAGGCACTGCTGGAGCACGGGGTAAAACTGTATGAACTGCGCCGCCAGCCTGGGGATAACTATGGCAGCGGCCCACACCTGTTCTACAGCAAGTCATTCCGGGGTTCGGATTCCAGCCTGCACAGCAAGGCGATGATTTTCGACCGGCAGAAAGCGTTCATCGGCTCGTTCAACTTCGACCCGCGCTCGGTGCTGTGGAACACCGAGGTCGGGGTCCTGGTGGACAGCCCGGAACTGGCCGAACGCGCACGCGAACTGGCCTTGCAAGGCATGGCACCGGCACTGAGTTATGAGGCGAAACTGCAGGATGGCAAGATCGTCTGGGTGACCGAGGACAACGGCCAGATGCACACGCTGACCAAGGAACCCGGGAGCTGGTGGCGGCGGTTCAATGCGTGGTTCAGCACCACTGTCGGTCTGGAGCGGATGCTTTAAAAAGCAAAAGATCGCAGCCTGCGGCAGCTCCTACACTGGAATGCGGTTTCCCTGTAGGAGCTGCCGCAGGCTGCGATCTTTTGACCTTAAGCCGTTTGCACCGTGCCGAACGCACCTTGGCGCATCAGCAGAATCACCAACCCGAACGCCCCCACCGCCATCAACAGCGGCAACGCATGCCCGCTGATCCACTGGCTGCCCGCCCCCGCCATCAATGGCCCGATCAGACAACCGACACCCCATAGCTGCGCAATGTGCGCATTGGCGCGCACCAGCGCATCGTCGCGATAACGCTCGCCGATCAGGATCAGTGACAAGGTGAACAGCCCACCGGCACTGGCCCCGAACAACACCCACAACGGCCAGATCAGCAGCGTGTCGATCAACAGCGGAATCGCCAGGCTCGACAGCATCAACACCACCGCGCATCCGGTGAACAAGGTACGTCGCGACAGGTAGTCCGCCAACGCACCAATCGGCAGTTGCAGCAGCGCATCGCCGACCACCACCGTGCTGACCATCGCCAACGCGATCTCGGCAGTAAAGCCCTGCTGCAGGCAATACACCGGCAACAACGTGAGGATCATCGCCTCGAACGCAGCGAACAGTGACACCGCCCAGGCAATCGCCGGCAGCTCGCGGGCAAAACCCCACAGATCGCTGAACGTCACACTGCTGGCTTCACTACTCGGCGCACCGCTGCGGCCCATCAACAGCAATGGCGAGACTGTCAGCAGCCCGACGCCAACCCAGAACCCGTAATCGTGCTCAGTGCCGAGCGCACCCAGCAGCAGCGGACCAGACAGTTGGCTCAGCGCATAGCTGCTGCCATACAGCGCCACCAGCCGACCGCGCCAGTGTTCGACGACCAGTTGATTGATCCAGCTCTCGCCAAGGATGAACACGATGGTCAGGATCACCCCGATCATCAGCCGCAGCACCAGCCAGATCGGATAGCTGGGTAACAACGCCAGCAAGCCGATCGACAACGCACCCGCCCACAGGCACAGACGCATCAGGTTCGCCGTGCCGAAACGCGCCGCCAAGTGACTGGAAATCTTCGCCCCCAGCAGCACGCCAATCGCCGGCATCGCCGCCATCACGCCAATGGCAAAGGAGCCATAACCCCAGCTTTCCAGACGCAACGACACCAACGGCATGCTGACCCCCAGGGCCAGACCGACACTCAAGACAGACGCCAACACGGCGAAATACGTCGCCCAACGCATGGTCCACGCTCCTGTGGATATTCTTATGTGCGCCACAAAATCACTGTGGGAGCAAACCCTGTGGAGAGGGGATTCATCCCCGACAGGTCGCGCAGCGACCTCAAAACCTGCATATCAAATGCACTGGTTTTGCGACTGCTTCGCAGCCGATCGGGGATAAATCCCCTCACCACAGAGACTTGCTCCCACAGGGGATCTCCGTAAGTTCGGGAGCCTGAACGAATCAGGCTCCCGCTAACGGCTTACAGCTTGATCCACGTCGCCTTCAGCTCGGTGTACTTGTCGAACGCGTGCAGCGACTTGTCGCGACCGTTGCCCGACTGCTTGAAGCCGCCGAACGGTGCGGTCATGTCGCCGCCGTCGTACTGGTTGACCCACACGCTACCGGCACGCAGCGCCTTGGCGGTCAGGTGCGCCTTGGAAATGTCCTGAGTCCATACCGCTGCGGCCAGGCCATACGGCGTGTCGTTGGCGATCTGGATCGCTTCTTCCGCAGTGTCGAAGGCGATGACCGACAGCACCGGGCCGAAGATCTCTTCCTGAGCGATCTTCATCGCGTTGCTCACGCCGTCGAAAATCGTCGGTTCGACGTAAGTACCACCGGTTTCCTGAAGGATGCGCTTGCCGCCGGCCACCAGTTTGGCGCCGTCGCTGTGACCGGACTCGATGTACGACAGCACGGTGTTCATCTGCTGGGTATCGACCAGCGCACCGACGTTGGTCGCCGGGTCCAGCGGATTGCCCGGCTTCCAGGCTTTCAGCGCCTCGATCACCATCGGCAGGAATTTGTCCTTGATCGAACGCTCGACCAGCAGCCGTGAACCGGCGGTGCAGACTTCGCCCTGGTTGAAGGCGATGGCACTGGCGGCGGATTCGGCAGCGGCTTGCAGATCCGGCGCATCGGCGAAGACAATGTTCGGGCTTTTGCCGCCGGCCTCCAGCCACACGCGCTTCATGTTCGATTCGCCGGCGTAGATCATCAGTTGCTTGGCGATCTTGGTCGAGCCGGTGAACACCAGGGTGTCGACGTCATTGTGTAGCGCCAGCGCCTTGCCAACAGTGTGGCCGTAGCCCGGCAGCACGTTGAGTACGCCTTTCGGAATACCGGCTTCCACTGCCAGCGCAGCGATGCGGATGGCAGTCAGTGGGGATTTTTCCGACGGCTTGAGGATCACCGAGTTACCGGTCGACAGCGCCGGGCCGAGTTTCCAGCAGGCCATCATCAGCGGGAAGTTCCACGGCACGATGGCGCCGACCACGCCCACCGGCTCGCGGGTCACCAGACCCAGTTGATCATGCGGCGTGGCGGCGACTTCGTCGTAGATCTTGTCGATCGCCTCACCGCTCCAGCTCAGCGCTTGCGCCGCGCCTGGGATGTCGATGTACAGCGAGTCGCTGATCGGCTTGCCCATGTCGAGCGTTTCGAGCAACGCCAGCTCTTCAGCGTGCTGCTTGAGCAGGCTGGCGAAACGAATCATGGTGGCTTTGCGTTTGCTCGGCGCCAGGCGCGACCAGACGCCGGAATTGAACGTGGCACGGGCGTTTTCCACGGCGCGCTGGGCGTCGGCGGCGTCACAGCTGGCGATCTTGCCCAGCAGACGGCCATCGACCGGACTGATGCACTCGAAAGTCTCGCCGGAGACGGCGTCGGTGTATTCGCCGTTGAGGTAGGCGCGGCCTTCGATCTTCAGGTCGCGAGCACGTTGTTCCCAATCGGCACGAGTCAGGGTGGTCATTCGAGTGTCCTCCTCTTGTTGAATAGAGCGCCGCGTTCTTCGCGGACGTCTTCAGGAATGCTGCCCGGCCGGCCTGCTTTTTCGGCCCAAGGCACCCGCCACCCTAAACCAGCGGCCGGGGTTGTTTCAATATATTTGACATAAGCGCGCCATACGGCCTTGCGGTGTTCATTTTAATAAACATAGACTTTGGCCCTTTCAAGCCACCGCGCCGTCATCACGGGAGAAAACAACAATGAACATCCAGTACGTCGTCGATATCAGCCTGACCACCAGCACAGCCGAACGCTATCGCCCGGACCCGGCCAAAGTGCTCAAGGGCGATCCCGAGCAAGCGGTGTTCAATCAGTACGACAGCCCTTGTGGGCAGATGGGCGTCGGCGTGTGGGAAGGCGCGGTCGGGCAGTGGACGGTGAACTACACCGAGCATGAATACTGCGAAATTCTGCAGGGGGTTTCGGTGCTGCGCGACAGCGACGGCAATGCCAAGACCTTGCGTGTTGGCGACCGCTTCGTGATTCCGGCCGGCTTTCGTGGCACTTGGGAAGTGCTGGAGGCTTGCCGCAAGATCTATGTGATCTTTGAGCAGAAGGCTTGAGGATTTTCGCTGACTGATCCGGCCTCTTCGCGAGCAAGCCCGCTCCCACAGTAATTGCGCGATGACGCAGATATTGTGTTCACAGAGATCAAATGTGGGAGCGGGCTTGCTCGCGAAGAGATCCGGCCAGACACCGCAGAAATCCGAGGCAACAAAAAAAGGCCCGTATCGTGAGATACGGGCCTTTTTTCGTAGTCGGGAAAAATCAATTACTTGATTTTGCCTTCCTTGTAGATCACGTGCTTACGAACAACCGGATCATATTTCTTGATCTCGATTTTGTCCGGAGTAGTACGCTTGTTCTTGTCGGTAGTGTAGAAGTGACCAGTACCGGCGCTCGAGATCAAACGAATCAATTCACGCATGATTAGCTCCCTTAAATCTTGCCATCGCGGCGAAGTTCGGCGAGCACGACACTGATGCCACGCTTGTCGATGATGCGCATGCCTTTGGCAGATACGCGCAGACGCACAAAACGTTTCTCTTCTTCAACCCAGAAGCGGTGATGCTGCAGGTTCGGCAGGAAACGACGACGGGTTTTGTTGTTTGCGTGGGAAATGTTATTCCCGGTTACCGGACCCTTACCGGTAACTTGACATACTCTCGACATGCCTCAGCCCTCTAAAACCACATGCCCAACCCGGCATGGGTTGGCCGCTTAATCTCTCAGTCATTTGGCGCCAGGCGCCGCGTTTCTTTAGAGGTCTTACCGGCTACACCTACAGTGAAGGAACCGGGCCCCTAGAAAAGAGCGCTGCTTTATACCAGAAAGACCGGGGTGCAACAACAATCGATGTGCAATCAACCGGTAAAAAGGCACTTTTTCCGGCTGCGGACGCTTTGGATAAAGGCTGGCGCGAGTTTTGACCACTCGTCGCAGAAAACCGCTCTGACACAGGTTTCCGACTTTTCTGGGCGCACCGCGGTCAGAAAAACGCCACTGACCTGCCCCGAAAATAAAAAAGGGGATAGTCATTTGCAATCCAGCCCTCTAGGGTAACCCTTTTCCAGACTGCACCTGCAGATGGCCTTCGATCTGTAAAGGAAGCCGACCATGCGCCTCGCTGCCCTACCCCTGTTGCTCGCCCCGCTTCTGCTGAGCCCTCTGGCCCAGGCCGCCGCCCTGAGCGTCTGCACCGAGGCCAGCCCTGAAGGGTTCGACGTGGTGCAATACAACTCGCTGACCACCACCAATGCCTCGGCCGACGTGCTGATGAACCGCCTGGTGGACTTCGACACTGCCAGCGGCAAAGTCGTGCCGAGCCTGGCCGACAGCTGGGAAGTCAGCACCGACGGCCTGACTTATGTGTTCAAGCTGCACCCGCAGGTGAAGTTTCACAGCACCGACTATTTCAAGCCGAGCCGTACGCTGAGCGCCGAAGACGTCAAATTCAGCTTCGACCGCATGCTCGACCCGGCCAACCCATGGCACAAAGTGGCGCAAAGCGGCTTCCCGCACGCGCAGTCCATGCAGTTGCCGGCGCTGATCAAGAAAATCGACGCACTCGATCCGCTGACCGTGCGCTTTACCCTCGACCACCCGGATTCGACGTTCCTCGCGACCCTGAGCATGGGTTTCGCCTCGATCTATTCCGCCGAATACGCCGACAAGCTGCTCAAGGCCGACGCCACCGACAAGCTCAACAGCCAGCCGATCGGCACCGGCCCGTTTGTGTTCACGCGCTTCCAGAAAGACGCCTCGGTGCGCTACAAGGCCAACCCGGACTACTTCGGCGGCAAGCCGGCGGTCGACCCGCTGATTTTCGCGATCACCCCGGATGCCAACGTGCGCCTGCAAAAGCTGCGGCGCAACGAGTGTCAGATCGCCCTGTCGCCGAAACCGCTGGACGTAAAGGCTGCGCAGGAAGAGCCGACTTTGAAAGTGGAAAAAACTGACGCGTTCATGACCGCTTTCGTCGGCATCAACAGCCAGCATCCGCCGCTGGACAAGCCAGAAGTGCGGCAGGCGATCAACCTCGCCTTCGACAAGGCCAACTACGTCAAAGCCGTGTTCGAAGACACCGCAGAGCCGGCCAACGGCCCTTACCCGCCGAACACCTGGAGCTACGCGAAGAACCTGCCGGGCTATCCGCACGACGTGGCCAAAGCCAAGGCGTTGCTGGCCAAGGCCGGACTCAAGGATGGCTTCCAGACCACCATCTGGACCCGTCCGTCCGGCAGCCTGCTCAACCCCAATCCGAGCCTCGGTGCGCAGTTGCTGCAATCGGACCTGGCGGAAATCGGCATCCAGGCGGAAATCCGCGTGATCGAGTGGGGCGAATTGATTCGCCGCGCCAAGGCTGGCGAACATGACCTGCTGTTCATGGGCTGGGCCGGCGACAACGGCGACCCGGACAACTTCCTCACGCCGCAGTTTTCCTGCGCGGCGGTCAAGTCCGGCACCAACTTCGCCCGCTACTGCAATGCCGATCTGGACAAACTGATCAGCGCCGGCAAAACCACCAGCGAACAAGGCGTGCGCACCAAGCTGTATGAACAGGCCCAGGCGCAGATTCAACAGCAGGCGCTGTGGTTGCCGCTGGCGCACCCGACTGCCTATGCGCTGACGCGCAAGGATGTGCAGGGTTATTCCGTCAGCCCGTTTGGCCGGCAGGACTATTCCAGGGTCTCCTTGAAATAACCCGCCACAACACAATTCCCCTGTGGGAGCGGGCTTGCTCGCGAAGGCGTCGGATCAGCCAAACTTTTATTGACTGACACATCGCCTTCGCGAGCAAGCCCGCTCCCACAGGGGTTGGCGTTTGTTGTTGAAAGCTACATCCAGCCACACTCCGCCATCGACAGCGGCTCGCCGTCGCCAACGATGAAGTGATCGAGCACCCGCACATCAATCAGATCCAAAGCCTTCTGCAAGCGCTTGGTCAGTTGCCGATCCGCCTGGCTCGGATCGCTGTTCCCCGACGGGTGGTTGTGGCAGAGAATCACCGCCGCCGCGTTGTTGGCCAATGAGCGTTTCACCACTTCCCGGGGATGCACACTGGTGTTGTCGATCGAACCGCGAAACAGCGCCTCGAACGTCAGCACTTGATGCTTGGAGTCGAGAAACAGGCAGCCGAACACCTCGTGCGGCTCATGGCGCAGCATGGATTTCAAGTAATCCCGCACCGCCTGCGGATTCTCCAGCGCCGGTTTTTTACGCATGCGCTCGGCCAGATGTCGCCGCCCCATTTCCAGCACCGCCTGCAACTGCGCGAATTTCGCAGGCCCCAATCCCAACTGCATGCTGAACGCCGCAAGATCGGCCTCCAGCAATGCGCGCAGGCTGCCGAATTGCGTCAACAGGTGTCGCGCTAGATCCACCGCGCTTTTTCCCGTGACCCCGGTACGAAGAAAAATCGCCAGTAATTCGGCATCGGAAAGGCTTCCCGCGCCCTGTTCAAGTAGCTTCTCCCGCGGCCGCTCCGCCGCTGGCCAATCGCGAATACTCATACACCTTCCTTGTCTGTGGGCGCCGCTGTTCCGTAGCGGTCGCTGTGATATCGTAGCCCATCTTTTTTGCGGGCGAATTCACCCTGGGGAGGGGGTTTCGCCACGTATGTCACCCACGAAATGAAAGGCAGACCTATGCAGCGGCTGTATCGGAAACGCATCGTTCTGGGCGTCGGCGGCGGCATCGCGGCCTACAAGAGCGCCGATCTGGTTCGTCGCCTGATCGACCAGGGCGCCGAAGTGCGCGTGGTCATGACCCATGGCGGCGCCGAGTTCATCACCCCGCTGACCATGCAGGCCCTGTCCGGGCACCCGGTTCACCTCGACTTGCTCGACCCGGCCGCCGAAGCGGCAATGGGCCACATCGAGCTGGCCAAGTGGGCCGATCTGGTGTTGATCGCCCCGGCCACCGCCGATCTGATTGCGCGTCTGGCCCAAGGCATCGCCAACGATTTGCTGACCACCCTGGTGCTGGCCACCGATGCCGTAGTGGCCGTCGCGCCAGCCATGAACCAGGCCATGTGGCGCGACCCGGCGACCCAGGCCAACCTGCAAATCCTTGAAAGCCGTGGCCTGAAGACCTTCGGCCCGGCCTCCGGCAGCCAGGCCTGCGGCGATGTCGGCATGGGCCGGATGATGGAAGCCACCGATCTGGCGCAGTGCGCGGCGGATTGTTTCCAGCGTCAGGCACTGACCGGCAAGCACGTGGTGATCACCGCCGGCCCGACTCAGGAAAACATCGACCCGGTGCGCTACATCACCAACCACAGCTCCGGGAAAATGGGCTTCGCTCTGGCCGAAGCCGCGGTGGAAGCCGGCGCCCGCGTGACCCTTATCAGCGGCCCGGTGCACCTGCCGACGCCGGATCGCGTCACGCGCATCGACGTGGTCAGTGCTCGCGACATGCTTGCAGCGTGCGAATCGGCCATCCCGTGTGATGTGTTCATCGCCTCGGCAGCGGTGGCGGACTACCGTCCGGAAGTCGTTGCCCCGCAAAAACTCAAGAAAGACCCTACAAGCGGCGACGGCTTCGTCCTGCAAATGGTGCGTAACCCGGACATCCTGGCCACCATCGCGACCCGTCCCGACCGTCCGTTCAGTGTCGGCTTTGCCGCCGAGACCGAACACCTGCTCGACTACGCTGCACGCAAGCTGAAAGACAAGAATCTCGATTTGATCGTCGCCAACGACGTGGCCAACCCGAGCATCGGTTTCAACAGCGAAGAAAACGCCTGCAGCGTGATCGACCGTGAGCTTCATGCCACTGTTTTCGCCCAGACCAGCAAGAGCAGGATCGCTCGCCAACTGGTCACTTTTATCGCCGAACGTCTGAACCAGGTTTAATTTACATGCACGCTTTGCAAGCCAAGATCCTCGACCCACGCATCGGTACCGAATTCCCGCTGCCGCAATACGCCACCCCGGGCTCCGCCGGTCTCGACCTGCGCGCCATGCTGGAACAGGACATCGTGATCAAGCCGGGTGAAACCGTGCTGATCCCTACCGGTCTGTCGGTCTACATCGGCGACCCGAACCTCGCCGCGCTGATCCTGCCGCGCTCGGGCATGGGCCATAAGCACGGCATCGTGCTGGGCAACCTCGTCGGCCTGATCGACTCGGATTATCAAGGCCCATTGATGGTGTCCTGCTGGAACCGTGGCCAGTCCGACTTCACCATGACTGTCGGCGAACGTCTGGCGCAACTGGTGCTGGTACCGGTGGTGCAGGCGCACTTTGAAATGGTTGAAGAGTTCGTCGAGACCGAACGCGGCGCGGGCGGTTTCGGCCATACCGGCACGAAATAACCGGATGTCTCCCTGTAGGAGCTGCCGAAGGCTGCGATCTTTTGACTTTGTTTTTCAAGAGCAAGATCAAAAGATCGCAGCCTGCGGCAGCTCCTACAGGGGGAATTTGTGCAGATTCACACGGAAGGTTTAGCGCCGAAAATCAAGGTTTTGCCGGCCGCAAGCCACGCCAGCCAAGGCGTCATGGCCCTTTCACACCACGAACTCTCTGTGGAAAACGCCGTCATACCCTTCAGTTTGAGCCTACCGCCGAGTGAATCGTCGGTGTGTCCCGCCACTTTCGAGATGGAGCATTTGTGCAGATGAGCACCCCCGCCAAGATCGCCCCGAAGCTTCCCGACAGCATCTTCCGCGCCTATGACATTCGCGGCACCGTGCCGGAATTCCTCAATGCCGAAACCGCTTACTGGATCGGCCGCGCCATCGGCTCGCAGAGCCTGGCCCAAGGTGAACCGAATGTTTCCGTCGGCCGTGACGGTCGCCTGTCCGGCCCGGAGCTGGTTGCCGAGCTGATCCGTGGTATCGCCGAAAGCGGCTGCCATGTCAGCGATGTCGGCCTGGTCCCGACCCCGGCGCTGTACTACGCGGCCAACGTGCTCGCGGGTAAATCCGGGGTGATGCTCACCGGCAGCCACAACCCGTCGAACTACAACGGCTTCAAGATCGTGATCGCCGGCGACACCCTCGCCAACGAGCAGATCCAGGTGCTGCACGAGCGCATCAAGACCAACGATCTGAGCAGCGGCCAGGGCAGCGTGACCCAGGTCGAAATCCTTGACCGCTACACCACCGAAATCGTCCGGGACGTCAAACTGGCCCGACGCATGAAGGTTGTGGTCGACTGCGGCAACGGCGCGGCCGGGGTGATTGCCCCGCAACTGATCGAAGCGCTGAACTGCGAAGTCATCCCGCTGTTCTGCGAAGTCGACGGCAACTTCCCCAACCACCACCCGGATCCGGGCAAGCCCGAGAACCTCGTCGACCTGATCGCCAAGGTCAAGGAAACCAACGCCGACCTCGGCCTGGCCTTCGACGGTGACGGCGACCGCGTCGGCGTGGTGACCAATACCGGCAGCATCGTCTACCCGGACCGCCTGCTGATGCTGTTCGCCCGCGACGTGGTGGCACGCAACCCGGATGCGGAAATCATCTTCGACGTCAAATGCACCCGCCGCCTGGTGCCGCTGATCAAGGAATACGGCGGTCGCCCGCTAATGTGGAAGACCGGTCACTCGTTGATCAAAAAGAAAATGAAACAATCCGGTGCTCTATTGGCCGGTGAGATGAGCGGCCACATCTTCTTCAAGGAGCGCTGGTTCGGTTTCGACGACGGCATCTACAGCGCCGCACGGCTGCTGGAGATCCTCAGCAAGGAAAAATCCACCGCGGAAGAACTGTTTGCGACCTTCCCGAACGATATTTCTACGCCGGAAATCAATATCCATGTGACCGAGGAGAGCAAATTCAGCATCATTGATGCACTGCACGACGCACAATGGGGCCCAGGCGCTGACCTGACCACCATCGACGGCGTGCGGGTCGATTACGCCAAAGGCTGGGGCCTGGTGCGCGCCTCCAACACCACACCGGTGCTGGTGCTGCGCTTCGAGGCCGATGACGAGGCTGAATTGCAGCGCATCAAGGATGTGTTCCACGCCCAATTGAAACGCGTTGCACCTGATCTCCAACTACCGTTCTGATTCACCCGGAGCCCTGAATGACCCTCGAACGCGAAGCCGCCGCCCACACCGCCCAGGTTCTGTCCGAAGCGTTGCCTTACATCCGACGTTATGTCGGCAAGACCCTGGTGATCAAATACGGCGGCAACGCGATGGAAAGCGAGGAGCTGAAAACCGGCTTCGCCCGCGACATCGTCTTGATGAAAGCCGTGGGCATCAACCCGGTCGTGGTTCACGGCGGCGGCCCGCAGATCGGTGATCTGCTCAAGCGTCTGTCGATCGAAAGCCACTTCGTCGATGGCATGCGCGTCACCGACGCCGCGACCATGGACGTGGTGGAAATGGTCCTCGGCGGTCAGGTCAACAAAAGCATCGTCAACCTGATCAACCGTCACGGCGGCAGTGCCATCGGCCTGACCGGTAAAGACGCCGGGCTGATTCGTGCGAAGAAACTGACCGTCACCCGCCAGACCCCGGAGATGACCCAGCCGGAAATCATCGACATCGGTCAGGTCGGTGAAGTGGTCGGGATCAACACCGAACTGCTGAACCTGCTGGTCAAAGGCAACTTCATCCCGGTGATCGCGCCGATCGGCGTCGGTGAGAACGGTGAGTCGTACAACATCAACGCCGACCTGGTGGCCGGTAAAGTCGCCGAGGCGCTGAAAGCCGAGAAGCTGATGCTGCTGACCAACATCGCCGGCCTGATGGACAAGTCCGGCACCGTGTTGACCGGCCTGAGCACCCAGCAGGTCGACGACCTGATCGCCGATGGCACCATCTACGGCGGCATGCTGCCAAAGATTCGCTGCGCACTGGAAGCGGTTCAGGGCGGCGTTGGCAGCTCGCTGATCATCGACGGTCGCGTACCAAACGCGATCCTGCTGGAAATCTTCACCGACACCGGTGTGGGCACGTTGATCAGTAATCGCAAGCGTCCGTAAGACGTCGCGCAAACAAAAAGACCCCGCTCAGCCTGGCTGAGCGGGGCCTTTTTTTGCCTGCGGCCTTCCATCTATTGTGGCGAGGGAGCTTGCTCCCGCTTGAGTGCGCAGCGCTCACAAGCTTTTCGGGTCTGCTACGCAGCCCAGCGGGAGCAAGCTCCCTCGCCACAAAAGCTCATTCCACAGTTCAGACGCCGAACTGGGCCCGATACGCTTCCACGGCTGGCAGATGCTGCTTGAGCTGCGGGTCGTCGGCGAGGAATTCCAGCACCTGGTTCAGCGAAACGATGCTGATCACCGGAATACCGAAGTCACGCTCGACTTCCTGGATTGCCGACAATTCACCGTTGCCACGCTCCTGACGGTTCAGGGCGATCAGCACGCCAGCGGCCTTGGCGCCGTCCTGGGACGCGATGATCTGCATCACTTCGCGGATCGCGGTGCCAGCAGTGATCACGTCGTCGATGATCAGCACTTCACCGGTCAGCGGCGCGCCGACCAGGCTGCCGCCTTCGCCGTGAGCCTTGGCTTCCTTGCGGTTGAAGCACCAAGGCAGGTCACGGTTGTGGTGTTCGGCCAACGCGACGGCGGTGGTGGCTGCCAACGGGATGCCTTTGTAGGCCGGGCCAAACAATACGTCGAAAGGAATGCCGCTTTCGGCGATGGCTGCCGCGTAGAAACGCCCCAGCTGCGCCAGGGCCGAACCCGAGTTGAACAGGCCGGCATTGAAGAAGTAGGGACTGGTGCGCCCGGACTTCAGGGTGAACTCACCGAAGCGCAAAACGCCGCGATCGATGGCAAAACGAATGAAATCGCGCTGATACGCTTGCATGAAAAAAACCCCAAATACCACGGATTTAGCTAATTAGCTTGACGCCGTGTATCATACACGCACGCGATTTTTGGGGCCATTTATGCGGATCATCAGTGTGAACGTCAATGGTATTCAGGCTGCAGTCGAGCGTGGTTTGCTCAGTTGGCTGCAGGCACAGAATGCCGACGTCATCTGCCTGCAGGACACCCGTGCCTCCGCCTTTGAACTGGATGACCCAGCCTTCCAACTGGATGGCTACTTCCTTTATGCCTGCGATGCTGAAGTCCCTGCCCAAGGCGGCGTGGCTTTGTATTCGCGGTTGCAACCGAAGGCTGTCATCAGCGGTCTCGGTTTCGAGACGGCCGACCGCTACGGGCGCTACCTGCAAGCAGATTTCGACAAAGTCAGTATTGCCACCTTGCTGCTTCCTTCGGGGATGAACGGCGATGAGGATTTGAACCAGAAGTTCAAGCTCATGGACGACTTCGGCAAGTACCTGGACAAGCAGCGGCGTAAACGTCGCGAGTACATTTATTGTGGCTCGCTGTACGTTGCGCAGCAGAAGCTCGACATCAAGAACTGGCGCGACAGCCAGCAATCCCCGGGCTTCCTGGCGCCAGAACGCGCCTGGATGGACGAGATTGTCGGCAACATGGGCTATGTCGATGCCCTGCGCGAAGTCAGCCGCGAAGGCGACCAGTACAGCTGGTGGCCGGACAACGAACAGGCCGAGATGCTGAATCTGGGCTGGCGCTTCGACTACCAGCTGCTGACCCCGGGCCTGCGCCGCTTCGTACGCAGCGCACGCCTGCCGCGCCAGCCACGGTTCTCGCAGCACGCGCCGCTGATCGTCGACTACGACTGGACGCTGACCATCTAAGCGTCGATCCGTGAATGCAAAAAAGCCGACATTGCTGTCGGCTTTTTTGTGGGTAACTGCTTTTCAAATGTGGGAGCGGGCTTGCTCGCGAAGGCGTCGTGTCAGCCACCTACTCGTTGACGGATACACCGTCTTCGCGAGCAAGCCCGCTCCCACAAGGGAAATCGTCGCTGGTTATTATTTGATCAGTCGCCAGGTGAATGGATAACGGTAGGGAAAGCCTTCGTTCGCCTTCACCCCGGCAATGATCGTCAGCACCAACGCGCCAATAGCCAGCAGCCCCAGCAAGAAGAAGCCAATGATCAGCACCATCAGCAGCAGACAGATCGCGGCAGCAATCGCCACGGTGATCTGAAAATTCAGCGCTTCCTTGCCCTGGGCATCGATGAACGGATCGGTTTCGCGCTTCATCTGCCACAGGATCAGCGGCCCGATCAGGTTGCCGAACGGAATCCAGATCCCCAGCAAGGCGGACAAGTGACAAAACATCGCCCATTGGCGAACCTCCTGGCTCGGCTTGGGCAGCAACTCTTGCTCATCACTCATCGCGTCCTCCTTGCGGGTTACGAACCTGCTCAGTCGGCCAGTGCGGCCTTTTGCAGTTCGAAGATTTCGTTCATGCCTTTCTTGGCCAGTTCCAGCATGGCGTTCAGCTCTTCAGGCTGGAACGGCGCGCCTTCGGCGGTGCCCTGGACTTCGATGAAGCCACCAGTGCTGGTCATCACCACGTTGAGGTCGGTCTCGGCGGCGGAATCTTCAAGATAGTCCAGATCCAGCACCGGCTCGCCCTGATACATACCGACCGACACGGCGCCGATCATTTGCTTGAGCGGGTCGCCGCCTTTCAGGCCGCCGCGCTTCTTGATCACTTTCAACGCATCGACCAGTGCCACCATCGCGCCGGTGATGGACGCGGTGCGGGTGCCGCCGTCAGCCTGGATCACGTCGCAGTCGACGTACAGGGTGACGTCGCCCAACTTGGACATGTCCAGCGCAGCGCGCAGGGAACGACCGATCAGACGCTGGATTTCCAGAGTGCGGCCGCCCTGCTTGCCACGGCTCGCTTCACGCTGATTACGCTCGCCAGTGGCGCGCGGCAGCATGCCGTACTCGGCGGTCAACCAGCCCTGGCCTTGCCCTTTGAGGAAGCGCGGCACGCCGTTTTCGACGCTGACGGTGCAGATGACCTTGGTATCACCGAATTCGACCAGTACGGATCCCTCGGCGTGTTTGGTGTAGTTGCGGGTAATGCGGATCGAGCGAAGCTGATCGGCAGCGCGACCACTTGGACGTTTCATAGGGAATACCTGTACTGGGGACGGAAAACTGCCGAGCATTATAGAGCGCTGCACCGCGCCTGGGCACGGGTTAAAAATTCCGACCGTCGACCCAGAGGCCTGAAACGCGCATAACCGACGGCCTGCAGCCCTTTGTCACACCGTGTGTTTGGGCGCATCCGCCGCACTGCGCTACAATCCTGCGCCTTTGCTGCCAGTCGGCTTAAATTCATTGATATCGAGCCTGCGGAACATCCCTTCTGCGCCGATCTGCATTGCGAGGTCACCGCCATGGTGCACAGCATGACCGCCTTCGCCCGCGTCGAAAAAGCCGGCGCCCAGGGCACCCTGAGCTGGGAGCTGCGTTCGGTCAACAGCCGCTATCTCGAACCGCACCTGCGCCTGCCGGAGTCGTTCCGCGACCTTGAGGGCGCGGTGCGTGAAGCCCTGCGTCAGGGCCTGTCGCGGGGCAAACTGGAATGCACCCTGCGCTTCACCGAAGAAAGCACCGGAAAACCGTTGCAGGTCGACCGCGAGCGCGCCGCGCAACTGGTCGCCGCCGCCGAAACCGTTGCCGGCCTGATCAAGAACCCGGCGGCACTGAACCCTCTGGAAGTGCTGGCCTGGCCAGGCGTGCTGGTGGCCGACGCGACCGATCCGCAAGCCCTGAACGCCGAGGCGCTGGCCCTGTTCAATCAAGGCCTGAAAGAACTCAAGGCCGGCCGCGAGCGCGAAGGCGCGGAGCTGGCACGCCTGATCAACGAGCGCCTGACTTCAATTGAAGAGGATGTCGTGACCTTGCGCGAACTGGTGCCGCACATGCTCGCCACCCAGCGCCAGAAAGTCCTCGACCGCTTCACCGACATGAAGGCCGAACTGGACCCGCAGCGTCTGGAACAGGAAATGGTCATCCTCGCGCAAAAGAGCGATGTGGCCGAAGAGCTGGATCGCCTGAGCACCCACATCATCGAAGTGCGCCGGGTGCTCAAGTCCGGCGGTGCCGCCGGCCGGCGCCTCGACTTCCTGATGCAGGAGCTCAACCGCGAAGCCAACACACTGGGCTCCAAGGCCTTCGACCCGCGCAGCACCCAGGCCGCCGTCAACCTCAAGGTGTTGATCGAGCAGATGCGTGAACAAGTGCAGAATATTGAGTAAGGCAACAGACATGACCCACAGCACCGGCACCCTGTACATCATTTCCGCCCCATCGGGTGCGGGCAAGAGCAGCCTGGTCAAGGCTTTGACCGATGCCAATCCGGAAATCCGCGTCTCGATCTCCCACACCACCCGCGCCATGCGTCCGGGTGAAGTGGACGGCGTGAACTATCACTTCGTGACCCGCGAAGAGTTCGTGAAGATGGGCGAGCACGGCGACTTCCTCGAACGCGCCGAAGTCTTCGGCAACTTCTACGGCACCTCGCAAAGCCGCTTGCAGCAGACGCTGGACGAAGGTCACGACCTGATTCTGGAAATCGACTGGCAAGGCGCCGAGCAAGTGCGCAAGCTGATGCCGCAGGCACGCTCGATTTTCATCCTGCCGCCGTCGCTTCAGGCCCTGCACCAGCGCCTGACCAACCGCGGTCAGGACAGCGACGAGATCATCGACGGCCGGATGCGCGAAGCGGTCAGCGAGATGAGCCACTATGTCGAGTACGACTACCTGATCATCAACGACGATTTCGCCCATGCACTGGACGATCTCAAGGCGATTTTCCGCGCCAACCAGCTGCAACAGAAACGCCAGCAGGTACGTTTCGGCAAATTACTGGCCGAACTGCTCGGTTAATCAGCACTTCCCAAAACCGCTGCAAGCGCTTTACATTGGCGCTTGCAGCGCGTTGAAGGGTCTGGTCAAAAAATCAGCGCTTCCCTAATCGCTGGTGATTTTTTAAACTGCTCAGTCCGCTCGCCCAACCGGGCAGCGCGCATATTGCATTCGCTCCGAGGAATACCATGGCCCGCGTAACCGTTGAAGACTGCCTAGAACACGTGGAAAACCGCTTTGAGCTGGTCATGCTCTCTACCAAGCGTGCCCGTCAACTGGCCACCGGCGGCAAAGAGCCACTGGTCCAGTGGGAAAACGACAAACCGACCGTTGTCGCCCTGCGTGAAATCGCAGAAGGCCTGATGAGCTACGAGTTCATCGCCGAGCAGGAAATCGTCCACGAAGACCCGGTCTTCGCTGCGTTCGAGGACGAGTCCAACGAGGCCGTCTAAGCCTATGCCTGGTCGACGTAGCACGGCGCGGGAACACAGCCTACGGCAGGAGTCATCATGCCGAGCATAGACGCCCTCGCCGATCGCTTATCGACCTACCTCGGCAACGACCAGGTCAACCTGGTCCGCCGAGCGTATTTCTACGCCGAACAAGCCCATGACGGTCAGCGCCGTCGCAGCGGCGAGGCGTACGTCACCCATCCTCTGGCGGTGGCGAATATTCTTGCCGACATGCACATGGACCATCAGAGCCTGATGGCCGCGATGCTGCATGACGTGATCGAAGACACCGGTATCGCCAAAGAGGCGCTGCAAGCGCAGTTCGGTGAAACCGTGGCCGAACTGGTCGACGGGGTCAGCAAACTGACCCAGATGAACTTCGAGACCAAGGCCGAGGCCCAGGCCGAAAACTTCCAGAAAATGGCCATGGCCATGGCCCGCGACATTCGCGTGATCCTGGTCAAACTCGCCGACCGCCTGCACAACATGCGCACGCTGGAAGTGCTGTCCGGGGAAAAACGCCGCCGGATCGCCAAGGAAACCCTCGAAATCTACGCGCCCATCGCCAACCGGCTGGGCATGCACGCGATTCGTATCGAATTCGAAGACCTCGGCTTCAAGGCGATGCACCCGATGCGTTCCGCGCGGATCTACCAGGCGGTCAAGCGCGCCCGGGGCAACCGCAAGGAAATCGTCAACAAGATCGAAGAGTCCCTCGGCCACTGCCTCGCGATCGACGGCATTCAGGGCGAAGTCAGCGGGCGCCAGAAACACCTCTACGGCATCTACAAGAAAATGCGCGGCAAGCGTCGAGCCTTCAACGAGATCATGGACGTCTATGCGTTCCGGATCATCGTCGACAAGGTCGATACCTGCTACCGCGTGCTGGGTGCTGTGCATAATTTGTACAAACCGTTGCCGGGGCGCTTCAAGGATTACATCGCGATCCCCAAGGCCAACGGCTATCAGTCGCTGCACACCACACTGTTCGGCATGCACGGCGTACCGATCGAGATCCAGATCCGTACCCGCGAAATGGAAGAGATGGCCAACAACGGCATTGCCGCCCATTGGCTCTACAAATCCAGCGGTGACGAGCAGCCGAAAGGCACTCACGCCCGCGCCCGTCAGTGGGTCAAAGGCGTGCTGGAAATGCAGCAACGTGCCGGCAACTCGCTGGAATTCATCGAGAGCGTGAAGATCGACCTGTTCCCGGACGAGGTCTACGTGTTCACGCCCAAAGGCCGGATCATGGAGCTGCCCAAAGGCTCCACGGCGGTCGACTTTGCCTACGCGGTGCACACCGACGTCGGCAACAGCTGCATCGCCTGCCGGATCAACCGCCGTCTCGCACCGCTGTCAGAACCGCTGCAAAGCGGCTCCACGGTCGAGATCGTCAGCGCACCCGGCGCGCGGCCGAACCCGGCGTGGCTCAACTTCGTGGTCACCGGCAAGGCACGCACGCACATCCGCCATGCGCTGAAACTGCAACGCCGCTCCGAGTCCATCAGCCTCGGCGAACGCCTGCTGAACAAGGTGCTCAACGGTTTCGACAGCTCGCTGGAGAAGATCCCGGCCGAGCGCGTCACGGCCATGCTTACCGAGTACCGCCTCGAACTGATCGAAGATTTGCTCGAAGACATCGGCCTCGGTAATCGCATGGCCTATGTCGTGGCGCGCCGTCTGCTCGGCGAAGGTGAACAGTTGCCCAGTCCGGAAGGTCCGCTGGCGATTCGCGGCACCGAAGGTCTGGTGCTCAGTTACGCCAAGTGCTGCACGCCGATACCGGGCGACCCGATTGTCGGTCATCTGTCGGCGGGCAAAGGCATGGTCGTGCACCTGGACAACTGCCGCAACATCAGCGAAATCCGGCACAACCCGGAAAAATGCATCCAGCTCTCGTGGGCCAAGGATGTCACCGGCGAATTCAACGTCGAACTACGCGTCGAGCTGGAGCACCAGCGCGGCCTGATCGCCCTGCTGGCCAGCAGCGTCAACGCGGCCGACGGCAATATCGAGAAAATCAGCATGGACGAGCGCGATGGCCGCATCAGCGTCGTCCAGCTGGTGGTCAGCGTCCACGACCGTGTGCACCTGGCCCGCGTGATCAAGAAACTGCGCGCCCTGACCGGGGTCATCCGCATCACCCGCATGCGTGCCTAACTCACACCTAACAAGGAGTCATACATGACCAAGACTGTTATCACCAGCGACAAGGCCCCAGCCGCCATCGGTACCTACTCCCAAGCGATCAAGGCCGGCAACACTGTCTACATGTCGGGCCAGATTCCTCTGGACCCAAAAACCATGGAACTGGTTGAAGGCTTCGAAGCCCAGACCGTCCAGGTGTTCGAGAACCTCAAAGCCGTGGCTGAAGCTGCCGGCGGTTCGTTCAAGGACATCGTCAAGCTGAACATCTTCCTCACCGACCTGAGCCACTTCGCCAAGGTCAACGAGATCATGGGCAAGTACTTCGACCAGCCGTACCCGGCCCGCGCCGCCATCGGCGTTGCTGCCTTGCCGAAGGGTTCGCAAGTCGAAATGGATGCCATCCTGGTCATCGAGTAATGCACACGGCGCAGCCCTCACACGCTGCGCCGACTGCTCTGCGGTAAAGAAAAGGTTTTGAAAGGATTCCACCATGCGCAAAGCGCTTGCTCTCTCGCTGCTCGCCATTTTCCTCGGCGGCTGTGCCAGCGACCCCGCCGACCGTGACATCAGCGGCACCTGGATCAACCAGGTGGCGATCGATGCTGCTGCCAAGGGCGGCCCCCTGCGCGAAGCGCTTCAGGCCTATGGCCCGAACCTGGAGTGGGATGTCAACACCAAGGCCGGTCAGGCCCGCTACACCAACGGTTTCGAGAACGTCGAAGGACGGTTGCAGGGCGAACAGTCCGGCGCCTGGAAAGTCGACTTCTATGGCAGCTCCGGCAGTGAGCTGAAACGTGACGGCGGCCGGATGAAACAAGCCGCCACCGAGAACGAACCCGACCAGCTGTTCGACCGCGCACAAATCCCCGTGCCGGAAGGCGCGCCAATCGGCGCCAGCTTCGAACGCGCATTGTATTCGGCCTACTTGGGCGGCAGCTGGAAGATTGCCAGCGGCGACGGCGAAGGCGGCACCGTGCAGTTCCAGGCCGACGGCCAGGTGTCCGGTCTGCCCGGCGCCGACCGCTATGCCCTGTGCCTGGCAGGCGACTGCGCCTCGATGAACAGCGACCACGACAGCATGTGGCTGCAACTCAACGGCCAGGGCAACAACTGGATCTTTGCCCGCAAAGGCAAGGCGCTGGAGATTTTCCAGGCAGTGAACAGCGCACTGGCGGATGAAATGCCGCAGTTCACCCCGGGTGAACGCAAGTGGTTGCTTGAGAAGCAGTAACCGCGCCTGAGAGCAACACGTAACCCTGTGGGAGCGGGCTTGCTCGCGAAGAGGGTGTGTCAGTCGACATCAATGTTGCCTGACACACCCTCTTCGCGAGCAAGCCCGCTCCCACAGTGGTTTGTGGCGTTAGGAAGTCAGCACTTACCTTCAAGAATCGCCGCATAGCCTTCGCGATAACTCGGATACTTCGGCGTCCAGCCCAGCGCCTTCGCCCGGGCATTGCTGCAGCGCTTGCTGCCGGTGCGACGGACGCTGGCGTCTTCCGCCCAATCGGTAACCCCCAGATATTCGCGCAGCCAGGCAACCACTTCGGCCAAGGGTGCGGGCGCATCGTCCACACCGATATAGATATCCTGCAATGGCTTGCCCTGATGAGCCGCCTGCAGCAGAAACGCCATCAGCCCCGCCGCGTCATCAGTGTGAATGCGATTGCCGTACAGAGGCGGCTCGACCGCCACCCGATATCCGCGACGCACCTGGGTCAGCAGCCACTCACGACCCGGGCCGTAAATGCCGGTCAGGCGCACGATGCTCGCCGGAATGCCGCTTTTCAGCGCCACTTGCTCGGCCTCAAGCATCAGTCGCCCGGAGTATCCGCTGGCGACAGTCTCTGAATGCTCGTCGACCCACTCCCCTTCCTGCTGCCCGTACACACTGCTGCTGGAAACGAACAGCAGCCGCTCAGGGGTCTGCCCATAGTCGTCCAGCCAGCTCAGCACGTTCTGCAAACCCTGCACGTAAGCCGCACGATAACCGGCCTCATCGTGATCGGTTGCCGCTGCGCAATACACCAGGTAATCCACCGCCCCGACCGGCCAGGTCTCTGGGCAATCTTCCTTGAACAAGTCACCGGCCACGCCGATGACGCCGTCCGGCAATCGCGAAACATCACGGCGCAGACCATGCACCTCCCAGCCGGCGGCCAACAATTGCGTAGCCAGACGACTGCCGACGTCACCACAACCGGCAATCAAAACAGAAGGCGCAGACATCAAAAAACTCCCAAACGAAAGGAACAGACTAGCCCTCGCAAAGGACGAACGGCTAGCAATGAAGGAAAAAAAGAAACTCTATTACTTTTGTTAACAAGAATTACTTGCAATAATGCACCCCACTTTTGTTCTCGGCCTCACGAGGCCTGGAAGAGCATCACCGTTTTTCTACCTCAGGTCCGGCCAGCATGACACGTAATCAAATCCCCGCTTCGCCAACCAAACGACCTCGCGCCTTCAGCGCGGTGGCGGCCCTGCTGCTCAGCCTGATGCTGGCGCCGACCGCCGCTTTCGCTGACGCACAAGCGCCAGCCGCTCCGGCTGCCACCGAACAGCACGCGCCTGCTGCCGCCGCGCCAGCCGCCACCGACCCGGTACAGGCTGTAGACGCCAGCGCAGCAGACGCGCCTGAGGTGCTCGAACCCGACAACACCCTGGGCATGGCCCACGACCTGTCGCCATGGGGCATGTACCAGAACGCCGACATCATCGTGAAAATCGTGATGATCGGTCTGGCCATCGCTTCCATCATCACCTGGACCATCTGGATCGCCAAAGGCTTCGAGCTGATGGGCGCCAAGCGTCGTCTGCGGGGTGAAATCGCTGCGCTGAAGAAAGCCGCGACCCTCAAGGAAGCCAGCGCCACTGCAGCGAAGGAGGGCACCCTGGCCAATCTGCTGGTGCACGACGCGCTCGAAGAGATGCGCCTGTCGGTCAACAGCCGCGAGAAAGAAGGCATCAAGGAGCGCGTCAGCTTCCGTCTTGAGCGCCTCGTCGCAGCCTGTGGCCGCAACATGAGCAGCGGCACCGGCGTCCTCGCCACCATCGGTTCCACCGCGCCGTTCGTCGGCCTGTTCGGTACCGTGTGGGGCATCATGAACAGCTTCATCGGCATCGCCAAGACCCAGACCACCAACCTCGCCGTCGTGGCGCCGGGCATTGCCGAAGCGCTGCTCGCGACCGCTCTGGGCCTGGTTGCCGCGATTCCTGCGGTAGTCATCTACAACGTGTTCGCCCGCTCCATCGCCGGCTACAAGGCGCAGGTGTCCGACGCTTCGGCGCAGGTTCTGCTGCTGGTCAGCCGTGACCTCGATCACCAGCCTGAGCGCAGCAGCTCGCAACCACACATGGTGAAAGTGGGGTAATCGGCCATGGGCCTGCATTTGAAAGAAGGCGCAGACGACGATCTGGCCGAGAACCACGAAATCAACGTCACGCCGTTCATCGACGTGATGCTGGTGCTGCTGATCATCTTCATGGTGGCCGCCCCGTTGGCCACAGTAGACATCAAAGTCGATCTGCCGGCCTCGACCGCCAAACCGGCGCCGCGCCCGGAGAAACCGGTGTTCCTCAGCGTAAAAGCTGATCAGCGTCTGTACATCGGCGACGACGAAGTCAACGCCGAAACCCTTGGTGCCGTCCTCGACGCCAAGACCCAGGGCAAGAAAGACACCACCATCTTCTTCCAGGCCGACAAAGGCGTGGACTACGGCGACCTGATGAGCGTGATGGATAAGTTGCGCTCGGCCGGTTACCTGAAGGTCGGTCTGGTGGGCCTTGAGAGCGCAGCCAAGAAATGATCACGACGCGCCATAAGCTGACGCGTTACAGCGGTAGCCTGGCCGTGGTGCTGGGCGTTCACGCGCTGGCCATCGCGCTGGCGCTGAACTGGACCGCCCGCCCGCCCATCGAACTGCCGCCGCAGGCAATGGTGGTCGAGCTGGCACCGGTTCCGGCCCCGCCACCGCCTGCTCCGCCGAAAGTCGTCACACCGCCGCAGCCACCGGCTCCGGTTGAAGAGCTGCCGATTCCGAAACTGGCTGAAGCACCCAAGGCCGAAATTGCCGTACCGAAGCCGAAACCCAAGCCAAAGCCGAAACCGCAGCCACCCAAACCGGTCGAGAAAAAACCGGAACCCGTGAAGGAAAAACCTTCCGAGGAAAAACCGGCCGACACGCAACCGACCCAGGCACCGACGGAGAAATCCGCCCAGCCGGCACCGGGCCCGTCGCCCGCACAATTGGCCGCCAAGGCCAGTTGGCAAGGCACCCTGCTCGCGCACTTGGCCAAGTACAAAAAGTATCCGCAAAGCGCACAGGCACGGGGCAAGGAAGGCCTGAACCGTCTGCGTTTCGTGGTGGATGCCGAAGGTAATGTGCTGTCGTTCGAACTGGTGGGCCGCTCCGGCAATGCTGATCTGGACCGGGCCACCCTGGAAATGATCCGCCGCGCCCAACCGCTGCCCAAGCCACCGGCGGACATGTTGACCAACGGCTCGATCGAAATTGTCGCGCCGTTTGTGTACTCCCTCGAGAGACGCCGCTGATCCAATGTGGGAGCGGGCTTGCTCGCGAAAGCGTCGTGTCAGTCGACATCAATGGTTCTGACACACCGCATTCGCGAGCAAGCCCGCTCCCACAGGGTTTTATGTCGACTATCAGATTGAAATAAAGGCACCGAAAGGTGTCTTTTGCATATCTGGCAACGGCAAACTCACATTGCCCGGTGTCGCATTCCTCACTCAGTCTGATAACGTGCGTCTATCGATTGCAGCCGTTATGCTTGGCCCGCAACTTCATGGACGCTTGCTATGACACTCACAGAATTACGCTACATCGTTACCCTCGCCCAAGAGCAGCACTTCGGCCACGCCGCCGAGCGTTGCCACGTCAGTCAGCCGACCCTGTCGGTGGGCGTGAAAAAACTTGAAGACGAACTCGGTGTGCTGATTTTCGAGCGCAGTAAAAGCGCCGTGCGCCTGACCCCGGTCGGCGAAGGCATCGTCGCCCAGGCGCAGAAAGTCCTGGAGCAGGCGCAAGGCATCCGTGAGCTGGCCCAGGCCGGCAAGAACCAGTTGACCGCGCCGCTGAAAGTCGGCGCGATCTACACCGTCGGCCCGTACCTGTTCCCGCACCTGATTCCACAACTGCACCGGGTCGCCCCGCAAATGCCGTTGTACATCGAAGAAAACTTCACCCACGTGCTGCGCGACAAACTGCGCAACGGCGAGCTCGACGCGATCATCATCGCCCTGCCGTTCAACGAAGCCGACGTGCTGACCCTGCCGCTGTACGACGAGCCGTTCTACGTCCTGATGCCGGCCCAGCACCCGTGGACGCAAAAAGAATCCATCGATCCGGGCCTGCTCAACGACAAGAGCCTGCTGCTGCTCGGCGAAGGCCACTGCTTCCGCGACCAGGTGCTCGAAGCCTGCCCGACGCTGACCAAGGGCAACGACGGCGCCAAGCACACCACCGTGGAATCCAGCTCGCTGGAAACCATCCGGCACATGGTCGCCTCCGGTCTGGGCATCTCGATCCTGCCGCTGTCGGCGGTGGACAGCCACCACTACGCCCCGGGCGTGATCGAAGTGCGTCCGCTGTCGGCGCCAGTGCCATTCCGCACCGTGGCGATTGCCTGGCGCGCGAGCTTCCCGCGGCCGAAAGCCATCGAAATCCTCGCCGACTCCGTTCGCCTGTGCTCGGTGGCCAAGCCCGCCGCACCGGTTACGGCCGGTTAAGCCAGGGACATGACTGAGCTGTCGCAAGTGTCGGTGACGGCACTCAAGGGTGTCGGCGAAGCCATGGCCGAGAAGCTGGCCAAGGTCGGCCTGGAGAATCTCCAGGACGTGCTGTTTCACCTGCCGCTGCGTTATCAGGATCGCACCCGCGTGGTGCCGATCGGCCACTTGCGACCGGGCCAGGACGCCGTGGTCGAAGGCACCGTCAGCGGCGCCGACGTGGTCATGGGCCGGCGCCGCAGCCTGGTGGTGCGCATGCAGGACGGCACCGGCGGACTGAGTCTGCGCTTCTACCATTTCAGCAACGCGCAGAAAGAAGGCCTCAAGCGCGGCACGCGGATTCGCTGCTACGGCGAAGTGCGGCCCGGCGCTTCGGGGCTGGAAATCTACCACCCCGAATACCGCGCCATCACCGGTGACGAACCGCCGCCCGTGGATGAAACCCTGACCCCGGTCTACCCGCTCACCGAAGGCCTGACCCAACAGCGCCTGCGCCAGTTGTGCATGCAGACCCTGACGCTGCTCAAGCCGAACACCCTGCCCGACTGGCTGCCGACCGAACTGGCCCGCGACTACCAACTGGCGCCGTTGGCCGACGCGATCCGCTACCTGCACAACCCGCCCGCCGACGCCGATGTCGATGAGCTGGCCCTCGGTCATCACTGGGCCCAGCATCGGCTGGCCTTCGAAGAACTGCTGACCCATCAACTGTCGCAACAACGCCTGCGCGAAAGCATGCGTTCCCTGCGCGCGCCAGCGATGCCGAAGGCGAAAAAACTGCCACCGAAATACCTGGCCAACCTCGGCTTCAACCCGACCGGCGCCCAGCAACGCGTCGGCAACGAAATCGCCTACGACCTCAGCCAGCACGAACCGATGCTGCGGCTGATTCAGGGCGACGTTGGTGCGGGCAAAACCGTGGTCGCCGCCCTCGCGGCGCTGCAAGCACTGGAGGCCGGTTATCAGGTCGCACTGATGGCGCCGACCGAGATCCTTGCCGAGCAACACTTCATCACGTTCAAGCGCTGGCTCGAACCGCTGGGCATTGATGTCGCGTGGCTGGCCGGCAAGCTCAAGGGCAAGAATCGCGTCACCGCGCTGGAACAGATCGCCAGCGGCACGCCGATGGTGGTCGGCACCCACGCGCTGTTCCAGGACGAAGTGCAGTTCAAAAATCTGGCACTGGTGATCATCGACGAACAACACCGCTTCGGCGTGCAGCAGCGTCTGGCGCTGCGGCAGAAAGGCGTCGGCGGGCGCATGTGTCCACACCAACTGATCATGACCGCCACGCCGATCCCACGCACGCTGGCGATGAGCGCCTACGCCGACCTCGACACCTCGATCCTCGACGAACTGCCGCCCGGTCGCACCCCGGTCAACACCGTGCTGGTCACCGACACCCGCCGCGTCGAAGTCATCGAACGGGTGCGCAGCGCCTGCGCCGAAGGGCGTCAGGCCTATTGGGTGTGCACCCTGATCGAAGAGTCGGAAGAGCTGACCTGTCAGGCCGCCGAAACCACGTTCGAAGACCTCACCGCCGCCCTCGGTGAGCTGAAAGTCGGGCTGATTCACGGGCGCATGAAGCCCGCCGAAAAAGCGGCGGTCATGGCCGAATTCAAGGGCGGCAACCTGCAACTGCTGGTCGCCACCACCGTGATCGAAGTCGGCGTCGACGTGCCCAACGCCAGCCTGATGATCATCGAAAACCCTGAGCGTCTGGGCCTCGCGCAGCTGCACCAATTACGCGGCCGCGTCGGCCGGGGCAGCGCGGTCAGCCATTGCGTGCTGCTCTACCATCCGCCGCTGTCGCAGATCGGCCGCCAGCGCCTGGGCATCATGCGCGAGACCAACGACGGTTTCGTCATCGCCGAAAAAGACCTCGAACTGCGCGGCCCCGGCGAAATGCTCGGCACGCGCCAGACCGGTCTGCTGCAATTCAAAGTCGCCGACCTGATGCGCGACGCCGACCTGCTGCCCGCCGTACGCGATGCCGCGCAAGCACTGCTGGAGCGCTGGCCGACTCACGTCAGCCCATTGCTGGACCGCTGGTTGCGCCACGGGCAGCAATACGGCCAAGTGTGAGCACCGTCGCAGTTTGTGCAGGATCGTTCCTACAGAGCTGGTTATACTCCTGCCATTGTTTCAAAAACGGATACACACCATGACCGAAGCCGCTCTCGCCCCCGAACTCCCGCACGCTCCGTCCGTCATTCGGCTGCTGCTGGGCAAGCTGGGCATCGCTTACGAAGAAGTGCTCGACCACCACGGCCTCAATGCTTCGCGCAAGGTACAAGCCGTATTGCTGGACGATGCTGTGGGCGCGCTGATGGTGCTGTTTCCGCAGAGCCAGTTGCTCGACCTCAATCGCCTCGCCGAACTCACTGGCCGACGCCTGACCGCCGTGTCCACCGAGCGCCTGGAAAAGATGCTCGGCAAACACAGCCTGAGCCTGCTGCCGGGCCTGCCGGCGCTGACCAGCTCGCCGTGTCTCTACGAAGAAAGCCTGCTGCGCGAACCGAAGCTGCTGATCAACTCCGGCGAGCCGGGCCTGCTGCTGGAAATCGCCAGCGAAGACTTCAAGAGCATGCTGACCAAGGCCAGCGCCGCCAATTTCGGCGAAGCCCTGAGCAGCATCCGCCCGAACCTCGACCGCCCGGACGATGACCGCGAGGAAATCACCCTGGCTGTGCAGGCGTTCACTGCACGCCGGATTCAGCAGCGTCTGGAAGCGACCATCGAGATTCCGCCGCTGGCCGAGACGGCGCAAAAAATCATCAAGTTGCGCGTCGACCCCAACGCCACCATCGACGACATCACCGGCGTGGTCGAAACCGACCCGGCGCTGGCTGCACAAGTGGTGAGCTGGGCCGCATCGCCATACTACGCGTCGCCGGGCAAAATCCGTTCGGTGGAAGACGCGATCGTTCGCGTGCTCGGTTTCGATCTGGTGATCAACCTGGCGCTGGGCCTGGCCCTCGGCAAGACCCTGAGTCTGCCGAAAGACCACCCGCAACACACCACGCCGTACTGGCAGCAGTCGATCTACACCGCCGCCGTCATCGAAGGCCTGACCCGCGCCATGCCGCGCGCCCAGCGCCCGGAAGCCGGCCTGACCTATCTCGCCGGTCTGCTGCACAACTTCGGCTACCTGCTGCTGGCCCACGTGTTCCCGCCGCACTTCTCGCTGATCTGCCGTCACCTGGAGGTCAACCCGCACCTGTGCCACAGCTACATCGAGCAGCACCTGTTGGGCATCAGCCGCGAACAGATCGGCTCGTGGCTGATGCGCTACTGGGACATGCCCGATGAACTGGCCACCGCCCTGCGCTTCCAGCACGACCCAAGCTACGACGGCGCCTACGCCGAATACCCGAACCTCGTCTGCCTGGCCGTGCGCCTGCTGCGCAGCCGCGGCATCGGCTCCGGCCCCGACGAAGACATCCCCGACGCCCTGCTCGAACGCGTCGGCCTGACCCGCGACAAAGCCAACGACGTCGTCAGCAAAGTCCTCGAAGCCGAAGTCCTGCTGCGCGAACTGGCCTCGC
Organism: Pseudomonas sp. RSB 5.4; assembly: GCF_037126175.1. Lineage (NCBI taxonomy): Bacteria > Pseudomonadati > Pseudomonadota > Gammaproteobacteria > Pseudomonadales > Pseudomonadaceae > Pseudomonas > Pseudomonas sp. RSB 5.4. The sequence continues at coordinate 4,400,786 of NZ_CP146986.1, forward strand.
AGTTCAGCCAGGCCTAAACCAAAACAGGCCCGCTCCCCCAAGGTTTACACAACCCCTGTGGGAGCGAGCCTGCTCGCGAAGAATCCAACTCAATCCAACTGACTCAGCGAAACCCTGTGGTGAGGGGATTTATCCCCGACCGACTGCGCAGCAGTCGCAAACCCAGGCAACAGGGTGTGTCAGTTATATCGAGGTCTCAGGTTTTGGGGCCGCTGCGCAGCCCATCGGGGATAAATCCCCTCGCCACGACAGCCCATCTTCTCAAGCCCTTCTACTCAAGCCTTAGGCTTGGCCTTCCTCGGCTTCAAATACTTCATCAACCCCTGAAACCACATCACCAGCGCCGGATTCCCCTTCAGCTGGATCGACTTGTCCTGAATCCCCTGCATAAACGCCAGCTGCTTGTTCTTCGCCTGCATCGTGGCAAAGGCATACCCCGCATCCTTGAACGCAATCGCAAACGCCGGCTCCGCCACCACCCCAGACTTGCTGGTAACGCGCTGATTCTTCACCACGAAATGCCGCGCCACTTTCCCGTCCAGCGTCTGCAGCTGAAACACCAGATCCTTGTCACCCAACTGCTGCTGGAACGCAGGATTTGTCCGGCTGGCCTTACCCATCAACAAACCCATCATCCACAGAAGAAAACGAAATTTCATGCGCACAGCCTCAAAAGGAAAATGAACGGCCGGGGCAGTGTAAGGGATTCAGACGATAACGCCACTATCTGCCTCTAATGGAAGATGATGCAGCCCATTTCCCGCACGATGACCACCAAGTCACGCCTCAGCAATCCACTTCCTACACCTGTTGAAACACATCCCTGTAGGAGCTGCCGAAGGCTGCGATCTTTTGATCTTCCGGCCTGCAAACCTATGGGAAATTTCCTGCAAAGTGCCGCGATACCTATGAACTAGGCAGGTTGGCAGTTCGTCGATAGCCTCTGTGTGTCGCCGCAAAATCGGCGACTCGGACGTGCAAGTCCGGTTCAGGTGCACATTCGTTGATGGCATTTCGCCGAGCGTTTTCCTATGCTCGCGGATCGTTATGGCGGCTGTGCGTCGGAGGCCTTCGGGTCTGCCGGCCACCTGGACCGGTCTTGCACACCAACGCACAGCTGCCACCTCTTTCGAAGTGCAAAGCGAATAGGTGTCGGCCTCACAACTCCAGGAAGCTGCACCATGATCAAACCAACACCCAATCCCCCCGAAACCCCAGACATATCGCCCTACGAATCGCTGGAATCCAAGAAATTCCACGAAGCCGCCGAACGCGCCCTCGACCACCATTTCAAACCGCGCACCGAATCCCAACCCAAACGCGAAACCGGCCTCTTCAGCCTCACCCCCGGCACCGACGCCGAAGCCCTCATGGCCAACGCCTCCGAAGACCTCCTGTCCATCAGCGCCATCGCCTGCGACCTCGCCGACGACCTCCACGGCTCCCGCCGCTCGGTTGCACTGGCCCTGAGCAGAATGGCGGATGGGGTGCGATTGATGGTGGAAGGGACGCTCGACCACATTGAAGTGCGGAACGTGGCGGCCAAGTCGTAGCGGGATTTGCGGATGAAAAAAGGGGACGTTAAGTCCCCTTTCTGCACCTATCGGTAAAAAATCCAGACACAAAAAAACTGCCAATCAGGCAGCTTTTTCGAGAATCCGAAACCTTCAGCCGGCCAGTCGACCGACAGACTCGAAATCACTGCCTTTGGACAGTGCGACATCCAGAAAGCGGCTGCGCTTACCGGAACGTTTGGCCAAAACCTCACGAGCTTCGGCCTGGAACCGGGCAGCCATCATAGGCTTGGGTTCATGTTTGGACTTTTTCATGGAAACCTCTCGGGTCTCGAAATTTGACTGGATAGTATTACCGCTCAACCCCAATAACAAGCCGGCCCGTCGGATCAAAGCCAAACCCTAAACTCTCATACAACGGTATAGCAGCGGCGGCTGGTTCTTGAACTTCAATTTCCGTACAACCTATTAAGATCGCGTAGTTTTCAATCGCGGTTAGCGCCAAAGCAGCCACGGTGCCTCGCAACGGATGAGATCTGTCCGGCTTGCCCTCCAGAATCACAATCTTGATGCACAGCTTGCTCTTGCGAGGTGAGGCATAACACAACCCACATAATTCTCGGTCGAACCAAAGCGAGACATCAAAACCTCGGATGTCAGCCTGCTTCCATTGATGCACGTCATGCCATGGGTATAGCGTAGCCTCATCCCCCCACAGATCGGCGGCTTCGATGGCAGTAAGAGTAATGGGCTCATATCGAATTTGAGTTGTATCAATACCTCTGGTTATGAGGTTCTGGTTCTCGCGCGCCAGGGCTTCCGCTGCCTTACGCGCCTCAGATCTCCAGATCTGGTAGCGATACCCGTTCCCTCGACTCTTGGACATGGACAACCACTGGCAATTTTCAAGGTCGAGAGCGTAGCGGCGTTTGAAGGCTTTTGAACATCAACGGAAATACCCTGACATTGATTATCTGGTCCGAGCAATTCACGGTCCTTTAGCCTCAGCCCACTTACGCCATCGTTCATCGGCAGGACGGGGTGAGATTGGTTACGCCGTAACGAGATTTGTGGATGAAAAAGGGGACGTTAGGTCCCCTTTCTTCAAGACTTTATCCCCACTGACAACCCGTCTCTGGAGAGGCCTCGATGCTGAAGTCTTCATCGAACGAATACTGTTTGCCGGATTTGTAATTCGTGTAACGCATCGAGTTCACCCGAGCACCTTGCGTTGCAATGACATACTGCCCCGTCACTGCACCGTCTGAAACTTCCACCCAAGTCGTCGTGAATTCGTAGGGGCCGTCCTCCGTCATGACGTATTCTTCGGTTCGGTGATGAACCAGAGCAATGGCGTTCTTCGACTTGCTATACCTGACACTTGCGCCGCTCCATTTGGCGGCCGCGTCGTAATAGGTTCTGAATTCAAAATCGATATTTTTGCCTTCCAGCGAGCGGAAGCACCTTACCTGTGTAGAAACTTCACTGTGCGCAGCCAGTGGCATTAGAAGAAGCACAGAAATAAACGCAGGCAAAAATTTCAAACCGAACATTCCTTTAGCGGTTTCATGAGGTATCAGAAAACACATCTACAGCAACTCAACGAGCGTTGATCACGCCTCGGGCGCCAAAGCGCGGCGCTCACCCACCCTCGCCGGGATCTTCGAAGCCTTCCCCGCTTCAGACATTCGCGATGAGTATTGCTTGTATGCCGCCACCGCCCGCTCTTTATCGTTCACGGCCCAATAACTGTCAGCGAGATTCAGGTAAGCAACCGTCCTGTTTGGGTGGTTGGCAATCACTGCATTGAGCAACTCAATCGACTCAGCGTAGTAACCCGCCTCGCCCAGTAAAAACCCAAGGTCGTTGGACCAGCCGGGACGCTGCGGGTAGTAGTACTTTGCGACGATATAGCTTTCCGGGGGACAAGTGTCATGCGAGCCGCCGCCCATCAACGCGTAGCTCATCGTATCCTTGAAGGAAGAGTCATCACCCTTTCGGTAGGCTGCCAGCGCCATATCCAGCAAATCAGCCGAATCGACGGTCATCAATTTCTTTCTCACGCCCTTAATACTGCCAGTACGAGCAACCTGCAGCTTCTGCAGCGCTTCACGCCCATCGAAAGAAGCGAGAGTGATGGGGCCCAATGTCTGCACCGGCAACTCCACTACGCTGACAAGCGACCGGTCACAGGAGTCGTTGTTCGCAACTTCCAGGAGAGCTTTCAGCTCAAACTGCTTTGAACCTCTGTTGAAGGCGAACAACAGGTTGAAGTTATAAACCGCGTTATCTTCTTCGCTGGTTACTAGCGCGATGTAATCCCCAGCCTCAACGAACGGCTGCTTGACCACAGCTTCCTCAGCCTGTGGATCAATGACGGTCATGACGCCAGGGCGACCTTTGAGTACATGGACGCTGAAGACACCCTGAAGCGCAGACGAGTACTGACTTTTGATCAGAGGCAGCGCCTTCGACGTATCGAGCAAGATGTCCTCATCACGTGTCTGTACCGGCGCAATCAACAATCGGTTGGAGGCCTCGTCCGCATCTCCTGCCAGAACAAATACGTTTTGCCGTGATGCATCACCCAGCAAGCTAGCCGGAATTTCCTTGAGGACTTGGGGCGCAGCAAGCGCGGGAGAACCCGGTACAGCGACACAACAAGTTAGAGCGCAGAGAACGCTCTGCAATACGCGTTTCACTTTCTTCAATCCTTGATTCAATCAAATGATGTCCAAATACACCCCAATAGAGCTTGTCCGATTACGCACCGGGTTCAGGCGCGCCGCACTTTAGTTCTTCAATTCGCTCATTCTGGATCGGTATCACACAAGCGAGCCGCTTCTCTCCTTCCCCACGAAGCTCGAACAAGCTGAGCGTCAGGTGTAAACCATCAGCAGCAAATGCATGATCCTCAAACAATGCACTGGCATAACCATTCCAAAACGATTTGCCGTCAAAACTGCAAAACCGCTTGGAGGACAGAACTCTCCAACCGCCGTTGGGCGCCAGAATCTGGACCGTCAGGCATGGGCTGCCAAAGGTGCTGACATAACGTGCCACGACATTGCCGAAGCGCTGGGAGCCGGACAGGTACACCTTGTTGAGATCGAGCACATTACCCGGCTCATCAGCGACGATTGTGTCCAGGTAAGCCGCACGCTCCAGACTCAGTCTGGCCATGCAGTTGTTGATCGTCGTGACATGCGCTGCCACCCCTGGCTCGATTTCCGTGGCTTCAAGCGGGCATGTGGTGTCGCGTAGCTTGATCCAGGCGCGCTGGGATTCTCTGGCCATGGCGACCAGCGCCTTGCCCTGCTCAGGGTCAAGCCGTTGTTGAGCCTCAAACCGTCCCAGCATTTTCTTGTAGCTGGCATTGAGTTGCGTGTCGGCTTCCTTGCGGACTGCCTCCACACACCGATCGACCTGGGCGCTCACGGTGATTTCCTTGCAGTCGTCCTCGGCCATCGCAAGAGAGGCAAACAGGCATACAAAGGACAACGCGATAAAACGCACAAACATGTTCAATTTTTCATTCCCTGAATTGCGGATCGCTCAACTACGCGTCGAGGTATTTTCTGCGCCTTGCCGTCGGCGCTCATCGCGTCGCGGTACTGGCTGTAATAGCGCTGCGCTTCATCTTTGCGATCAAGGCGCCAGAGTGAATCGGCGATGTTCAACATCAGTACTGTGCGTTTACCAACGGCCTCAACGCCGCGATAAAACTTCAGCGCCAACTCATCTCTACCGCCCTCGGCTAGATAAAAACCCAGGTCGTTGTACGCCTGAACATTTTGCACCGGGGGATAGCACGCCATGTAGGATTCGGGACTCAAAAAAGTCAGACCCGATTCGATGGAGTCAGCGCGGGACTGCGCAGCGTTGATGGTCGAAATATATTTCAGCCAGTCTCTTGGGGACTCCGTTTCCAGGGTAGGCGTGAGGACTTCGCCATCTTCCGAAAACCACTGATTGCCCACCCATTTGCCGAGACAAAAACGAGGGGAACGCTCGGCCAGCACGCAACCAGTTTCCATGGAGATCACATCGCAATGCTGTTGCGACTACAGTTTTTCTTCACCATTTTCAAGCGACAACATGCCGAACACGACGGGGTCGAGCAGCAAGGTTTTCTTGTCAGGACTGAGCCAGTCCGGGTGTCCATCGGCGCCAACATCGGTACTGAAGAGCGGGAAGATTTTGCCGTTGGCGGTGAACCATGCAGTCGCCGAATCCACACCGGGCATCGTCCATTTTGTCGCTCTAAACGTCACGGTGTGTCCGTCGATGCCGGCTATCGGTGGGTCCTCGGCAAAGGCACTTGTGGCGGCAAGAAAGCTGCCGATCATCAACACCCACTTAAGGCTGGCCATAGACGATCCTCTTCACCGCCGGGCTTTCTGACATTAGCTGTCTCTTCGTAACGCCATAGGCCTTGATCAGCTCTTCCCGAGATCCCTTCGAGCCAAAAGAGCGTTGGTTATTATCGAAGCTGTATTGCTCCAATCGCCCTGTTGTCGAGTAATACCCATGCCACTCCGCGCAGGCACCGCAACCGCCATATCCGCCTATCGAAACAAGACTGCCCTTGGTGCCTTCCACGCAATCCATCGCCACAACGACATTGCTCAACATCTTCGTCTTCGCACCGTCGGAAGTGAGTTGTGAAACTTTGCTGATATCGCGTCGAAGCACCTTGCTACCGATGTTGATGGTCTGGTCGGAGCAAACTGGGATAACGTGGGTTTCCGCATCATCCACCGTCACCGATCGGCAAGACGACACCAACACCACTTCAACACCGCCGCACTGCATGACATCGCGTTGGGTGTAAGCATCCGTCGGCGCGGCGAAGGCTGGGGAAGAGAACAACCATGCCAGCCCCCCGAAAAACAAAAACTGATTCATTAAGAAATCCTTTTCGCCGTTAACCAGCCTGTTGTTCCGCCAAGCACTTCGCATAGCCGTCCGCAAACTTGGCATCGAATGACAATGCCACTGGCTCCTCCAACTCCGCCGAGCTATTGAGCAATACACGGGTAGCCGGGGTGTATTTGATCCAGCCAATCGTGCCGGTGCCGTCGGTGTCGAAAAACAGCTGAGCGCGCACCACTTCACCGTCGTCCTCATCGATCAGCAAATTGACCTTATCCTTGCCGACATAACGAAACGGAAAATCGCTGCTCCTGACAAGCTCAGTAAGGTAGCCGTAGCAACTCCCTTCGCTGGCAGTCGCGGGCAGTGAATGAGGTAATAGCGAAAGCGCAATCAGCACCGACCGAATGAAAAACCGATTCATCCACTCACTCCTCATCCATCGGCGACGATTCCACGTCGGTCATGCTCAGCAGCCGAAACTCATTGTTCACAAACTCGTAGTAACGATCCCGATTACCACTTTCCAACGCATTCCCCTGGGCATCTTCTTCGCCGTCGAGCGTGATGCCGGAGACGATGATCAAACGACTATCTGGCTGGTAAACCATGCCGAAGGTGCTGCCGTCGTAAGCATTCGGCAGACCGCCAACAACCTCACCGGTCTGGGCGTCCAGCACTTCGCCGCAAATGGCGCTGCCGCCACAACCTAGTCTGTGCAGGATGTAATGGCCGGCGAAGTTGACCTTGCCTTGCAAGGCTTGCACCCGTGCCTGATCCATCATTGAGCTGCTGTTTTCTTGCAGCACCAACTTATGGTTGGGGCCGGTGAACACTGGCGTGACGGTGTAATCCTTGAAGGTTGGGTCGGCAGCGAATGCCATGGACGCGGCAGCCAATATCAAGCTGCCGAGAACAATCGAAAATCCTTTCACGTAGTAACTCCGTAAATGCAGTGGGGACCGTCGGCTCACTCAGACTGCCCTTCATAAAGCTGTGTGTGCGGATTGAATTGCCACAGATGTGGCCGGGTCATGGCCTCTTTGCCCTTGTAGCGGATCTGGCCGCGCTTATCGCGAACGTAGGAGTAGATCTCGATGTCTTTTACATCGCCGCCGTTCTTGGGCGTACCGTCCAGAACTTTGACCTCGGCGAAATAATCGCCCCCGACATGCTTCAAGTAACCGTGGCACTGGATGAGGAAGGCGAAGGTCGAGTCACCCGCGGAACCACGACTTGAGTAGGAGGTGAAAATGAAATCTTCCTGGCCGTCGTCATTAAGATCGCCGCGATATACAACCTTGCCCTCCTCCAGACTGAATCCATCAGTTTGAAAACTTGAATGTATGTCCAGAACGTAATCGGGTCTTTCCACCCATTGCGAGAGAAAGTTCTTCGTATCGGTCTCCGAACTGCACAGATCCGTCGCCATGCTCGTCATCGGCAACCAGGCCAAACACATCAACAACCGTCGTTTCACTTCGTATCCTTCGAATTCATCAATTCCAGTTCACCATCCCGATACCACACCTCACACCCCATCCACGCCGGATCAACCTGCGGCATCACCGCCGACGGCTTGCGCAACTCGCGCAACAACGTCGAACCATGCGACAACCGCCCGCCCATACGCGCAATCACCGCCCGCGCCGCTTGATAGTGCGCATGCCGCCCCGGATCGAGAGTGTCTTCGAGCAAGATGTCCTCGCCGAGAATGCCTTGCACCTGCCCCGGATAAATCATGAAACCGGTCGCTTGCTCCGCACCTTCGCGACCGTCCTGCCAGAAGCTGCCGTCGCGGGTGCGCACGTCGGGATGCGGCGCGAACCAATGCTCGCGATCCGCCATGGGCATGGCGTGGTGAAGACGGAAGAAGATGCGCATCAGGTTGTCGCGATACCACTCGCGTACTTGCAGGTAGTAGCCGCGCAGGCCCGGCAGGCCGGTCGAATGCGCGAGGCGGATCAGCCCGGACCATTGTGGGAATGACTGTAGCGGCAGTTCGCTCGACGCGGGTCGTGGGGTGGCCGGGTCGGTTTCCCACGGCAGTCGATGAGGACTGTTTTCCAGATTGTCGTAAGCGGTCGGCGGACGGCCCAGCCAGTCGCCGCCACTGCTGGCCAGCGCCGTGGCGATGCACAGATTGCCTTGCACCGTGAACACGTAGAACCGGGTGAACCAGTCCGCGAGTTGTTGGCCATTGGCACTTTGGGCGACCAGTTCGGCCAGCTCCCGATCGAAGCGCTGCAAACCGTTTTCAAGGTTCAGCAAATGGCCCCGAGCCTTGCGTTGCATACGCAAAAACAGCGGCAACGAACGCAGCATCTTCAGCGGTTGCCACGGCAGATGCGGCGTCGCACCACCAACTTCATCGGCGTAGTTATCGGCGCTGATGCCCCAGTCGGCCAACCGGGCAAGAAACAGATCATTGTTGATGTAGGACGCGCCGCCGAACACAGCAGTGAACGGCTCGTTGTCCTGCAACACCCGCGCATCCCAGCGCGCCATGATCGCCGGGATACTCGCCGCCGCGCGGCGCTGGGCGTACTCCACCAGCACGCTCGGTTGCGGTGGGAGGATCTCGGCGATGTTCGCGGCGGTCAGGTGCCGGCGCCAGCCGTAGTCGCTGATCGGCCGGTATTGCAGCAGCCAGAGTTGCGAGCCGTCCCAGGCCCATTCGACGTCGCCGGGCACGTAGTGGAACACGCGCAACACGTCTTGCAGAAAGCGCCACAGCAGGTCTTCGGTCAAGCCGTGGGACGGCGTGAACGTGCCGCTACGCCACGCATCGCCGAGTCGCGAAAGCGTTGCTTGTGAGGGGCTGACGTGACCGTCGGCCAACGATTCGAGATGGCCTTCAACCCATTCCAGTTCTACCGAGAGATGGCGCACGAACGCGATCCCGGAAACTACCGGCGTGATGAAGCGTTGCACCACCACTTCCTCGACGCCTTCGGCCGTGAGTTCGGCGATGCGTTTCGGCACATTGGCGGGCGGCTCGCGCAGATAGGTTGTGCTCAAACCGGCATTCGCCGAATCGGCCTGATCCTCGCCATAACTGGAGGAGCGCACCGCCCAGGTCACGTCGGGTTGGGCAGCGAGAAATGCCAGCAGACGCGGATCGCTGCAATCGTTGAGGGTCAGCGCGGCCGGCACCGCTTGCCGGGCCAGTTCAGCCAGGCGCAAACGCCCGCCCTTGGTGTGCGCAACAAACCCGCGCTCGCCCGACTCCAGCCACTGTGCGAACTGCGCGGGCGAGTCGATCCACGGGTAATGGCCCCAACCGGGTTTGAGGCTGATAGTCAGATCAGCGCGAGCGAGAATCGCCGACCACGCCGCCGCTTGCTCGATGCCGAGCACCGCGTCCTGATCGCCCCAAACCAGCTCGACCGGATCGGTGATCCACTCCAGCAGCGGCAACGCAGTATCTGCGCGAATCACGTCCCAATGCGGCACGAACGCACGGCAACGCGCATAGCCGGCGCCCATGCGCTGGTACTGCGCGGGCGTCCAGGTCTGGTTGGAAAACTTGCGCGCGAACAGCGTGGGTTTGTTCGAGAGCAACCAGTGAATGGTCTTGCGAATCGGCAGCGGCGACATCAGCGCCGGCAACCGCCGCTGCCACAGAAACGCACCGACCGGCGCCAACAAAACGCTGCGGGAAAAGTGCCCCGGCTGACGTTGCAACGCATGCAACACCAGCAACGCATTGACCCCGACCGCCGTGATCGCGCTGCCCTGCTGTGTCATCGCCAGCAAGGTCTGCGCGTAGTCCGCCAGATCCTCACAGGGCGGCTGCGGATTGGCGCCGAAACCCGGCAACTCCAGCGGCACCACTTCGTAACGCTGAAAATGCGGCAGCGCGTCATCCCACCAATCGGCGGCGCTGCCGTTGCCGGCCAACAGGTACATCAGGGGCTTGCTCATGGGCGATCCTCAGGCCAGATCGCGCAGCGCGGCGTCAAGAGTCGGATAGCGGAACGTGTAGCCCGCCTCGCTCAAACGCTGCGGCACCACACGCTGACCGTCGAAGAACAATTGCGCCATCTCCCCCGCCAGCGCACGAACTGGCGCGGCGGGAATGTGGAACCACACCGGACGCTTGAGGACCTTGCCGGCCTGCTCGGCGAACGCGGCCTGACTGACCGTTTCGGGCGCGACCATGTTGTAGGTGCCGCGCAAATTTTCATCGTGGAAGGATCGAGCGATCACCTGAATCACATCATCGCGATGCACCCAGCTCATGATCTGCCGACCATCGCCCATGCGCCCGCCGAAGCCCAGGCGAAACGGAATCAGCAACGGCAGCAGCGCACCGCCCGGGCCGAAGACCACGCCGAGACGCAGCACCACCTGACGCACGCCAAACTCAGTGGCCGGTTGTGCGGCGGCTTCCCAACGCGCGCAGAGTTCGGCCATGAAACCGTCGCCCTTGCTGGCCTGTTCATCGAGGCTTTCGCTGGCATCACGCACACCGTAGAAACCGATGGCCGAGGCCTGAATCCACAGTGCTGGTTTGTGCTCGGTGTTCTTCAACCAAGTCATCAACGCTTCGGTGGTGCCGACTCGGCTGGCGAGCAGTTTCGCCTGACGCTTGGGACTCCAGCGTGGGCCGGCGACGGGTGCTCCGGCGAGATTGATCACTACGTCGAAGGCTTCGTCGCGGCTGAGTTCGCCGAGCGAATGCATACAGCGGACGCGGCCGTTGAACAAGGTGGCGGCGCTCAACGGATCACGCGTTAGAACGCTAATTGAATGACCGGCGTCGAGTAACTGGTGGACTAAAGCTTCACCTATAAACCCTGTGCCGCCGGTGATCAGTACGCGTTTGAAAGCGCTGCCAACAAACGGGTTGGATGTGCTCGGAGTCTTTACTGAAGGGGATTTTCGGCGGTCATGGCGATATAGCCAAACCAGCGGTGGCAACAACACCAGCAACGCAAAGCCGTCGAGCCACAGGTGCGACCAGACCTGCCGTTGCGCTGAAAGCCACATGTCCTGCGGCGCCCATAACAGGATGCCCGCGATCAACCAACCCCAGACTGCCGGGGCTTTCAAGCGATTGCCCAAGTGCACCAGAGCGAGCATGTACAGCGAATAGCTTTGCAGCGTCGCGCCGAAAAGCGCGAGCCACCAGACTTGTTGTTCGTGGCCGGCCGCAGGCACCGCATCGGCGCCCCAGAATGCGAGTTCGAGGGTGTGCAAATAGCCGTCGAGTAAACCGGAGTGACCGGCCCAAGTCAGGGTGAGGCCGGCGAGAATGTGCACGATTGCGGCGGCGTATAGCCAGAGTACTAACGCGGGGCGAAGGGAGATCGAGGGGGCTGGCATTCCGTGTCCTGAGCGCATTCCTTGGGGGTGGGGAGTTTAAAGGAATGCGTGGGGTTTCGGGGGTTGTCAGTAGCAGTAGCTGGGTTGGATTGGTGTGGAGGAGTTTTTCTTCAAGTGTTCCAAACCGAAACGGGCGCCATCACTACCCTTCGCGAGGGCCATTTGGTAACAGGCCATGGCTCGAGATGGATCTTTGGTACCCCATTCGCCGCTAGCGAAGGTAGATCCCAACTTGCTGATCGCGTTGGCATTGCCCATTTTTACGGCGCCCATCAGTGCTTGCTCTGCAAGCGCAGGATTTTTGCAGGGACCGTCGGATGTTAGTTCGTTGCCATCGCAGTAAAACTCGGAAAGTCCCATCGCACCGTTCGGCAAAGTCGTGGCCGCTGCTTTGAATAGTGACTCCAAAGTATCCGTTGGCACCTGCGGCGCCATGCCCGAGAGGCTCAAAATAGCGGCTTTATAACTGGCAAGTGGGTCTCCGGAGTGTGCTGCACATAACAAGTTTTCCAGCGTGGCCTCATACAACTCAACGGTGCGAGGCTGGTCTTCCGGTGCACCCAATGCTTCGAACGCCTCGGCACGCTGGAAACAGAGACTTTCTTCCTTGCTCATAGTCGGCGTACTCGCCGCGAGCAGGTCTTTTTCGCGAATAGACCAGTCTTCAACGCCTTCAAGCACCCAGCACGCCTGACGGGAAAAATTGAAGACTTTGACGTTGCTCCAGCCGGCGCGTCGATCCACAACAGTTGAGTGGCTGTCGTCGTATTCCCAAATCACAACACCCGGCGTTTTGCGAGATTCAATAGATGCCATCAACGGATAGGCCAATCCGGCGCCCTTCTCGCCCGTGGTCACAGGCTCGAAACGTCCCGGCTCGGCTTTTGGCTTTAACACCATCGACTTGACGGTAAACGCGGTGAGCCGGCGCTGTGCTTCGATATCGGCAGAAAACACTGCCAGGAAGGGTAAGAAATCCTCGGATGGGCAAGCATTACTGGCGCCGACTTTTTCGGATAACTGCGCCGACTGTGCCGGCACAATCTTGTCCAGATACGCCGAGCGCTCGCGGCTCATTCTGGCGATGCACGAGTTAACAGCGAACACATGCGCAGGCATCCCCGTCTCGATCTCGAATGCTTCCAAAGGGCAGTTCGCATCGCGTAATTTCAGCCACGCACGTTGCGACTCTTTGACCTTCGCCGCGTACTCTGCGCCCAACGCCGGATCTGCTCGATAGTCAGACTCAAGCCGCGCCATCAATTGCTTGTAGCTGAGGTTCAACTGCGTATCGGCAGCCTTCTTCGCCGCCTCCGAGCAGGGCACCATTTCCAGGCTTGATGTGACATGGCTGCAGTCGTCCTGCGCATAGGCCGCTGAAACCGGCAGCAGCACGGCCAGAAGGGTAAAAACGAAACGGTTCACTGTGTTCATCCTTGAGTCATTCAGGCTTTGCTTTTGGCGAAGCGGGTGACGCATTGCTTGGGTATGTTCATTTCCCAATAGGTGCTGAGCAACGCTTTACGTTTTTTTTCGACGAGCAAATTAACGAAGCCATCGCCGCAGTCCGGCTGCAATTCTTCGAAGGTGCCGGTTCTGGCTTGGTAGATGAACACCCGGTAGTAGTCGTAAGTGCCCATGCCGTCATCAAGCTGCCAGACCGCGAAATCCTTTGCACCGTCGAAATTGAAATCATCGATCTGCGCATGGAGTTCGTTTTCAGCTTGAAAATCGATTGTCCGCGTCTCGTTATGCGTTTCGCCTTTAACCGCGACGTTCAGCGTGGAGCCTTCGATCACCAGCGTCGCCTCGATGCCTTTGGTTGGGCTGAAGGTAGTGGTTTCGGCTAACACCGGCATCGTCCACAGCAGGCCGAGGAGTGATACTGCTAGAGCTTTTGATCTCATGTGTTCGCCCTACTCCCACTTGCATCCGGACTCCAAAGAGGAATCGACGCTGGTGTTATTTCCAAAATAGTAAACCTTGCCGTTGGACTTCTTCGTGTACGTCATCGAGACGATCTGCGTTCCTTGAGTCACGAGTTCGTAGGTCCCCGAGACCTTGCCGCTGATGACTTCAGACCAGCTTGTGGTGCTCTGCCAAGGGGCATCAGCGCCGAGCATTTCGTTTTGGGAATCCGTCAACACAATGGAAATTGGCTCGCTGGACTTGGCGTACTTGACGAAGCCGCCAGACCATTTACTGGAGGTGTCGTAAAAGGTACGGAATTCGAACTTCACCGGACTGGTTTCGGATAATTCGAAGCAGAGTGATTCGCTGGTGATTGCGCTGTGGGCGGCGAAAGGAAATAACGCCAAAAAACCAACACATGATTTTTTCATATTTATCGAAACTCGTTAACAACGAACGACTTCTCAAGTAGCAAATGCAGTATTGCTATAAAGGAGGGGACAGATTTATTTATCTAACAAAAAGATGGGCGAACATATCAAAATAGAACAAATAGATTCGCCCACTTATTACTCTAGCTACTATCTCGATTCACCTTCATACAACTTCGTTTTCGGATTAAAGCGCCAAATATGAGGGGTGGTTAATGGCTTACCATCTCTGTGCATTATTTGGTCTTGCTTATCTCTATTATATGAAAATATTTTAATATCTTTATATAGACTGCTCTCTGGGTGCGTACTCAAAACCTCTACATCTGCAAAGTAGTCACCACCAACATTTCTGAGAAATCCTCGACACTGGATAAAAAAATTGTAGGTAAAATCACCACTAGATCCCGCACTAGAATATGAAAGGAAAATATAATCCTTTATCCCATCACCATTTAGGTCTTCGTTGTATACAACTTTTCCTTCTTCGACTGAAAATTCATCACCGGCAACTCGCGAAATCATATCGGTTGTGCGCGAGTCCTCAGTCCATTGTGATAAAAAATGCTTAGGTCCTTCTGTTGGGTAGCAGACATCCACAGGGGCCGCTTGAACAGCGGTAGCGAAAAAAGCAAGAGCGAAAAAATACTTCACATTAATTCTCCAGAACAAATGTATTTCGTCCGATTCTAACCGAGCCTTGAGCTTCACTGGCGCCAAAACCTATAGCACCGGTAATCGTATCGTTCAAGGCCTCTAAAGCTGTATACAGCCTTGCAGTTAATGCCGATTCGTGTGCATCTCCCCAACTCGCAATCGGTAGCTGCCAATTTATTCCTGTGGAACCATTTATTGTTCCTTGAAGAACTGCATTAAGCCTGTTGTTTGGTGGTGCGCCAACAATATGAGCAGGACGCCAAACGTGCCAACGAAGAAGTATTGCCACGGCCTTTTCCGAAGTGTAAATTTTGCCTATCGTGCTATTAATCGTTGCACCTCCAACTTGAAATCCAATTGGATCAGTCAACATCTCTTTCAGCCGAAGCTTAGCCATGGACCACATTGTAGACCTATATCCTGGAATAGTTCTTGCCGCCATGCTAAGACGATTAAACCAGTGCCATGTTTTTAAATAATGCGCCTCGTCCTGCGAAGTGCCTAGCGCAGTAAATTCGCTATCCGCATGAGTCGCTTGGGAAACCGCATATGTATCGTTAGTAAGTTTTACCCAGCCAGCGTAGGTCATAGTATTCGTATCATACAGAGTTGGATTACCCCATTCCTTCGCAGGATACAAACCGAAGTTTTCAAACACCTTTTTGAAAATTTCAGGATTGCGATTTTTTAGATACGCCATGAACCCAACAAACTCACCTTTTCCATATGCGCCTGCTCCAAAATTCCCCATAGTCCAATGACATGGACCACCAGAAATAAGAGCATTATCCCAAGCATTGAGTACATCAAAACGTCCAAAACACTCAGCTTCCGCAACCACCCTTATCGTTCGATAAGTTGATAGGGTTGAGCTATTAATTTGCATCGGATTTACCGGTGATCCAGTAATTTTTTCTACAGTCATTGCAGTCTGGGATGACCAACTATGTGCTTTCCCAGCATTCGGACCGCCATATGTACCACTCTGATAGTAACCCACGGCATGGTATTCGGTCTGAGCGCGACCTTCAGGGAAAGTAAAATAATCACTGAAGTCACGCATTACGACTCTGGGATTTCCTTCGGTAAAACTATCGTGAGCCCATATGTTGCAACCTTTAGGGGCCAAATCAACTCTAGCCCCGGCAGTTATTTTCCAGGCTTCAAAGACAACCGGACATCTATAGTCATTGCTAAGCCAATGCTCAATCGCAGCTCTAGTTTTTTGATTTACCACGCCACTTATCGGACCAGTATATTTTGCTGCATTGGCTACTGACCTAAGGCTATCAACATAATATGTGGCAGGACCAACCGTAGACCCACTTACAGCGGGTGACTTTCCCGCCTTTGCAACAATACCTGCCGAGCTGTCGTAGTAAACGTCCAAATTATTTATTCGTACCGGGGAGCCTGCCTGATCCAGCAGTAGCTGACCTTTCTTCTCGTCCCTCACACATGCAACTTGTGTCATTGAAGCATAAATCTGGAATTCCCGAACGGCCCATTCGGTTCTAGAGCCAAAATCTCCAGTAGGCTTTCCGACAACAGAAAACCCCAAACTAATCAGGTCCTCTTGAAGCTTTCTAACATGCTCCGGCACTGCCAAAGCCGCACTAGTACCTGAGGCAGCTACTGCTGTTTCGGCACTGGTGATCGTTACTGGAGGATTATTGACCCCTCCCCATCGCGGAGGTGTGTTCTGCGCTGGCTTACCATCGTGATCTTTACGACAAAGATCAAAATCCCCATAAATCATTGCTTACTCCCTTACGCAATATGTTGTTCTTCTAGCCGCTTAACATCGCTGGAAGAAAGATAATCTTTATCTGCCAACTCACATGATCGGTGAAAGCAACGAGTGGCATACTTTGTTTTCGGCCCATTATCGCCGTCGACTTTTCCATCGTAAAAACCGAGATTCTTGAGACGAGACTGTAGACCTTTGACATCAGAAGTCTCCGATTGGGCCTTCAAATCCAACTCCCATATCCACGGTTGCGACTCCGTGCCAAAAGGATAGAAAGTAAGCTTTCCCTTTTTCGCATCAGGCGGAACTGGCTGATCAACAAACCCTTCACTGGAAGTTGTGCCTTTATAGGTCACTCCATCCACTTCCAGCGTATAGGGCTGTCCAGCAATACCCTTTTTGTCATAGGGACGCTTCATCTGAATACGGAAGCTCTTTTTCTCGGATGCTGGCGGAGGAGGTGGCACCGCATTCCCCAACGCCTGATCCATCAAACTCCCCGCCTTATCCTTATCTGCCGCCCCCGGCAGCACCGGCGGCTTAATCCCGATCCCGGTGCCACTCCCCGGCGAGCCACCCGCATTAATCTTCACCACCGGCCCAACCACCGTCACACCACCGCCATCGAGCTTGATAAAGCTCCCACCCCCCAAGATGGTCAGCTCCGTCCCCGCCTCGATAACAATCTTGTCCCCAGCCTTGAGGTGAATCTCTTTGCCCACGCTGGTGAGCTGCGCCGTGCCCAGCTTCACATGCTGGTTCTGCCCAACCGTCAGGTGATCATCCAGCTTCGCTTCAACCTTGCGGTCGGAGATCGTGGTGCGGTGCTCTTCGGCCTTGAGCTCGGTGTAAGTGTTCTTCACCACGGTGTCGTGGCGTTCATTGCCGACACGAATCTTCTGGTCGTGCTCGATGTTTTCGTCCCAGTCACGCTGGGCGTGGATGTAGATCTGCTCCGCGCCTTTTTTGTCTTCAATGCGCAGTTCGTTATACCCACCACCACCCGGGGAGCTGAGGGTTTTGAAGACGCTGCGGGTTTTGTTTGCCGGCAGGGCGTACGGCACCGGGTTTTCCTTGTGGTACAGGCAGCCGGTGACGAGGGGTTGGTCGGGGTCGCCTTCGAGGAAGGTGACGAGGACTTCCATGCCGACGCGCGGGATGGAGATGGCGCCGTAGCGGTCGCCGGCCCAGGAGCTGGAGACGCGCAGCCAGCAGCTGGTTTTGTCGTCGGCCAGGCCTTCGCGGTCCCAGTGGAACTGGACTTTGATGCGGCCGTATTGGTCGCAGTGAATTTCTTCGCCTTTGGGGCCGGTGACCATGGCAGTCTGGCTGCCGAGCACGCGCGGTTTCGGGTGTTCGAGGGCCGGGCGGTAGAACACGTCCCACGGGGTGGCGAGGAAGGTGTTGCGGTAGCCCTGGTGGAAGTCGTCCTTGTTGTCGGTGGTGTCGCTGGTCACGCCTTCTTCGAGGACTTGCGGCTGTTTGCCTTCGTGGAAGATTTCGGTGAGCAGCCACAGGTCGTTCCACTCGCTGCGCGGGTGGTCGGACAGGGCCATGAAGTGGCCGCTGACCAGTTTGGTCTGGTCGCCGCGACCTTCGGCCTGGCGGTAGTCGGCGCGGTGGCGTTCGAGGGCGCGCTGGCTGAGGAACTTGCCGCGTGCGCGGTCGATGAAGCGGCCGGGGTAGTCGTAGTCTTCGAGATCCGGTTCGGTGCTCTCGCCATCGGGTTTATAAGCCGCTTCCATCTGCAGGCGCGGTTTTTCGAAGTCGTAGTCGCGACGCGTGGTGCGGCTGGTACGGGTTTCCAGGCGCAGCTTGAAGCCTTTGATCACCGGCTCTTCGGCGACCATGCCGCTGCCCTGTATGTAGGCAGTCGGCTGGCCGAGGTCGGGGAACACCGTCTGGTCGTCGCCGAACACCAGCAGGTGGCCCTTTTCGCTGTGCTGGAAGTGGTAGTGAATACCCTCCTCTTCGCACAGGCGCTGGACGAAGTGCAGGTCGGTTTCGTCGTACTGCACGCAGTAGTCGCGATCCGGGCACGGCTGGCTCAGCTGGAAGCTGTAGGCGTTGCCCTTGATCCCGTGTTCGTCGAGGATCAGCGCGATGATTTTCGGCGCCGACATCTGCTGGTAGATGCGCTGGTTGGTGCGGTGATGCAGGTATTGCAGTTGCGGTACCAGCGAGACCTTGTAGCGGGTCAGGCGCTTGCCGGCATCGCCCTGGGCGACGCGGTAGATCTGGCCGTGGATGCCGGAGCCTTGCGGATCGAATGCGAGAAACGCCTGCTTGTGCAGGAGCTTTTCCAGATCCAGATCGGGG
The DNA here is from genome assembly GCF_037126175.1 of Pseudomonas sp. RSB 5.4. Classification (NCBI taxonomy): domain Bacteria; kingdom Pseudomonadati; phylum Pseudomonadota; class Gammaproteobacteria; order Pseudomonadales; family Pseudomonadaceae; genus Pseudomonas; species Pseudomonas sp. RSB 5.4. The sequence continues at coordinate 4,419,574 of NZ_CP146986.1, forward strand.
TTTTCGCTGACCAGTTCGAGGTCGAAACGAAACGGCTGGCTGATGCCTTCGGTGCCGGTGAACGACAGCACTTGCAGGTCGCCCACGTAGTCTTCGACCTTGAGGCTGAAGTGGGTTTCGTTAGCTGGGTTGAACATAAAGCGCTCCCTGTTCGAATGTCGTCCGTTACGCCCGAAGTCGCAACCGTTGCAGCCAGGACGAAGTGGCGCCCAAGGCGTCACGCAATTGTTGGGCAGTGATGGTGCGTTCTGCCGCGTTGAAGCTCAGCGCGGTTCGCAGCGCTGGCCAGCCGTGTTTCGGTAAGTTCGCCGGGGCTTGCAGTTCGCGCTCCAGGTGCTCGTCGCGGGCCTGGGTCGAGGGCAAGCGGCGGAACGGGTGTTTGCCGCTCGCCAGTTCATAGATCACGCAGGCCACGCCGTACACGTCCGCGCTGGCCGACAACGGTTGGCCCTGAAGCAGTTCGGGGGCGGCGTAGCCCGGGGTCCAGGCGTTGAAACGCTCGCGGCTCAGGTGCGGCAGGCCGGGCAACACGCCCTCGTCTGCCTGGCCGAGACCGAAGTCGAACAGGCGCAGGCCGTCTTCGCTGAGCATGACATTGCTCGGTTTCATGTCACCGTGCAGCACGCCGCGACGGTGGGCGTAGGCCAGCGTGTCGAGCAGCGGCAGCGCGATGTCGCGCGTTTCTTTCCACGGCAGGCCCAGAGGCCGCTCGCAGAGCAATTTGTCCAGGGTCAGACCACGCATGTATTCCATGGTGATGAAGGCCCGCTGGCAGTCGGTGTCGACTTCAAAGGTGTGCGCACGCACGACGTTGTCGTGGCGCAGGCGTCGGGTCAGGGCGAACTCGCTGTAGAGCAAGGCACTGGCGTCCGGCGATTCGGCAAATTCTTCGCTGAGGATTTTCAGCGCAATGTAAGGGTCGGGATCGCCGAACTGCTCGTGCAGCAGATCTCGCGCCCTGTAAACCGCGCCCATGCCGCCCGCCCCGAGCAGACGCTCGAGGTGGTAGCGGCCGGCGAGTACGTCCGGCAATGCACCGATGCTGGCCTTGGTCGGCGCCAGCAACGGCTCGGCGTTGTTTGCCTTGGCGAAGGCGAAGTAGGTCAGGTTGCTGGCCTGCTCTTCGCTCATCAGCAAGTCATCGACTGAGGATTCGATTTCAGTCATTGGCGGATCACCACGGCAGTCAGGTTGTCCCGGGCGGCGCCCCGCAGGGCGCCGTCGAACAGACGTTCCAGCGCCACATGTGGCGCGCTGAGGCTAAGGGCGTTGCCGAGGGCATCGCTGCTCAGGCCCTGATACAAACCATCGCTGCACAGCAAAAACGCATCGCCCGGATAGACCTCGAGTTCGAGGACATCCAGGGTCAGCTGTTCGGCGGCGCCGACGGCTCGGGTCAAGGCCTGAGCTGCCGGGTGCGCCGCCGCCTGTTCGACGCTCATCTGTTGCTCGTCGATCAGTTGCTGTTGCAGCGAATGGTCCTTGGACAGCTGATACAGCCGCTGCCCGCGCCACATGTAGCAGCGGCTGTCGCCGGCCCAGATGCAGGCCGCGCGATTGCCTTCCACCAGCAGCGCCACGACGGTGCTGCCCATGATGCTGTCGTGGCGTCCGGCGGTGACCGTCAACTCCTGCCCCAAACGCCGGTTCAGCCAGTGCAGGCACTGGCGGATGGCCTTGAGGCGTTCGTCGAAGTCCTCGTGCTGCGGCAATTCAGCCAGGCTGGCGACGATCAACTGGCTGGCGATGTCGCCACCCTGATGACCGCCCATGCCGTCCGCGACCACCCACAGCCCCTGCTGTGGATTATCGAGGAAGGCATCTTCGTTGCGCGCCCGCACCTTGCCCGGGTCGGTACGCGCCGCGCTGCGCCAGGGACTGGCCACCAGCATCAGAGCTGCACCGGCATACGGAAGGTGCGCAGCACGCCCATGTCGAACGGGTTCGGCGTGCGCTGGCTGGTCAGCAGGTAGTTGGCGCGCAGGCCACCCACGTCGGCTTTCAGTACCAGCACGTCGCGACCGGTCAGGTACTCGGTCTGCATCAGGTCGAACAGACGGAACAGCGACCATGGGCCGGAGTTCTTCTCGATACCGATCGGACGCCCCGCCATCTTGTCCATCACCAGACTGGTGCGACCGTCTTCAGCATCGGTCGGCCACTTGAACGACACCGGCACAATCGGACCGTGACGGTATTCGATGGTCTTGTCGCCGAACTTGAACTCGGAACGGCTCACCGCCGGATCGAGGGTGTACGGTTCCAGTTTGAACTGCACGGTCGGCTCGGCCGGGTTGATCGAGAAGAAGCTCTGGCGAATCGTCAGCGCCGCCGCCATCTGGTCGAGGTACATCTTCGATACCGGCAGGCTGTGACCGTCGACGCTGCGCATCCGGTAGTTGCCCGGATCTCCGCTGACGAACGGACGCATGTAGCTGTCGAAGAAGCGGTCGACGGTGCCTTGAGCCCGGAAGAACTCGCGGAAGTCGCTGATCGCCACGTCGCTGGTGCTGCTGGCGCTGAACGGATAACGCTTGCTGATGGTTTTGCCATACACGCTGTACAGCTCGTTCTGATAACGGCCGTTCAGGTATTGATAAGCGTCGTTGAGCACGAGGCGCCACGAGTCCTCGGCCAGCACGTTGAACCACACGCTCAGCGGACGCGGCAGGCGACCCGAGGCCGCACGCAGGTTGGTCAGCGCATCACGCTGGCCGCTCATGCGGGTTTTCGCCATTTCGAACGCGGCTTGTTCCGGCGTACTGGAACGGGCCAGGCCGGACAGTTGCAGTTGCAGGTCGTTGAGCGCGCTGATGGCCGGGGTCAGGTCAGCGGCCGGGCCGTTGTTGTCATCGAGCAAACGATGCAGCGGCTCGAAGCGACGTTGCAGGGATTTCTTCGCGGTGTCCGGCAGGCTCTTCGCCACGTTCAGCGCCGAAGCCTTGTCGGCGACAGCCGAGGCCAGTTTGCCGACCTTGCCCAGTTTTCCCTTCTGCCCAGCCAGTGCATCGGCGGCATCACCGGCTTCATCCACCGGATCGGCAGCAGCCGGGAAGCGCGTGTTCTCGCGCACTTCAGTGAGCAATGCCAGCACCGGCGAGTTGGCCGACGTCAGGCCCGCCAGTTGCTCGGCGCCTTCACCGGCGTCGCTGATCGGCGGCAAGGCCACCTGGCCAACGGCTTCGCTCCAGTAGTTGGCGTAGTCGCGGAAATACAGTTGCTCCAGCTCGACCATCAGGCGACGCAAGTCCATGTCGCTGATGCCCGCGCCTTCGCCCAGCACCCAGTTGTCACGCAGGATGTCGGTGACCAGCGCCGAGCCCTGCACCGAGAAGTACTGCTGATAACCCTGCTGGGTGTAGAACCCCGGGATCACGTATTCGGTGCCGATGAACAGCGAGCCCTGCGGGCCAAGGTGTTGGCTGAAACGGTATTCCGGCAGGTTGCGCGCCTGCTCGCGGAGCATGCGGTAGACCACGGTGGCCAGCGATTCGGCGCGCAGCACCTGACGTGCCTGAGTCACCAGTTGATCGTTCAGCGGGTAGATGAACGGCTGCTTCAGCAAACGCTCGAGGTGGGTGTTCAAGCCGTTCTGCACCGCGGTGTTGCCGGTGTAGCGCTGCGACCAGTCAGTGGCGACCCAGTCCTTGAGCCATGCGGCGTCACGACGGTCTTTCATGTTCAGCATCAGGTACGCACGCAGGCTGTTGAGCAGCTTGTCGCGGTCCTTCATGTTGGCGCGGATCTGCCCTTCAAGCAGGGTCGCGACCCGTGGCAGCAATTGCGCTTCGAGCTCATGCTCGTAGGCTTGCCTGACCACCGGATTGACGTCTTCGCCCTGATACAGACCGCCACGCTCGTGGTACGAGACGTCGCCTTTCTTCGGGAACACCTGAGTCGCGGCGTAGCTGGTGTCGAGGGTTTTCAGCACGCCCATCGCATCATCACGCGGGGTCAGCGCTGAACGCTGCTGAGTCCAGTTCTGCGCCAGGGTGCGCAGGTTTTCCAGACGCTCATAGTTGGCCGAGAAACCACCGGCCCAGAGCATGCCGAACAGCGCCAGTGCCGCCAGTGCACCGACGTACAACGCACGCTGGCCCCAATGAATGCGGCTGCGCTCGCGCTTGTCCAGACCGGCCAGATCCGATTCCGGGAAGATCACCCGGCTGAGCAGATGATGGATGAAGCGCGAACGGCCGCTACGCAGGGTCGGCAGCACACCGGCATTCATGCCCAGGTTGGCGCCGATGCCGGCGGTGGTCGCGTCCATTTCCTGCGTCAGATGCGGAGCGCTGGTCAGGTAGAAACCACGCAACAGCGTCGCGCGCTGGTAACGGTTGCCGGTGAACGCCATATCCACGAACAGGCACAGGCGCTCGCCGATCTGCCCCAGTTGATGCGGGAAGTCGAGGATGCGGCCACGGCGCTGGGTATCGCGCTCGGAGTGCATGCGCATGATCACCTGATTGTTCAGGCGACGCAGCAGCTCTTCGAACTCGCTGCGCAGTACCGCGACGTCGGTGCCGACCTGATCCTTGCGGAAACTGGTCCCCAGCACCTGATCGCTTTCTTCGCGGGTCAGTTGATCGAAGAACTCGTCGAAACCGAGCAGCTTGTCCGCCTTGCTCAGCACCAGATACACCGGCACGTCGACGTGCAGTTTCTGATAGACGTCTTGCAGACGACCGCGCACCTGGCGCGCCAGGGTGTCGATGTCCTGCTCGCTGCCACCGATCAGGGATTCCACCGGAATGGTCACCAGCACACCGTTCAACGGACGCCCGCGACGACGCTTGCGCAACAGTTCGAGCAAGGTGGTCCAGGCACTGCCGTCGACTTCCGCGTCTGGCTGCGTGGTATAGCGCCCGGCGGTGTCGATCAGCACACCGTGATCGGCGAAGTACCAGTCGCAATGACGGGTGCCGAGGGTGTCGCGGGTCAGCTTGCGGTCGATCTTGTTGATCGGGAATTCCAGCCCGGAGAAGTCCAGCAGGCTGGTCTTGCCGGAGGCCTGCGGACCGATCAGCAGGTACCACGGCAAGTCGTTGCGCCAGCGTTCGCTGCGGCCACGATACAGGCTCGAGGTCTTCAGGGTTTTCAGCGCGTCCTTGAAGCGCGCCTTCAACTCTTTCTGCTCTTCTTCGATCAGCTCGTCACGACGAATGCGATCCTGACCGTCTTCGGTTTCTTCGACGGCTTTCTTGCGGATGCCCGCGCGCCAGCTGACGAAGACCATGGTCAGGCCCCAGATCAGGAACAGCACGCTGATGGTCAGCAGGCGCGAGGTCGCGCTCTCCCAGAACTTGTAGTCATCCACCGCCAACAACGGGCCGACGAACCACACCAGCAATGCCACGAACAGCACCAGCAGCAAGGTCCAGACCCAGGTCTTGCGCAGGAAGGCGCCGACTTTCTTGAAAAACTTTTTCATCACACGTCCCTGTTACGGCTGCGACTGCGGTTGAACCGCGGCCGGATCGATCGGCTGATAGGGTTGCAGAACGGTGTCGCGCTGCTCGCCCAGAACCCAGGCGAAGCCCGAATACATCACCACCAGGCAGACGACAGTGAACAGCACCACCATCCACGCCGGCACGATGCGCACCAGGTTGCGGCGCTGATCGTTGAGGCCTTCCCAGTGCGGCGACAACTCGCGCGGCACGTCGCCACGCAACTGACGGATCTGCCGGTACAGGGCGTCGCGGATGCCTTCGAGTTCGAGCATGCCACGCGCCTGCACGCGGTACTTGCCCTCGAAACCGAGGGACAGGCACAGGTACATCAGCTCAAGCATCGGCAGGTGTTTGACCGGGTTCTTCGACAGCCGATCAAGCAGCTGAAAGAACTTCTCGCCACCGAACGTCTCGTTGTGGAAGCTGCTGAGCAGGCTCATCTGCGACCACTCGCTTTCGTTGCCCCACGGTGTGGTCACGACAGCTTCGTCGACCACGGTGCAGAGCACGTAACGCGCGGCCATCACCTGGCTGCTTTCAGCGCCGTTGTGCAACGCGCGCACTTCAAACAGCTTGAGCCCGGCGGTCAGGCGCTCGTTGAGCGCGTAGAGGTCTTCGCGGGTTTCGCTGTGCTTGAGGCGCACCACTTCCGAGAGCAGTTCGGACGACGCCGCCACCAGCGAATTGAGGCTGATGTTGAAGGCCTCAGCCGGGCGCAGGCGCGCGGCGTAGATCATGCGTTCTTCCAGTTGCTCGAAGCGCGGCGGCGCGGCGAAGTCGGTCAGCGGACTGGCTGCCGGTCCGTGGCCCTGACGATCGAGCAGGACGGTTTTGTCGTCCTGGTTGTAATCCGTTTCCTTGATCATGTCGGTCAGTTCCTGATGGCCCAGAATTTCAGTTCAAGCTCGGCGAATTCGCCGGACACGTGGAACGCGAAGCCGCCGGAGCGCTCGAGTTGCGCCAGGTCTTCGGAACTGAGTTCGAGGATGAAGTAGGTTTTGTTCGAGTGGAACGCGATCTGCCGCGGGGCCACCGGCAACGGTTTGACCTTGATCCCCGGCAGGTGCAGGTTGACCAGTTGGCGGATACGCTCCACCGGGCCGACCTTGAGGTGCGCCGGCAAGCGGTGGCGCAGTTCTTCGGAGTCGCAGTTGGCACTTGCCGCCAGCACGAACGACGCCGAGCCGAGCAGTTTGTGGTCGTGCAACGGCGATACGATGATCCCGTACTGACGCGCCTGCAGGATCAGTTCGATAGCGTGCTGTTCCAGCACCATCGACAGCACCTGACGAATCGCTTCCATCAGTTTGCGGAAGCTCGCGCCCTGATCGGCGTGGGAATAACGGCTGTCCAGACGCGGGCGCTTGCTGTCGCTGGAGAAGGTCGCCAGATCACCGAGCATGGTCAGCAGCGTGCGGTACAACTCTTCCGGGTGCACCTGCTCCAGACCGAGGTAGTGGCGCAGCAGCAGTTCGGTGCGGTTGATCAGTTGCAGCATCATGAAGTCGCCGACTTCCGCGCCGCCGACCTTGCCGTTGGAGCGAATCCGTTCGGCAATCGTGTCGCCCCGGTGGTTGAGCATGCTGATGACTTCTTTGAGGCACGACAGCAGATAACTGGAAGCGTGGGCCTGGATGTAAGTCGGTACGAAATCCGGGTCGAGGCTGATCACGCCGTCCGGCGTGGTGTCGAGCACGTCGCAGATCTTCAGCTTCACGTAGGCCTGATCGCTCTGCTGCTCGCCGAGCAACAGTTTGAAGTCCGGGCGGCCACAGCTGACCTGGCTCGCGGAATCGTCACCGGCGTTGGAGTCAGCCACTTCGGCGTCATACGCGGTGTACCGCGCGAGCACATCGGACTGCTCCGGACGGCGCGCCTCGATGTGGTTACCGGTGACCAACGGCAGCGCCAGGTAAATCGGCGTGTTGCCGGTGTTCGGCGGTACGTCCAGCGCCAGCGGCTCGGTGTTGCCGCCGAGTTCGAACAGGCTGCCGTCCGGCAGGATCCCCGACGCGGCACTGATCACCAGTTTGCCCATGTTGAGGAACTGCAGGTCGATCTCCAGATTGAGAAAGCCCCAGGTGTAGCCACCCAGCAACTGGGTGCGGGTTTTCATCTGGTGATCGTAGTAGCGATCGTTGTGCTGGAAGTGCTGCGGCCGCAGCAACATGCCTTCCTGCCAAATGACTTTATGGGTATTCATGTTCAGTCATCCGCCTTGGCGAGCGCTTCATGGGTATTGCGGATACCGGCCTGATCGAGGGTCAGATCAGCTTCGGTCAGCTCCAGCGGCGTGACCTGAACGGTGTAGCGCCACTTGGTTTCCGGCAGATCGCGGTACGCAGCGAGGACGCCAACGTAGCGGCTGCCCTCCTCCACGCTGAGCTTCATTTCCACGGTTTCACCCGGGCGCAGTTCGAGTTCTTCGCTGGCCACCAGATCCGGGTTGAGGGACTCCTTGGCGCGCTCGTAGAGGCTGAAGAAATCAGCGTTCTCGAAGGTCACCGGGTGCTTGAGTTCGAACAGGCGCACAACGATCGGCGACGGACGACCGTTGAGGTCCGGGTTGAGCTGATCGCTGCCGGTCAGCTTCAGATTGACTTTGGTCACTTTCGAGTACGGCGACAGCGACGAGCAACCGGCGAGCAGCACCAGTACGGTGAGCGCAGTCAGCGTCTTGAAAAAAGCGGTCGAGCGGCGAGACATGCGCATCATCCTTGGTGGTCGGTGTGGAGGGTGGAGATCAGGCGGATCTGTTCTTCGTAGGCCTGGGCGAAATCGCGGGCCAGCAGGCGCTCGCTCCAGTCATCGTCCTGACGCAGTGCCTGGTGGTAACGGCCGAACGCTCTCCAGCGCCCGCCCGACGTGGCGATCAACGGCTTGTTGTCGCGCTCGAAACGCAGGGTCAGTTGCTCCGGCGAGAAGTGCTCCAGGGTGCCGCGCACGGCGGCGCGGCTGGCGGTAAGCAGCGCGACCTGATGCGCTTGCAGATCGCGGAACGCACGGGAAATCGCCTGCTCGGCAGGGAGATGACCAGGCTTGTGCGGCTGCAACAGAATCTCCAGCGCTTCGCTCGGATCGACGGCGAATTTCAGCGGGTTCTTGTTGGTGCCTTGCACGGTGGTCTGGGCCAGACGCAGTTCGTTTTTCAGCTCCGAACGGGTGCGCAGGCTCTGCTGCAAACCGCCGATGCTCTGCCGCAGCAGGCGTGCGGCGTTGAGTGCCAGCGCTTCGCGGGCGTCGTGATCCAGGCCTTTGACGTCAACGCCCAGCGCTGCACCGAAATGCTCCCAGAAACCCTCGCTCTGCCGCTCGACGACCTTCGGGGCCGGAGCTGGCTCGGGCTCAACCGGGGCGATCAGCTCCGGCACCATCAGGCTTTCCATGTCGATGCGTGCATAGTCGGCACGCTGACGGGAGTCCTCGGGCTTGGCGGTCGGGGCCAACAGTTCGTCGATTTCCGAATAGACGCGCTCTTGCTGTTCAATCGCGTTCAGCGGATCAAGATCGAGGAAGGCGTCGTCCGGAATGATGCTGCCAGCGGCACGCGGACGGCCGACTTCACCATCGAACGTCGCCGGGTCACGCACCAGCCGCGCACGAATCTCGAAGTCGCCCAGCACGTAGGTGCTGCCGTGCTCGATGCGCACCGGTTCGCCCTTGTGCAGGCGTGCGCCGCTGTCGCCGTCCTGGACACCGTTGCTGCTGGTGTCGGTCAGGAAAAACGTGCCCTCGCGGTAGCTGACAATCGCGTGGTGATTGGACAGATGACGCTTGCGGTCAGGAATGATCCAGTCGCAGTCCTCGCCCCGCCCGATCACGCCGCCGGCCTGTTTGAAGGTCTTCTGGCACAACTCGGTGGGCACGAACTGCTTGGTGTTCAGCATTTCGAAAACCAATTCCATGTTTGATGCTCCTTGCGGTCACTTGCCGCGATTGACCGCTTGCGGATCACCCAACGGGCGATAGTCGTTGTCGTTGAATTTGTAATTGCCGCTACAGCCGCCAAGGCCGCATAGAACGACGAGGGTCAGCAGGACAGCGTGCCAGTGACGAACAGACATCAGAGGGTCTCCAGGGGTAGACAAAGCACAAAGCGCCGACCCTTGCGGGCGGCGCTGAAATTAATTCTTTGGGCGGTCTCGAAGGCTCTACATCGGGGCCTTGAGCCAGACCACCGAGGCGTATGCACCTTCCGTGGCGAGTAAGCAACCTGTGGCGAGGGGACTTGTCCCCGATGGGCTGCGAAGCAGCCCCAAAACCTGATTACCGGTTCTTTCAGGAAAACCGCGTTTGCTGGATTACGACTGCTGCGCAGCCGATCGGGGATAAATCCCCTCGCCACAGAGAAGCCCTTCAAGACAGGAGTTGTGCAAACGGCAAGAGCCAGGTTCAGATCAACCATCGAAGTCACCCAGATTGATATTCAGGCGCCCGAGGCGGTAGAGCAGCGTGCGGCGCGGCAGGCCCAGTTCGCGGGCAGCGAGGGTCTGGTTGCCGTCGTTCTTGCGCAGGCAGTCGAGCAACAAAGTGCGTTCGACTTTTTCCAGGCGTTCGCGCAGGTTCAGGCCGCTGTGGTCTTCGGGCATCGGCTCCATGCGCAGGGAGAAATGCTCGGCCAGCAATTCGCCGCCCTCGCACAACAGCACCGCGCGCTCGACCAATGCCTTGAGTTCCCGCACGTTGCCGGGGAAGGTGTAACCGGACAGGTGCTCAAGCGCCGCGTCGGACCAACGCACCGGGTCGCGCTGCAGGTAAGCGCAGGCCTTGTCGGCGAAGTGCCGGGCCAGATCGAGGATGTCGCCTTCGCGCTGACGCAGGGCCGGCAGTTCGATCGGGAACTGTGCCAGGCGGTAGTACAGGTCCTCGCGGAACTTGCCTTCGCTGACCAGCACCGCCAGGTCGCGGTGCGTCGCGGCGATGATGCGCACGTCGATCTTGTGCGTGTCGTTGGAACCCAGCGGGCGGATCTCGCCTTCCTGCAACACCCGCAGAATCTTCGCCTGCAGCGACAGCGGCATGTCACCGATTTCATCGAGCAACAAGGTGCCGCCGTTGGCCGCATCGAACAGTCCGGCACGGTCGCGATCAGCGCCAGTGAAGGCGCCCTTGCGGTAGCCGAACAGCTCGCTTTCCAGCAGGTTTTCCGGGAACGCCGCGCAGTTCTGCACGATGAACGCCTGGGAGCGACGGGGACCGCAATCGTGAATCGCCCGCGCCACCACTTCCTTGCCGGTGCCGGTCTCGCCGCGCAACAGCACGGTGTACGGGCTGTGCAGGACTTTGCTGATCAGCGAGTGGGTCTGGCGCATCGCCGCGCTTTTGCCGATCAGGCCATAGCCGTTGAGACTCGGCACGCTACGACTCACTGGCGTCTCGACCCCGACCGGCTGACGCAGGCGTTGCAGCAAGTGCAACTGACCGAGGACAAACGAGCCGAGCTGGCCGAGGGAATCGGCAAAACCCTGCAGATCGACGTGACGGCGACTGGCGCACAGCAGCAGGCCTTCTACCGCCTTCTGCTGATTGACCAGCGGCACGCACAGCAGCGATTGCCAGGCACCGGCGGTGGCCGGCAGGAAACTGGTTTCGTGCAGGCTGGCACCCAGATCATCCAGGCACACCACGCGGTTCTGGCACAGAGCGAATTGCAGCAGTTGCTCACCGTTGTAGTCCGCCGGCAGGCTGGTGGCGGCGCGCGGTTGCAGCGCGCCGTCGAGGCATTCAGCGTTCATCCCCAGGCAGGTGTGGGTGGCGTCGAGCAGGTACAGCTGGGTCAGTTCGCAACCGCTCAGCTCGGCCAGACCACGCACGAAGTCACCCAGCAGCGCAGCACCGTCCGCCGCGCGCGACAGGCTGGCGAACTGCGCCAGCAAGGCTTCGGCATAGACCAGTGGCTGCGGCACTTGAGTGAACATCACACCCACCTCAGGCGAACTCGCACGTCACGCTGGCGTTGCCGTCGAGCGTGGCATGCACACGCTTGAGGCTTTCACCGGTGGCCATCGCATCGAGCAAGCGGTCGGCCACCAGCGGCAGCACGTGCTGGTCGAGCAGATGGTCGATCAGGCGCGCGCCGCTTTCGCTTTGCGTGCAGCGCTCGGACAGGTGATCGACGAGGTTCTGGCACCAGCTGAAATCCAGCTGACGACGGTTGAGGCGCTCGCCGAGACGACCGAGCTTGATCTCGATCAGCTCGCGCAGCACCGGGCCGCCGACCGGGTAGTACGGCACCACTTTCATCCGCGCCAGCAGCGCCGGTTTGAAGTGTTTGCTCAGCACCGGGCGAATGGTCTCTTCCAGCAACTCGGCGGTCGGGCGGGCGCCGTTTTCGCAGAGGTCGCTGATCTTGTCGCTGCCCAGGTTCGAGGTCATCAGGATCAAAGTGTTGCGGAAATCGATTTCGCGACCTTCGCCGTCGTTAGCCACGCCCTTGTCGAAGATTTGGTAGAACAGGTTGAGTACGTCCGGATCGGCTTTTTCGACTTCATCGAGCAGCACTACCGAGTAAGGCTTCTGCCGCACCGCTTCGGTGAGCATGCCGCCCTCGCCATAACCGACGTAGCCCGGTGGCGCACCGATCAGACGCGAGACGGTGTGCTTCTCCTGGAACTCGGACATGTTGATGGTGGTGATGAAACGGTCGCCGCCGTACAGCAGGTCAGCGAGGGCCAGCGCGGTTTCGGTCTTGCCGACGCCGCTCGGGCCGACCAGCAGGAATACGCCGACCGGCGCGTCCGGTTTGTTCAGGCCAGCGGCGGTGGCGCGCATCGAGCGATCCAGAGCGTGCACGGCTTGTTCCTGACCACGGATGCGCGTGCGCAGGTCGGTGGCGAAACTCGCGACCTTGGCGTTGTGTTCGCGGGCCAGTTGCGCCAGGGGCACGCCGGTCCAGGCGCTGATCACTTCGGCGACCAGACGCGGGCAGACTTCGAAGCTGACCAGACGCTCCTTGACCTGCGCAGCGGTCAGGGCGCTGTGGGTCTTATTCAGCTCGGCCTCCAGCGCTTCGACGCTCTGGCCTTCCTCGACCTCGGCAACGAGGGTTTCGATCACCGTGCCTTCGGCGTCTTCTTCAACGCTGACGGTCGGCTCGACAGCGGCAGCTTCACGGGCCTTGGCCAGTTGCTGACGCAGTTCCAGCAGGCGCTCGGCCAGCTGTTTCTGTTCGGTCCACAGGCTTTCCAGCGCGACCATTTCGCTTTCGGCTTCGTCCAGTCGCGCTTCCAACGCATCCAGCGCTTCGTGGTCAATCAGCAGACCAGCCTCGGCATCGCGGCGCAGAGCCTGACGTTGACGGCCACCTTCGGCCAATTCGCCACGCAGGCGTTCGAGGCTTTCCGGGGCGGCGGCGAGGCTGATGCGCACGCGGGCACAGGCGGTGTCGAGCACGTCGACAGCTTTGTCCGGCAGTTGGCGACCGGCCAGATAGCGGGCGGACAACTCGGCAGCGGAGACCACCGCGTCATCCCGCAGGTAGATGCCGTGGCTCTTCTCGTAGACCTGCGCCAGACCACGGAGAATGGTCACCGCTTCGCTGACAGTCGGCTCATGCAACTGCACCGGCTGGAAACGACGGGCCAGCGCCGGGTCCTTCTCGAAGTATTTCTTGTACTCGGCCCAGGTGGTGGCGGCGATGGTGCGCAGTTCGCCACGGGCCAGTGCCGGCTTCAGCAGGTTGGCCGCGTCGGAACCGCCGGCATTGCCGCCAGCGCCGATCAGGGTGTGGGCTTCGTCGATGAACAGGATGATCGGTTTCGGCGAGGCTTTGACCTCGTCGATCACGCCTTTGAGACGACGCTCGAATTCACCTTTGACGCTGGCGCCGGCCTGCAGCAGGCCCATGTCCAGCGACAGCAGTTCAACGCCCTTGAGCACCTGCGGCACTTCACCGGCAGCGATGCGCGAGGCCAGGCCTTCGACGATGGCGGTCTTACCCACGCCAGCCTCGCCGACCACGATCGGGTTGTTCTTGCGGCGACGGGCAAGGATGTCGACCATCTGCCGGATCGCGCCATCGCGGCACAGCACCGGGTCGAGTTTGCCGTCGCGGGCCTGTTGGGTCAGGTTGTGCGTGAAGCGCTGCAGCAGCGATTCGCCCTGCGCCGCCGGCTTGCCGTTGGCGGCCGGTTGCTCCTGTTGCGACAGGGCAAATTCCTTCAGGCGATCGATGTTCAATTTGGCGAGCAGCGGCTGGTAACGGCTGCCGGCGTAGCGCATCGGGTTGCGCAGCAGCGCGAGGATCAACGCGGCGTCTTCGACCTGGGTCTGGCCCAGTTCGAGGTTGGCCACCAGCAGCGCGTCTTGCAGCCACTGCACCAGTTCCGGGGCAAACACCGGGTTGCGCGAGGCGCTGTGTTCAACGCGAGATTGCAGCGCGGCGCTCAGTTCACCGGCGTCGACATCGGCATCCTGCAAAGCGCGGGACAGCAAGCCATTCTGACGTTCCAGCAGACCCAGCAGCAGGTCTTCGACGAGGATCTTGCTGCCGCCACGGGCCACGCAACGTTCAGCCGAACGCTCCAGATCGCGACGGGTTTCGGCGTCCAGCGCCTGGATGAGTTGTTGCAGGTCTACGTTGATCATGGCTCACGTCCTTAATGAATTTTGCTGCCCAGGGTGACCACGCCGTCTGCCTTTTCGCAGCCCAGCCAACTGGTCCACCCCAGGCGACAGTCGTTCTTCTCACCAATGCGCAGTTCGCGGATTTCTTCCGGGCGCAGCACCAGGCGAATGTCGTAATCGAGCGGGTCACGCAAGGTGAACCGCACCAGCGCGCACAGCGGCTGGTAACCGAAACCGATCGGCAGGAATTCGTGGAATCGCTCCCAGTCGAGTTCGGTGATGTGAATGCGGAATTTGCCGCTGCGGTCGCGCACCTGTTCGCCCAGCACCAGGTCTTCACCGAGCAGGCTGTTGGCACGGCCGAGGCGGTTGCGCTGCTCGTCGAGGATCTCCACGCGGCGCTCGATGCACTGCTCGATGACCAGGTCTTCGTGCTTGAAGTAGTAACGCAGCACGGCTTCGATCAGCGCCGCGGAGTGCGCGCGCAAGCTGAGCAAACCGAGGTACGGCAGCAGGCGTTTCCAGTTCAGTTCCTTGGCCTTGCGGATCTCGTCTCCACCCAGACCGATCAGCGCGAACAGCTGCGAGGAGAACGGGTCGATCGCGCCACTCTGGAAGCTGGCGCGATAGCGGTACTTGCGCCAGATCGGCAGCATCAGTCGTTGCAGGCGATGGTGGAACAGGTCGAGGAAGTTGCGCGTCGGGTTGCCGTCCTCGCTGTCGCCCAAGGCCTGTTCGCCGTAGAACGCCGGCAGCGGCGAACCGGAGCCGACCAGCCCGATCAGGTTGAAACGCATGCGTGCGCGCATCTGCCCGTGCTCTTCGAAAAACTCCACGCGATCGACGTCGCTGCGCGGAAAGCCCAGGCTCGGGTTGGCCTGAAACTCCACCTGATCGTACAAATCGTCTTCGCTGAGGTACGGGTGCGCCTCGCGCAGCCGGTCGATCACCAGCAGCACGGCCTGAAACAGCGAGTACTCGCGTATTACCTTGGTCAGCCCGCTTAAAGCAGGGGCTGCAGGCCCATACGTGGTGTCCATTGGTACACCTCTCCCTGTGTGCTTTTTACCCGCAGCTCGTGGTACGAATTGAGACTGGCGTAAAGCGCGAAAAACTCGTTAAGAACCGAAGCGAAAACGAACAGGTCGCCTTCGCCGATATATCCTTCCGGGTCGATGGTCAGCTCGGTGCGCAGACCGCGCACCGGCAAGCCACGGTGCAGCCGGTCGACGTGATGGTGCTTGATGTGCTTGAGGCCGCCGAGCAGGCGTTTGCTGACCTTCTCCGCGTGCTGGTCGTAGTAGCGCGGCAGGTCGTAGGTTTCGAGAATCACCTTCAACGCATTGACGTCGGCCAGCGACAGATAGTTGAGCGACATGTTGCTGATCAGCTTCCACAGGAAGTCACGGTTCAGCGGCGGCGCGAAACTCGAAGTGGCCGGGGTGATGTTGCGGAAACTCAAGAACTCCGGGGTCTCTTCGCAGGCCATGCAGATGTCGCCGAGCTTGAGCTTGCGCGGCAGGTTCTGGTTGGTGCACATCAGCTCGATCGACAGGGTTTCGTGGGCTTCGGTGTGGCGGATACCGAAGCTCAGGTAGGTGTCGAGGCCGTCGTGCAGCAACGATGAACGCTGGCGGATGCTGTAATGCGGACGGCTGTTGGGCACGTCGAAACTCGGGTCATGCTCGAAGGATTCGAACGGCACGTACTCCTGATAACCGAGGCCGCCGGGTTTCCAGCCGGTCACGGTTTCCACCGAGAACACGCCGCAGTTTTCCAGATCGTATTCCGCCGGCAGCAGCAGGTATTCATCCTGTTTGCCATCGAGGCGGATCGGCAAGGCGTCGTGCGCGAACAGGTTGGCAATCGGCGTGCAGAACAGCTTCACGTTATCCAGCGTCGGACGCATGCGCATGATCCCGCTCTTGCGGATATCGAAGCGCAACTCCAGGCCGCGCATCTGCTTGAGAGTGTCTTCCGGCAGCGCCTTGAGGATGTCCAGACCGTTGACGTCGACGAACAGGAACTTGTCCTGGAAGGCGAAGTATTCCTGCAGGTAGCGATAGCCACGGAAAGTGTTCAGCGGATACGGGATCAACGCTTCTTCTTCGGCAAAGCCCACTGGCTTGACCCGGTCACCCGGAATCTTGAACGCCATCGGCTTGCCGGCCACGCCATCGATTGGCTTGCCAGCGCCGTCGAGCGGGATCAGCTCAATGCCTTCCAGGTTGCGCAGCAGGCTCAGGTAGAGCATCTGGCTGATGTAGCGTTCGCCGGCAAAGTGCAGGCGCAGTTTGCTCAGCTCCAGCTCACCGAGGTGGCCGTCGGCGCTCATTTCCAGACGCAGGCTGAGCAGCGAACCGTCGCCCTTCACCGAGTAGTTCAGCGCGGCCAGATCCAGAGGCAGCACTTCGGTCGGGTAGCAGGTGCGGAAACGGCAACGCACGTCTTCGATCGGTTTGCTTTCAATCGGGGTATCGCGCTCGACCAACAGCGCCGGCCCGGAACGCTTCAACGGATCGAACTGCAAAATGCTGAACGCCGGCAGCGGGCGCATGTAGTTCGGCCACAACAACTGCATCAGCGAATGGCTGAGTTCCGGCAGCTCGTCATCGAGCTTCTGCCGCAGCCGCCCGGTGAGGAACGCAAAGCCTTCCAGCAACCGCTCCACATCCGGATCCCGCCCGGCCTGGCCCAGGAACGGCGCCAACGCCGGACTACGCTCGGCGAAACGGCGACCGAGTTGGCGCAGTGCGGTGAGTTCGCTTTGGTAGTAGTGGTTAAAGGACACGGGTTACCTGCCTGGTAGTGGAACTCATCAAAAAAATATCCTGTAGAGCGCGACCGTCACGCCGGCACAGACATAACCGCCAATCAGCAGGAACGGCACAATCGTGATCCAGCCGTACGCCATGTAGGCATCACTGAGCTGACCGACGACCAGACTGAGCAAGCCATACAGCATCCACGGCACGGCATAGAACGGGATGAACTTCACCGGCGCCAACCAAACCATTCGCAATGCCTGCTGCTCGTTCCGGCGCTGCGCCGATCGGGACATCCACAGCGAGAAACCAAGAAGCCCGGGGATTCCCCACCACAACAGGTACTGCCAATAAATCCCGGACGACTCGGGCGTTAAATACTCGCCATTCCACTGGTCATAGGAAGTAAACGCCAACACCGCCAGCAGTGGCAGCCACAATGCAGCCATGAAGAAGCTGAGTTGCGCGCGACTGAGGACGAGCATCTCGCTTGATGAGTCGGTCATCGGCGAACCTCCACAGCGTGATCCGGCGCTTCGTGCTTGGTAATCTCGACGAACACCCCGCCATCCTCGGCTCCAACCCACAGCGCGTTGGGATGCGCGAACAGCTTTGGTTCGGTCGAGCTTTGCATTCGCACCAGCAGCGTCAAGCCGACCACAATCGTCAGCAAACCGACCGAGCCGAGAAAAGCGATGAGACATTGCCAGGCTTTGAGTTTCATCGAGCCCACCCGAACAAATGCTTCATGGGCAGAAAGCCCCGGTATCGACCGTCCAGGAACGGACCGCTTTTTCTTCAGTTTTTTCGATGCTCGCTACTGCATTTCGCAAGGTCTGCGCGTCGATGGACTTAGTCGCGTTCTGGCTTTTGATCGACAGGCTGTACTGGTCGCTGATCTGACCGGATACGTCTTCACCGAATGACTGGTAGTTGCCGATGGAACTGCGCTGGTTCGGGTTTAACGTGAAACTGCGTGGCTGATCGGCATAGTTGGAGTCGTTCGCCAGCGTCAGCTCCAGTGGTACTCCACAAGTGTTCAGCAGATAAACATCATTGCGATAGACCTGCTGCGCAGCGCATGCAGTCAGCGAAAAGAAGTACGCGAAGAAACTTACCCATCTCATCATCAAAATCGTCTTTGGCAGTTTCATGGACAAACCGATGCCTCGCTGATTGTCCACTCGCGCTGCGTGCCTTCAGTGACTTTCTCGACGGCAGCCAGGTGTTGTTTCAACTGAGCGGCGTCCAGGGTCTTGCTACCCGCGGCATCGTGGAGGGTCAGCTGATAATTGCTCGGGATCTGTTCGATCACGTCTTCACCGTAAGAAGCAAAACTCGCCACAAGCGCGCGTGCGCCTGCTGCAACGTTAAGGTTGCGCTCCAGTGAATGCATGTTCGAGCTGTTGGAGACCTTGATTTCCAGTGGCTGGCCACAACGGTTTTCCATGTACACATGGTTGTTGTAGACCTGCTGCGCGGCGCAGCCGTACAGGGAGACAAACAGCAGGATGAAACCGGCGAACCTAGTCATCGAATTCAACCCTGGCCAGCCAAAGCAAGCTCTTCACGTCTTGTTCGGAAGCGGCCATGCGCTTCTGCAGGTTGGCGGCCGACTGGGTGTAGCTGCTGAAGTAATGCATGACATCCACCTCACCCGTGCTCGGTGTCGGGTGGTTGGCCTTGGGGTTCTGCATCAACGTTGACGTTTCCTTGTGCGTCCACGAGTAATTCGGGATCAGCCCGCCACCGTATTCGTTGAGAATCAGATGCCCGAATTCATGCGCCGAAGTCTCTTTGAACTCTTCCTGGGCGTAGTTGGCAGCATCCGCAGCCGTGAGGCCCTGACGCTTGACGAGCTGGTCAAAGGCATAGCCAGCGTTGTGGTAAACCTTGCGGGCAATTGCCAGGCTGGTCGACCGACCGAAGTCCGCTGACAACGAGTCAATCAACGGGAAGTTCACGGCCTTGGGCTCGACATTGACGTCGGCTTTGACCGTGACTTTGTAGACCCCTTTGCTGGTCGTGATGCCTTCGGCAATACCACCGCCGCGCGAACCATTGCGAGACCAATACAATTCGATGCCTTCCTTGGCCCAACCCAGCAGAGTGCTGAATGGCGTAGGCACCAGGCCAGGCGTGGAACCACTGCTGCCACCATCCGAGAAGCTCGGGCGCAGGGTCACTTCCACGGTCTTGGCATTACGATCGATACGCACATCGACCCACTTCACCTCTTCGGCCGAACAAGCGAGCTTCACTTCGGTGACTTGCTGCTTCCCTGCTCCGGTCGCGGTCAGACGTACCTTGAGGTTTGGGCTTTTGAGGATTTTGGTGTCGAGGATGCCGGCCGTGTCGTAGCCGTCCCATTGCCAGGGATGCTTGCCTGGCGGCAGGAACGGCGCAGTGTTGGCTTCGGCGTAGACCGGCTTTTCGCCGTCCAGCACTTCCAGCTTCACACTGTCAGCTGCGTCCATGCGGTTCTCGACTATGAAATCGACCAACTCACGGTTTTTCGATGTTCCTGATTTCAGCTCGTCGAAGTCTGGAATTTCCAGCGGCGTCATTACCGAGTTGCCACCGGACTGCAAACCCAGTCGGTAATCCAGCGCCGCGACAACCGCTATAGCGGCAAGCCCCGAAAATGGCGCCGGCGAATGCGAATTCCCGATAATCACCGTCCCGGAACCTGCCGTGACTTTATTGCCGTGAGAACCAACCGAACCTACGGTCGCAGCTGGTTTGCCATTGATCAAAACGGTGGTCGCCAGATCGCCAACCAACGCACCACCACACGCCGAGGCATCGCCTTGGCGGGCGGCCGCGAGGCCGTCGAAGAACACGTCGCCGGAACCGGCGGCGATGGGGTTGGTACCGTGGCCTGGAAGTGGGCAAGCGGTGGGGTCGGATACGCGTGCTGCGGGTTTGCCAGACATCGGGAATCTCCTTAGGTGACCTTCACTTGACCGCTGCCATCCAGGCGCGCGGAAAAACTGACCTGACGCTTGAAACCCTCGACTTCCAGCAGGCCTTCGATGCTGAAGGCCAGCCGCAGCTGGTCGTGGTCACGCGGCAGGGAAATGACACGCACGTTGCTCAGGCGCGGTTCGTAGGCTTCGATGAAGCTTTCGATGGCCAGGCGGGCCTGACTCAGGGAGTCGTGCAGGCTCAGGCGCATGTCATTGAGATCGGGCAACCCGTAGTCGGACAGCGTTTGCACGCTGCCCGCCCGGGTGCTGAGCATTTTGGCCAGATGGGCAGCCACCGACGCCATGGCAGAAGCCTCGAGGCTCCTGCCCTTGCGTAGTTCCGCATCGCCGTTGAGGCGTTCGAAAAGGCTGCCGTATCCGTCCATGAGCTGCTCTTACTCTTTGTCCAGCTTGCCAACCAGCGACAGGGTGAAATCGGCACCCATGTACTTGAAGTGCGGACGCACGTTCAAGCTGACGCGGTACCAGCCCGGCTCGCCTTCAACGTCGCTGACGATCACTTGCGCAGCGCGCAGCGGACGACGGCCACGGACTTCGGCGCTCGGGTTTTCCTGGTCGGCCACGTACTGGCGGATCCACTTGTTCAGTTCCAGCTCGAGGTCGGTACGTTCCTTCCACGAACCGAGTTGCTCGCGCTGCAGCACTTTCAAGTAGTGAGCCAGGCGGTTGACGATCATCATGTACGGCAGTTGGGTGCCGAGCTTGTAGTTCAGCTCTGCCGCCTTGCCTTCTGCGCTGATGCCGAAGAACTTTGGCTTCTGCACCGAACTGGCGGAGAAGAACGCCGCGTTGTCGGAGCCTTTGCGCATGGTCAGGGAGATGAAGCCTTCCTCGGCCAGTTCGTATTCACGACGGTCGGAGACCAGAACCTCGGTAGGGATCTTGGTTTCGATTTCGCCCATGCTTTCGAAGTGGTGCAGCGGCAGGTCTTCAACAGCGCCACCGCTCTGTGGGCCGATGATGTTCGGGCACCAGCGGAATTTGGCGAAGCTGTCGGTCAGCTTGGTGCCGAACGCGAACGCGGTGTTGCCCCACAGGTAGTGCTCGTGGCTGTTGGCGACGGTTTCCTTGTACACGAACGACTTCACCGGGTTTTCTTCCGGGTCGTACGGGTTACGCAGCAGGAAACGCGGCACGGTCAGACCGACGTAACGGGAATCTTCCGAAGTACGGAAGCTCTGCCATTTGGCGAATTGCGGGCCTTCGAAGTGGTCTTTCAGATCTTTCAGATCCGGCAGGCCGGTGAAGCTTTCCAGACCGAAGAATTTCGGGCCGGCCGCGGCGATGAACGGCGCGTGGGACATGCACGAAACGCTGGCCACGTACTGCATCAGTTTCACGTCCGGCGAGCTTGGGGACATGAAGTAGTTGGCGATGATCGCGCCCACCGGCTGACCACCGAACTGGCCGTATTCAGCGGTGTAGATGTGCTTGTACAGGCCCGACTGCATGACTTCCGGCGAGTCTTCGAAATCGTCCAGCAGGTCTTCTTTGGAGACGTTGAGGATTTCGATCTTGATGTTTTCGCGGAAGTTGGTGCGGTCGACCAGCAACTGCAGGCCACGCCACGACGATTCCAGAGCCTGGAAGTCCGGGTGGTGCAGGATCTCGTCCATCTGACGGCTGAGCTTGGCATCGATCTCGGCGATCATGCGGTCAACCATGGCCTTCTTGACCGGCTCACCGTTGTTCTGCGGCTTGAGCAGTTCTTCGATGAACGCCGACACGCCACGCTTGGCGATGTCGTAGGCTTCGTCGTCCGGAGTCAGACGGGTTTCGGCGATGATGCTGTCGAGAATGCTGTACTCGCCGCTTTCGGCGCTCTTCTCTTGTGCTGCGCTAGTGCTCATTGTGTTGGCTTCCTTGGCTGGAGTCTCAGGCGTCCGGGGCTGCGGCGTTCAGGCCCAGCTCACCGAGTACGCGACCGCGGGATTCGTCGTCGGCGAGCACGCCTTCGATCGCTTTACGGAACGCAGGTGCGTTACCCAGCGGGCCTTTGAGGGCCACCAGCGCATCGCGCAGTTCCATCAGTTTTTTCAGCTCAGGCACTTGCTCGACCAGGCTGGCCGGGTTGAAGTCCTTCATCGAATTGACGCGCAGTTGCACAGCCAGCTCGTCGGCCTCGCCATCTTCCTGCAGACGGTTCGGCACGCTCAGCGTCAGACCCAGTTCTTGCTTGGCCAACACTTCGTCGAAGGTCATCTTGTCGATGCTGATCGGCTTGCGATCTTCGATTTTGCGATCGTCCTTGCGGTGGGTGTAGTCACCGATTGCCAGCAGCTTCAGCGGCAGTTCAATCTCTTCCTGAGCACCGCCGGTGGCGGGTTTGAAGGTGACGTTGATGCGTTCCTTGGGGGCTACCGAGCCTTCTTTGGCCATGGCTTTTCTCCTTGCGGTTGTGGCCCTGGGGCCTATTCGAGTACCACTTCGAGATCGAGGTGGCACAGCCTGCGATAAATCTCTTCCTTGCGTTCACGCACTGCATGGTTCTGCGGTAACAACTCGCAGCAACTGTGCAGCAGGTGCAGCACTTCCAATGCAAGATCGGGCTCCCAGGCGTGCAGGCCTGAGTCCTGTAATGTCTGATCGAGGGTTTCGAGCTGGTTCTTGGCCAGTTCGTACTTCTTGGCCATGAAGCACAGTCGCGCGAGGGCGAACTGCCAGAAAAACCGCTCGCGGCCACCGTGGGCCGATTGCAGCCCCTGCTTGAGGATTTGCACGGCAGGCTTCAAGCCTTCCTTGCGCAGCAGCGGCAGCACTTCCTGCAGGGCCTTTTCCCAGGCCGGCTGGGTTTCAACGTCGTCGGTTTCAACCTTGCGCGGCGCGCTGGCGCTTTGCAGGTGCGGCATGACATTGCCGGCGATCCACGCCCGGGTGGACGGATCGGCAAACGGCGCGCCGTCATGGAAACGACATTCGATGATGCCGGGCAGGCGCTGAACCAAAAGCGCGAAGTGGATTTCCACTTCGCGCATTGCCATCTCGGCGTTGAGGTTCTGGAGACATTCCCAGACCATCCTCTGACCATCGAACCAGAACGGCGCCTTCGCCAGGCTCGCCTCCAGTTCCACCAGCAGGTCGGCGTATTTGCCCTGATCGAAGCGATCCTGATACTGCTTGAGCTTGTCGACAGGCAGACCGCGCAGCACGGTGATCTGCTCGGCATTGCGCTCAGGCACCGCGTCGATCGGCAGCCAGAGCAAAGTGCGGTTCAGACGCAGGGCGCGCAGGTCGGTGGCCTTCTGCTTGAGCCACCAGGCACACAACGGACGCGCGCTTTCCTGCTGGGCGCGCAGGGCCTTGTAAGCGTCTTTTTCGTTGTCGATCGGTGCGCCGGGAGTCAGCAACTGGCTCGCGGCCTGCTTGACCTGCGCCACCGCTGCGCCCACCACACCGGGGGCCGGCTGGTTGTCGGCGGCGCGCTGGATCATGGTTTTCAAGCGACGCGAGAGCGGCAGCAACAGCGGCGCGTCATCGCCCAAGTGCTCGGTGCACGCGGCATCGAGGCCGGCCAGATGCTCGGACAACTGCCGGAACATCGGCAGCTGTTCCTTGATCGCGATGTTTTCGGTGAGCACCTGCTCCAGACGCGGCACCAGCCAGCCGATGGCGGCGGCACGGGTGCGTGGTTTGAGCGGGTGAACGTCGGCCCAGTGATTTTCCGACAGATGGTGCAGCAGACCGAGGCCGGCCAGCAGCCCGGGGAAGGATTCACGCTGGTACAACGACCAGGTCAGCCAGGCGCCGACGCGCAAATCCTTGGATTGGGTACGCAGCAGATTTTCGCTGTTTTCACGGATTTTCAGCCAGTCGATCTGCCCGCTTTCGTGCATCGACGAGGCTTTGGCCAGCTCGCTTTCCAGCGCCTCGAATTCGCTCGAAAAACGAACATCTTCGCCCGCGAAATTCTCTTTGGAAACAGAGACTTTTGCGAGTTCGAGGTAATGGGCGGAAAGTTTGCTTGAGTAGGACATCCATGGCCTTTAATTAGGATTACAGTCATGCGCCTATTGGAGTTGCCACGGCGCGGGACAGTATCGAAGAGCGGTGAAGCGACTCATCCAATTGAGATGTGCTCTTTCAAGTGGGCGCATCGTAATCACTATGATGGCCACTAGCAAGCATCTGGTTAAACAACAAGACGAAGTGTTCATTGGGCCGTGTAGGAGATCGCCCTATATGTGGCAGGGGAATCCCTGATGGCGAATTATATTGTGAACATTTGCCCTGCGCCCTCAGAACCCTTGATCCAGAGCGGCCCGATCCAGCCTGCGCGAATCGCGTCGAACATCCGTCCTATTACACGGGGGCCAGCATGACAACTCTCGAAAAAAATAGAAGTAGGATTTTTCCGAAAACCCGCTGGAATTACAAACAATTCAGCGGCGACAACGCTCAACAAAAAAAGTGCCATCAATTTGATGGCAATTCATTTTTCTGAAACTTTATTCATCTCGTGAATGCTGTACTTCAGTGCCAACTCAATAATTATCGAAGTGACTTCCTACAGTCATCTCCTTCAATCCGCACAACACTTTCACTTCGGAATACTCTGACAAATGTCAGGGATATTTCTTACATCAATTTATTTCTCGCATTGCTAGCTTGCTTGGGCAAATTCTTTTCGCGTGGCGATCAGGGACGCTCGAACACCGCGCATCGACTCACCTGCTTAAGGACAAGCGTATGTTCAGTACGGGCAGTTGCGCGCCTTTTACCCTGCAGAATCCCGGCTTTCGCCACGACTCCAAGGTGCTCGCATTTGATGGTGCAGAAGCCATCAGCTGCCTATACGCGATCCGGGTCGAGCTAGCCAGCGAACGTGCAGATATCGATCTGGAAAGCCTGCTCAGTCAGCCGGCATTTCTGCAATTCGGGTTCGACAACGAAGGTATTCACGGGCGCATTGAATATGTGCGGGTGGGTGAAAGCGGAAAACGCCTGACCCACTATGAGCTGACGCTGATGCCTGCGTTGCATTATTTGCAGTTCAGTCATGATCAGCGGGTTTTCCAGAATCTGACGGTCGAGAGACTCTATAGCGGGCAAAAACTGCTGATTACCGGACACAGCCTGGGCGGGGCAATAGTACTGATCTTGTCCGAGATGCTGCGCCGCGACCCTCAGTACTCACCGGATATCTTGCTCTACACCTACGGCGCACCGCGCGCCAGCGATTCGACTTTCATCAACAGCGTCCAGCCACTGGTCCACCACCGCATCGTCAACCAGGACGACCCCGTGCCGAGCTTACCGGCCACCTGGATGAACTCCTGCGCCAGACCCAAGCCGATGCATACCGCAAACGGAGTGGTACTAACTCCTAATCCGGTCGCCGGTTTTGCTTTGCGCTTTGCGCAACCAGCGAGTCACCGAGGCTTATGTTTACGGCAGCCATGCCGAACAGCCCGAGTGGGTGCAGGAGAACCTGCTGCGCCGGGATGCACACCCGGAAAACCTCGTTCAGGAGCAACTGGCGATGATTCCTCCCGGCGCCCAGGGCCACGATGCAGCGATCGCGGCAATGACGGGGGACATGCCGTTGGAGCGCCATCTCAGCTGGAGATTGATTCGTTCGTCTAAATCAATTTAGTCAATAAGGAAGTACTGATGTTCTTGTTAACGCCTAGCCTGTACCTCGCCACTGCAGCGCATTGGTTTCGAACCTTGATATTGGCCAGCGTCATAATATTCGGAACTGCATGCGGTTCACTTTCAAGCTCTGCGACACTGAATATGGATGTCCCTGCGAATATCAGGGTTGACGCCGAAGCGTACTATCAGCCAATTTCATCTCATTACTGTTTTGTACCCGAGAACTACCCGAGCGCCCCCAACGTTGGGGTCAAGAAATTTAGCCAACCCGCAAAGCCCACTGCACATACCTCTAAATTCGACGTGAAACTACTCCCCAGTCTTGGCGGCTGCCTCTCGCTACTGAGCGGAATAAAACTCTGGATTATGGACATGACCGAGGATCCAGAGAGGCTTGGCTTAAGCGCTGTCTGGATACACGTTGATGACTTGGCCGATGAAGAACTGAGAAGGTTTGGGCCAGATGAGAATTTGCTGTCAGTCGACTGCAAGTACTCAGACTCCCGATTAAGTAAAGTCTTCAAACAGGAACTTGAATGCAAAGGGCAGACGTCGAACGATAAAGTTTTGGGCACGCTAGGGTTGGCGCAAATCCAAGATAAGACATTGCGTTTAAGAGTTCGCATGACCGAATAGACGGCATCTTGCCCGACACTGCGATCCAAAGACTGCTGCACGGTAGGTAACTACTAATTATTCGATGTTCACGCTGCTGATGCCGGTGCATGCCCTCCTCTTGCTGCCGGCCACTACCTTGCTGAGCCAGGACATCGAGGGTTTTCTGGAGCGTATGGCGAAAATTCAGTGGGACGTGATGATCTGCATTTACTGCATCAGTCACGCGCCGGCGCTCTCGTTGCTGGATTTGCAGGGTTTCCAAGGGCAGAGCGCACTGCTGTTGTTCTATCTGGTTTTCGTGGTGCAGATGAGCGATGTGCTGCAGTAAGTGTTCGGCAAGCTCTTCGGTAAACACAAAGTGGCGCCGCTGGTGAGCCCGTCGAAAACCGTCGAGGGGCTGATTGGCGGCTCGAGAGCGACGCTGCTCGGTGGATGCATGTTCTGGATGACGCCGTTCAGCTTTTGGCAATCATTGCTGATATCACGGGTGATTGTAGTGATGGGCTTTCTCGGAGAGCTGGTCATGTCCGCGATCAAACGCAGCCTGAGTGCTAAGGACTGGGGCACGATGATCAAGGGCCACGGCGGCATGCTTGATCGAATGAACTCGATTTGCTTCGCCGCACCGACCTTCTTTCACCTGACCCGGTACTTCTTCTCGGCTTGATCCGGCTAATCGTCAGCCACAAAAAATGGGCACCCGACCGCAATCGGTGTGCCCATTTTTTATTACGGTACTCCCTGTCATTCAGGGAGTTCGCCGCAATTTAAGGATTGACGCTGTCTTTCAACGACTTGCCTGGCTTGAATGCCACGGTGTTGCTGGCCTTGATCTTCACCGGCTCACCGGTTTGCGGGTTCTTGCCGGTGCGGGCGCCGCGGTGGCGTTGCAGGAAGGTGCCGAAGCCCACCAGCGTGACGCTGTCCTTGCGGTGCAGAGCGCCGGTGATTTCTTCGAGGACGGCGTTGAGAACGCGGTTGGCCTGTTCTTTGGTCAGATCCGCTTTTTCAGCGATTGCAGCGGCGAGTTCTGGTTTACGCATTAGTGAAGCCCCTTTGACGGTTTTTTGTTGTTATGTCCGTGCTGTTCTCGTTGGAACAGCGCCCAAGGCGCCGCAGGCTCTACTCTGCGGCAGACGGGAGTGAGAATGGCACGCGGATACCGGCGGCGCCAGTCTCCCCGCGACCTTTGTAGGGGCAAAAGCGGGGTGATTCCGACAGAACGACCGGTATTTACGCCAGCAGGGCCGGAAGCTGTTTGTTCAGAGCAAGTTTTTCCATTACCGCCGCGCCGGTCAGTGCATAGCCGAGCAACTGACCATCGGCACTGTGGCACAGGGCCTTGATGTCGGTGCCCTGCCCTTCGACGGTCCAGACGCCTTCGCTGCCCCGTGGCGGTGGCGAAACGACCAACGGGCACACCGGAGTTTTCACCGTGATCGGCATCGGGCCGTAACTCACGGCCGTCGGATTGCCCGCCAGGGTTTGTGCCAGCGCACGCGCACAGCTCATGAGGGGCATCACGTACAACAGATTCAGCCCATCGACCTCGGCGCAGTCGCCCAAGGCGTAGATATTGGCGTGGGAAGTCTTCAGGTAGCGGTCGACTACGACACCGCGATTGACCTGCACCCCGGCCGCCGCGGCCAGATCGATGCGCGGGCGCAGGCCAATGGCCGACACCACCACATCGCAGGCAATCACCTGCCCGTCGGACAGATGCGCTTCCAACCCGTCTGCGACTTTTTGCAGGCGGGTCAGCACCGGGCCGAGGTGAAAACGCGCGCCGAGGCTTTCCAGCCCGGCCTGCACGGCGGCCGCAGCGGCCGGGTGCAGCAGCATCGGCATCACTTGCTCGCACGGCGCCACCAGTTGCACCTCGTAACCACCGAGGATCAGGTCATTGGCGAATTCGCAGCCGATCAGGCCCGCCCCCAGCAGCAATACGCGGCGTTTGCCCGCAGCGGCGGCACGAAAGCGCGCATAGTCTTCGAGATCGTTTATCGGGAATACCAGCTCGGAGCCATCACCCTCGATCGGCACACGCACGGTTTCTGCGCCCCAGGCGAGGATCAGGTCGCGGTAGTACACCGCTTCTTCGCCGATCCACAGGCGCTTGTGGCCGGCGTCGATGCCGCTGATGCGCGTGTGGGTGCGCACTTCGGCCTTCAACTGCTCGGCCATGGCGCCGGGTTCGGCCATGCTCAGGCCATCGGCGTCCTTGTTCTTGCCGAAACCGGTGGAGAGCATCGGCTTGGAGTAAGAGCGCCCGTCATCGGCGGTAATCAGCAGCAGCGGGGTTTCGCCATCGAGTTTGCGAAACTCCCGGGCCAGGTTGTAACCCGCAAGCCCGGTGCCGACGATTACGACAGGTGCGTTCATGCCTTACTCCTTGGTTTTTCTCAGTTGATTTCGATCATTTCGAAGTCCGACTTGCCCACGCCGCAGTCCGGGCACAGCCAGTCTTCCGGCACGTCCTGCCACAGGGTGCCCGGCGCGATGCCGTCATCCGGCCAACCGTCAGCTTCGTTGTAGATCAGGCCGCAGACGATGCATTGCCACTTTTTCATTCAGGTACTTCCTCAGGATTCAGGCTTTTGTCGGCGCGGATGGTCGATGGTGGTTGCGCTGCCATCCGGCTCAGGGCGTTTTGTACTGAGGGTGCCGGGCAGATGCAAGCCTGTTCGGCGCAACGGCGCCCCGGATCCATCAAATTCGCAGCACGCCATGTTAAGCTCACCGCCTCATTTGCGGCCAATAATGACTCATTGTGCAACATTCAAATGCCTGCCCGGCCCCGCTCTGGCTGACTCAAAGCCGACTGACGCCCCTTCCCGATTCGTTGACCCTGGACTGGTTGTTCGACGAAGGTTCGCTGACCCGCCGCCTGACGCGGCTGTCGAACGACGGCTTCAGCGTCATGCCATTGTTCGAAGGCTGGGACACCCTGCGCAGCGACGAATGCGCGGCGCTGGATCTGGCCGAAGGCAGCGAAGGCTGGGTGCGCGAGGTGTATCTGCGCGGTCACGGCGAAGCCTGGGTGTTCGCCCGCAGCGTGGCTTCACGCGCCGCCCTGCAAGGCGACGGCTTGCACATGGACGAACTCGGCAGCCGCTCGCTGGGCGAACTGCTGTTTTGCGACCACGCCTTCCAGCGCCGCGCCATCGAGGTCTGTTACTACCCGCAGGACTGGTTGCCGCCAGCCTGCCGCGCCCCCGAGCTGTGGGGCCGGCGCTCGCGTTTCGACCGTGGCGCCTTGAGCGTACTGGTGGCGGAGATTTTCCTGCCGACCCTGTGGAACGCCGCCCGCGCCCATCCGGAGAACTGCTGATGTACCAGAGCCTGCTCAAGTCCTTGAACCGCTTGAACCCGCGCGCCTGGGATTTCATTCAACTGACGCGCATGGACAAGCCGATCGGCATTTACCTGCTGCTGTGGCCGACGCTGTGGGCACTGTGGATTGCCGGCAAGGGTTCGCCATCGCTGGCCAACATTGTGATTTTCGTCCTCGGTGTGGTGCTGACCCGCGCCGGTGGCTGTGTGATCAACGACTGGGCCGATCGCAAGGTCGACGGCCACGTCAAACGCACCGCGCAACGCCCTCTGGCCAGCGGCAAGATCAGTTCGAAAGAGGCGCTGGTGTTCTTCGCGCTGCTGATGGGCGTGAGTTTCCTGCTGGTGCTGTGCACCAACGCGCCGACGATCTGGCTGTCGCTGGGCGGTCTGGCACTGGCGTTCACCTACCCATTCATGAAGCGCTACACCTATTACCCGCAAGTGGTGCTGGGCGCGGCGTTTTCCTGGGGCATGCCGATGGCGTTCACCGCCGAGACCGGCGCGGTGCCCGCCGCCGCGTGGCTGCTGTGGATAGCGAACCTGCTGTGGACGGTGGGTTATGACACGTATTACGCGATGACTGACCGTGACGACGACCTGAAGATCGGCGTGAAATCCACGGCGATTCTGTTCGGCGATGCGGATCGGGTGATCATCCTGACGTTGCAGGCGCTGTCGCTGGGCTGCCTGTTGCTGGCCGGGTCGAAGTTCGAGCTGGGCATCTGGTTCCATCTCGGTCTGTTGGTGGCCGCTGGATGCTATGCGTGGGAGTTCTGGTACACCCGTGATCGCGACCGCATGCGTTGCTTCAAGGCGTTTTTGCACAACCACTGGGCGGGGCTGGCGATTTTTGTCGGGATCGTGCTGGATTACGCGTTGCGCTAAACACAAACCTGTAGGAGTGAGCCTGCTCGCGATGACGGTGTATCAGCCACATTGCTGTTAACTGATACACCGTCATCGCGAGCAGGCTCACTCCTACAAGGGGTTTGCGTTTACTTGGCTTTGGCGACGTGCCAGGCGCCGTCCATTTTGCCCTCACCGGTCATGTCACCAGCCTTCTTGTCCATGACGAAGGTGTACAGCGGTTTGCCCTCGTAGGCCCATTGCATCTTGCCATCGTCACGCTTGATCACGGTCCAGTCGCCCATGGACTTGTCGCCGGCCGTAGCCATTAGTGGTGGCCAGTTCGCCGCGCATTTGTCGTTGCACATGGACTTGCCCGCCGAGTCTTTGGCGAACGTGTACAGGGTCATGCCCTTGTGATCGGTAAACATGCCGTCCTTCTCCATCGCTGGCTCAGCAGCAAACGCCATGGTCGGTAAAGCAACGGCAGCAGCCATCAGCAGAGCTTTGAAAGAAGCAGTCATTTGAGTCATGGAAACCTTCTTTTGTGGTTGTCAGGATTCGGACTTAGAGCTTAGTCCAGGATCACGCCAACCGCCGGGCGACTAAAATACTGTCACACGACTGCAATAATTCCGTTATCTAATGCGGCGCAAGACAGTTAAATGACAAGAGGATTAAGGCATGGTTGGCAGGAGCATTCTGATCGTCGACGACGAAGCGCCCATTCGCGAAATGATCGCCGTTGCGTTGGAAATGGCCGGCTATGACTGCCTCGAGGCGGAGAACTCGCAGCAGGCACACGCCATCATCGTTGACCGCAAACCGGACCTGATCCTGCTCGACTGGATGCTGCCCGGCACCTCCGGCATCGAACTGGCCCGCCGCCTCAAGCGTGACGAGCTGACCGGGGACATCCCGATCATCATGCTCACCGCCAAGGGCGAAGAGGACAACAAGATCCAGGGTCTTGAAGTCGGCGCTGACGACTACATCACCAAACCGTTTTCCCCACGCGAACTGGTCGCCCGCCTCAAGGCTGTGCTGCGCCGCGCCGGTCCGACCGATGGCGAAGCGCCGATCGAAGTCGGTGGCCTGCTGCTCGACCCGATCAGCCACCGCGTGACCATCGACGGCCGTCCGGCCGAAATGGGCCCGACCGAATACCGTCTGCTGCAATTCTTCATGACCCACCAGGAACGCGCCTACACGCGCGGGCAGTTGCTGGATCAGGTCTGGGGCGGCAACGTTTATGTTGAAGAGCGCACCGTCGACGTGCACATCCGCCGCCTGCGCAAGGCCCTCGGCGATGCTTACGAAAATCTGGTACAAACCGTGCGCGGCACCGGCTACCGGTTTTCCACCAAGGCCTGATCCGACCGCCAGACTCGCTGACAAGGACCGTATTTTCCGTGAATCAAAACTGGCATGGCACCCTGATTCGCCACATGCTGTTGCTGGTCACAGCGTGTCTGGTGATCGGCCTGATCACCGGCTACTACGGCTGGAGCCTCGCAGCAGGCCTGGGGATTTACCTGGCCTGGACGCTCAAGCAACTGCTGCGTCTGCACGAATGGCTGCGCCTGCACCAACCCGATGAAGCACCGCCCGACGGCTATGGTCTGTGGGGCGAGGTGTTCGACAGCATCTACCACCTGCAACGCCGCGATCAACGGGTACGCGGGCGCCTGCAAGCGGTGATCGACCGGGTGCAGGAGTCCACCGCCGCGCTCAAAGACGCGGTGATCATGCTCGACAGCGACGGCAACCTGGAATGGTGGAACCGCGCCGCGGAAACCCTGCTCGGCCTCAAGACCCCGCAGGACAGCGGCCAACCGGTGACCAACCTGGTACGGCATCCGCGTTTCAAGGAATACTTCGAGCAGGAAAGCTACGCCGAACCGCTGGAAATCCCGTCGCCGACCAATGATCGCGTGCGCATTCAGCTGTACCTGACGCGCTACGGCAACAACGAACACTTGATGCTGGTACGCGACGTTACGCGCATCCATCAGCTGGAACAGATGCGCAAAGACTTCATCGCCAACGTCTCCCACGAACTGCGCACACCGCTGACAGTGATCTGCGGCTACCTGGAAACCCTGCTCGACAACGTCGAGGAAGTGAACCCGCGCTGGAGCCGCGCCCTGCAGCAGATGCAGCAACAGGGCGGACGCATGCAGACGCTGCTCAACGACCTGCTGCTGTTGGCGAAACTGGAAGCCACCGATTACCCGTCGGACAACCAGCCAGTGCAGATCGACGCCCTGCTGCAGTCAATCAAGAGCGACGCCCAGCAGTTGTCCGGGCAGAAGAACCAGAAAATCACCCTCGAAGCCGATGCGCGCATCCTGCTCAAGGGCAGCGAGGCGGAACTGCGCAGCGCCTTCTCCAACCTGGTGTTCAACGCGGTGAAGTACACCCCGGCCGAGGGCAACATCCGCATTCGCTGGTGGGGCGACGAGCAAGGCGCGCACCTGAGCGTGCAGGATTCCGGGATCGGCATCGACAGCAAGCACCTGCCGCGCCTGACCGAACGTTTCTACCGCGTCGACTCCAGCCGCAACTCCAACACTGGCGGCACCGGGCTCGGTCTGGCGATCGTCAAACACGTGTTGCTGCGCCACCGCGCGCGGATGGAGATCAGCAGCGTGCCCGGTCATGGCAGCACGTTCACCTGCCATTTCGCCCCGGCCCAGGTGGCCCAGGCACGGGCCATCAGCGCCGCCGAGTGATACCGGCCAGCACGCGCCACTAGGCAATCGCCATGTCAGCCGCTACATTGGCTGACTTGCGTCTGCCTTTCAGGCGCGATTTTTTCTCTCTTACGAATCACGGAACCTGCAAAACTCCATCATGGACCCTTCCCCTGGCTTGTCCCTCGCTACGATATTCGCCGATTTCGGCATGATTCTTTTCGCTCTGATCCTGGTTTTGCTCAACGGCTTCTTCGTTGCGGCGGAATTCGCCATGGTCAAACTGCGCTCGACCCGGGTCGAGGCCATCGCTGACAAGAACGGCTGGCGCGGGCACATCCTGCGCACCGTGCACAGTCAGCTCGATGCGTACCTCTCGGCGTGTCAGCTCGGTATCACCCTCGCCTCCCTCGGCCTCGGCTGGGTCGGTGAGCCGGCGTTCGCGCACATTCTCGAACCGCTGCTGAGCGCGGTCGGCGTGCAGTCGCCGGAAGTGGTCAAGGGCATTTCGTTCTTCACCGCGTTTTTCATCATTTCCTACCTGCACATCGTCGTCGGTGAACTGGCGCCCAAGTCGTGGGCGATCCGCAAACCCGAGCTGCTGTCGCTGTGGACGGCGGTGCCGCTGTACCTGTTCTACTGGGCGATGTACCCGGCGATCTACCTGCTCAATGCCAGCGCCAACGCGATTCTGCGGATCGCCGGCCAAGGCGAACCCGGCCCGCACCACGAACACCATTACAGCCGCGAAGAACTGAAACTGATTCTGCACTCCAGCCGTGGTCAGGATCCGAGCGACCAAGGCATGCGCGTGCTGGCCTCGGCGGTGGAGATGGGCGAACTGGAAGTGGTCGACTGGGCCAACTCCCGCGAAGACCTGATCACCCTGGAATTCAACGCGCCGCTGAAAGAAATCCTCGCGATGTTCCGTCGCCACAAGTTCAGCCGGTACCCGGTGTACGACAGCGAGCGCCAGGAGTTCGTCGGCCTGCTGCACATCAAAGACCTGCTGCTGGAACTGGCGGCGCTGGACCACATTCCGGAGTCGTTCAACCTGGCTGAACTGACCCGTCCGCTGGAGCGCGTGTCGCGGCACATGCCGCTGTCGCAGCTGCTGGAGCAGTTCCGCAAGGGCGGCTCGCACTTCGCCGTGGTTGAAGAGGCCGACGGCAACATCATCGGCTACCTGACCATGGAAGACGTGCTGGAAGTGCTGGTCGGCGACATCCAGGACGAACACCGCAAGGCCGAACGCGGGATCCTCGCGTATCAGCCGGGCAAGCTGCTGGTGCGTGGCGATACGCCGCTGTTCAAGGTTGAGCGTCTGCTCGGTATCGACCTGGATCACATCGAAGCCGAAACTCTTGCCGGCCTGGTCTACGAGACCTTGAAACGGGTACCGGAAGAGGAAGAAGTGCTGGAAGTCGAAGGCCTGCGGATCATCATCAAGAAGATGAAAGGGCCGAAGATTGTGCTGGCTAAGGTGTTGATGCTGGATTGATCGCGATTGCAGGACAGCTTTTGTGGCGAGGGAGCTTGCTCCCGCTCGGCTGCGCAGCAGTCGCAGAACTGTGTGCTAGGTGTATCTGATCGAACGCGGTTTCAGGGTTTGGGGCCGCTTCGCAGCCCAGCGGGAGCAAGCTCCCTCGCCACAGTTGAGCTCCACTGCCTTTACTGCTTGCCCAACGCAAAGTTGGGCAGCGCCCCCAGCGGCTGGTTGAACTGATACGGAATCGACACCAGCCCCTGCCCCGTATTGCGCTGCACCACAAAGTGCAGGTGCGGGCCGCTGCTGTTGCCGGTGTTGCCGGACAGCGCCAGCGGGCTGCCGACCGTCACTCGCTGCCCCTCACGTACGCTCACCGAACCTTGCTTGAGATGCAGGTACACGCCCATGGTGCCGTCGTCATGCAGCACCCGGACGAAATTGCCGGACGCATCATTGCCGCGCCCGCTCTGCGAGTTTTCGGTTTTCACCACCACCCCGGCCCGTGCGGCAATGATCGGCGTACCCACCGGCATGGCGATGTCCATCGCGTACTTGTTCTTCGGCCCGTAGTGGCTGTACTGGCCGTTGGCGCCCTGACTCAGACGGAACGGCCCGCCCCGCCACGGCAACGGATAGCGATAGCTCTGCGCGGCGCCAGCGGGGTCGCCCAGCGAGTACTGGAACTGCGGCGTATACACCAGCGGCTGGCTGCCGCTAATCGCCGTCAGCAGTGCCAACCGGGTATTGCTGCGCGCCGGCAGCACCCGGCGGATCGTTTGTGCCGGGGCACCACGCACATTGCTCATGCCGGTGAACGCCAGCGCCACCTCGACCGGCGCATACAGGTCGTTGCGCACGAACACCACGTCGGTACCCTTCTGCTTCTTGATATCGAGGTACACCTGCCGCTCGAGGTGCTCGACCATGCGGTCCTGAAACACGAACACCTGCGAGCCTTTGCTCGGCCGGTCGCTGTACGAGACCACGCCGTTGGCATCGGTGGATTTGTAGATGGTCATGGCCACAGTCGAGGTGGAGGCCAGGAAAAGACCACAGAAAAACAGCAGGCGCGCGAGCATGGGCAAAGGTTCTGTCGAGTAAGGCCTGGAAAAGAGCCTAGCAGCTGAGACAGACCAGGCTAGTCGACAGATGTTTCAAATTGGGCAGTCTGGAAAATGGACGTCGTCAGTGATGACCCTTTCGCGAGCAAGCCCGCTCCCACCTTGGAATGCATTTCAAGGTGGGAGCGGGCTTGCTCGCGAAGGCGGTGTGTCAGGCGACGAGGATCAAGCGCCCGGAACGAAGTGCTTCTGCGCCGTGCCGCGGGCGATCAGGCGGGAGATGTAATCGAGCTTCTGCGCGTCCTGATCGACGAAGCGGAAGGTCAGTTGCAGCCATTCGCTGTCCGGCTTCGGCTCGTGTGCGACCACAGCGTGCAGATAACCATTGAGACGGGCGATTTCGGCGTTGTCGCCCTGCTCCAGGTCGAGCACGGCGCTGTCGAGGATCTGCGGCAGGGTGTCGGTGCGTTTCACCACCAACAGCGCTTCCTTGATGCTCAGGGCCTTGATCACGCATTGCTGGGTGCCGCTCGGCAAGCGCAACTGGCCCTGGCCACGACCACCGGCCGGCGCTTTCGAGGCAGCCGGTGCCTGCACCGGCGGGCTGTTGAGCAAGCCACGCGACGGCGCAGCAGCAGGCGCCGGAGCAGCTGCAGCAGGCTTGGCGAACGGATTCACCGCAGCAGCGGCCGCCGGCGCAGTACCGACCACGGCAGGCTTGCCGCCGGTCAACGCGCTCAGGGAGTCGTTACCGAATGCCGAGTTCATCTTGGTCGGCGCGCTGTTCATCAGGGTATCGAGCTTGCCAACCTTGTTCAGCGCCTGCTTGACCTTGGTCAGCAGCTGTTCGTTGGTGAATGGCTTGCTGACGTAGCCGGTAACGCCAGCCTGAATCGCCTGCACCACGTTTTCCTTGTCGCCACGGCTGGTGACCATGATGAACGGCATGGTCTTGAGGTTGTCCTGCTCGCGGCACCAGGTCAGCAGTTCCAGGCCGGACATTTCCGGCATTTCCCAGTCGCACAGCACCAGGTCGAACGCTTCCCTGGCCAGCATCGCCTGGGCCTTTTTGCCGTTGATGGCGTCCTCGGTACGAATCCCCGGGAAGTAGTTACGCAGGCACTTTTTCACCAGGTCGCGAATGAACGAAGCGTCGTCCACGACCAACACACTGATCTTGCTCATCCAACACCCCTATAAAAATCCCGGCAAGCATACCGCTTTGCTGATGGCACATCGCCAACAATCTTCAGTCACGCCGGGACTTTTCGTTCGCGGGTGCTGCTTTTTAATTCGGTTTCCTGATTCAAGCGCCCAAACAAAAACGCCCGGCCAAAGGGCCGGGCGCTTTTCTCAGGCAATCTTACTTATCGTCAGCATTGCCCGGAACATTAGCGGTTTCGCCGCTTGTGCCCTCAACTTCTTCCTTCATGCGCTTGAGGCCCAGATGACGCACGTCGGTGCCGCGCACCAGGTAGATCACCAGTTCCGAGATGTTGCGCGCGTGGTCGCCGATCCGCTCCAGCGAACGCAGCACCCAGATGATGCTCAGAACCCGCGAGATAGAGCGCGGGTCTTCCATCATGTAGGTGGCCAGTTCACGCAGCGCGGTCTTGTATTCGCGGTCGATGACTTTGTCGTACTGCGCCACCGACAGCGCCAGATCGGCGTCGAAACGGGCAAACGCGTCCAGCGCATCACGGACCATGTTGCGCACCTGGTCGCCGATGTGACGCACTTCGACGTAACCACGCGGCGCTTCGCCTTCTTCGCACAGCTGAATGGCGCGACGGGCGATCTTGGTCGCTTCGTCGCCGATGCGCTCCAGGTCGATCACCGACTTGGAGATGCTGATGATCAGACGCAGGTCGGACGCCGCCGGCTGACGACGGGCGAGAATGCGCAGGCATTCTTCGTCGATGTTGCGTTCCATCTGATTGATCTGGTCGTCGATCTCGCGCACCTGCTGGGCCAGGCCGGAGTCGGCCTCGATCAGCGCGGTGACCGCGTCGTTGACCTGCTTCTCGACCAGCCCGCCCATGGCCAGCAGGTGGCTGCGCACTTCTTCCAGTTCAGCGTTGAACTGCGCGGAAATGTGGTGGGTAAGGCCTTCTTTACTAATCATGTTGGCGTCCTTGGAGCGTCCGGTAAGGTGCGGCGGGCCGCAGTCAATTCAGTGAGCGACAACCAGCGTCTGCTAGCCGTAACGACCGGTGATGTAGTCTTCGGTCTGCTTCTTCGCCGGATTGGTAAACAGGGTGTCGGTGTCGCCGAATTCCACCAGTTTGCCCATGTACATGAACGCCGTGTAGTCGGACACCCGCGCAGCTTGTTGCATGTTGTGGGTGACGATGACGATGGTGAACTTGGACTTCAGCTCGTAGATCAGCTCTTCGACTTTCAGGGTCGAGATCGGGTCGAGGGCCGAGCACGGTTCGTCGAGCAGCAACACTTCCGGCTCAACGGCGATGGTGCGGGCAATCACCAGACGCTGCTGCTGACCGCCGGACAGGCCAAGTGCCGAGTCGTGCAGACGGTCTTTGACTTCGTCCCACAGCGCCGCGCCTTTCAACGCCCACTCGACCGCTTCGTCGAGGATGCGCTTCTTGTTGATGCCCTGGATGCGCAGGCCGTAGACCACGTTTTCGTAGATGGTCTTGGGGAACGGGTTGGGCTTCTGGAACACCATGCCGACGCGACGACGCAGTTCGGCGACGTCTTCGCCCTTGCGGTAGATGTTGTTGCCGTACAGGTTGATTGCGCCTTCGACACGGCAGCCGTCAACCAGATCGTTCATGCGGTTGAAGGTACGCAGCAGCGTGGACTTGCCGCAGCCGGACGGGCCGATGAACGCGGTCACGCGCTGTTTCGGGATGTTCATGCTGACGTCGAACAGGGCTTGCTTGTCGCCGTAGTACAGGCTCAGGCCCGGTACTTCGATAGCCACGGTTTCCTGCTCGAGATTCAGGCTCTGCTTGTCGCGCCCCAGGGCCGACATGTTGATGCCGTGGGTAGGTGTTTCGTGCTGCATGGGAGGCTCCCTGTGCTAACAAATTCGGTTCGGTTAGCCGCTTGGTGCGGCTGTACTCAATCTAGGGTGGGAGCGGGCTTGCTCGCGAAGAGGCCGGCACACTCAACATCAATGTCGCCTGACCCACCGCTTTCGCGAGCAAGCCCGCTTCCACAGGGATATCAACTGTCCAAAGCTTTGTATTTTTCGCGCAGGTGGTTACGAATCCACACCGCCGACAGGTTGAGGATCGCGATCACCAGCACCAGCAGCAGCGCCGTGGCGTACACCAGTGGCCGTGCCGCTTCGACGTTCGGGCTCTGGAAGCCGACGTCATAGATGTGGAAGCCCAGGTGCATGATCTTCTGGTCCAGGTGCAGGTACGGGTAGTTGCCGTCCACTGGCAGCGACGGCGCCAGTTTCACCACACCCACCAGCATCAGCGGCGCCACTTCACCGGCGGCGCGGGCCACGGCGAGGATCATGCCGGTCATCATCGCCGGGCTGGCCATCGGAATAACGATCTTCCACAGGGTTTCCGCCTTGGTCGCACCAAGGGCCAGCGAGCCCTCACGGACGGTACGCGGAATACGCGCCAGACCTTCCTCGGTCGCCACGATCACCACCGGCACCGCCAGCAGCGCCAAAGTCAGCGACGCCCAGAGCAGGCCCGGCGTACCGAAGGTCGGTGCCGGCAGTGCTTCCGGGAAGAACAGACGGTCGACCGAACCACCCAACACATAAACAAAGAAGCCCAGACCGAACACGCCGTAGACAATCGCCGGAACACCGGCGAGGTTGTTCACCGCGATCCGGATGATCCGCGTCAGGGTGTTCTGCTTGGCGTATTCGCGCAGGTACACCGCCGCCAGTACGCCGAACGGAGTCACGATCATCGCCATGATCAGGGTCATCATCACGGTGCCGAAAATCGCCGGGAAGATGCCGCCTTCGGTGTTCGCTTCACGCGGGTCATCCGAGAGGAATTCCCAGATCTTGCTGAAGTAGAAACCGACCTTGGTGAAGGTGCTCATCGCGTTCGGCTGATAGGCGTGAACGACTTTGCCCAGGCCGATTTCGATCTCTTTGCCGTTGGCATCGCGAGCGGTCAAAGCGTCGCGGTTGAACTGCGCATGCAGATCGGCCAGACGCGCTTCGATGTCCTGATAACGCGCGTTCAGCTCGGCACGTTCGGCGTCCATGTCCGCTTGCGCAGTGGCATCAAGCTTGCCGTCCAGCTCCAGTTTGCGACCGTGCAGACGGATGCGTTCCAGGCCTGCGTTGATCGCCCCGATATCAGTCTTTTCCAGCGACTTGAGCTGCGCGGCGAGCTTGTTCACGCGGTCGATCCGCGCTTGCAGCTCAGGCCAGGCCGCTTCGCCTTCGGCGATCACCTTGCCGTCCTGTTTGACGTTGACCAGGTAGCCGTAGAAGTTGCCCCACTCGCGACGCTCGATCGCCATCAGTTCCGGCGGCGTGGTCTGGTTGGTCAGCCACTCGCCGACCACCCAGGTGAAGTCGTTGCCGTTCAGGTCACGGTTGCCGACCTTGATCAGCTCGCGGGTCATGAATTCCGGGCCCTGATCAGGCACCGGCAGGCCGGCGCTTTTCAGGCGTGCACGCGGCACTTCTTCTTTCTGTACCACTTCGCCGATGACCAGGTGATTGGCCTGGCCCGGTACGTCGTAGCTGGCATGGATCAGGTCCGCCGGCCAGAAGTGACCCAGACCGCGCACGGCAATCACCGCCAGCAGGCCAATGGTCATGATGACCGCGATGGACACCGCGCCACCGCTGATCCAGACGCCCGGGGCGCCGCTCTTGAACCATCCATTCAGGGAGTTCTGTTTCACAGACTTCTACCTTTCTTAAAGCGACGAGTATTTCTTGCGCAGACGCTGACGAATCAGTTCTGCCAGGGTGTTCATGACGAAGGTGAACAACAGCAGCACCAGCGCCGAGAGGAACAGCACGCGGTAGTGGCTGCCGCCGACTTCCGACTCGGGCATTTCCACCGCGACGTTGGCGGCCAGGGTGCGCAGGCCTTCGAACAGGTTCATTTCCATGACCGGGGTGTTACCCGTAGCCATCAGCACGATCATGGTTTCGCCGACCGCACGGCCCATGCCGATCATCAGTGCCGAGAAAATGCCCGGGCTGGCGGTGAGGATCACCACGCGGGTCATGGTCTGCCACGGCGTGGCACCAAGTGCCAGGGAGCCGAGGGTCAAGCCACGCGGCACGCTGAACACGGCGTCTTCGGCGATCGAGTAGATGTTCGGGATCACCGCAAAACCCATCGCCAGACCAACCACCAGAGCGTTGCGCTGGTCGTAGGTGATGCCCAGGTCGTGGGAGATCCACATGCGCATGTCGCCGCCAAAGAACCAGTTCTCCATGTACGGGCTCATGTACAGCGACAACCAACCGACAAACAGGATCACCGGAATCAGCAGCGCACTTTCCCAGCCATCCGGGACTTTCAGGCGGATCGACTCAGGCAGGCGACTGAAGGTAAAACCGGCGACCAGAATGCCGATCGGCAGCAGCATCAGCAGGCTGAAGATGCCCGGCAGATGCCCTTCCACATACGGCGCGAGGAACAGACCGGCGAAGAAACCGAGAATCACCGTCGGCATCGCTTCCATCAGCTCGATCACCGGTTTGACCTTGCGGCGCATGCCCGGGGCCATGAAGTACGCGGTGTAGATCGCTGCGGCAACCGCCAGCGGCGCGGCCAGCAACATCGCGTAGAACGCGGCTTTCAGGGTGCCGAAGGTCAGTGGCGAGAGGCTCAGTTTCGGTTCGAAATCGGTATTGGCGGCGGTCGATTGCCAGACGTATTTAGGCTCATCGTAGTTTTCGTACCAGACCTTGCTCCACAACGCGCTCCACGATACTTCCGGGTGCGGGTTGTCGAGCAGCAGCGGTTGCAGCTTGCCGCCGGCCTCGACGATCACCCGGTTAGCACGCGGCGACAGACCGAACAGGCCCTGACCCTCGACCACCGGATCGACCAGCAGGGTGCGGTGCGCGGTGCTGTGGAACACGCCGAGCTTGCCGCTGGCATCGAGGGCAACGAAACCCTTGCGACGCTCTTCGGCAGTGATTTCAACGATCGGCGCAGTGCCCATCTGGAAGGTGCGGATCTGCTTCAGACGCAACTCGCCATCGGTATCGCGAGCCATGAACCATTGGGCCAGACCACCCGTGGAATCACCGATGATCAGCGAGATACCGCCCACCAGCTGGGTCGAGGCCGTGACTTGGGCGTCGGCGTTTTCCAGCAGTTTGTAGCGACCGTTGAGGCTCTTGTCGCGCAGGCTGAACACGTCGGCCTGGGCGCGTCCGTTGACCACGTACAGCCATTGCTGGCGCGGGTCGACGAAGATGTTCTTCACCGGCTCGGTCATCTGCGGCAGCTCGATACGCTTCTGCTCGTTGGTGACTTCGCCGGTCATCATGTTTTCTTCGCTGGTCAGCGCCAGCACATTGAGCTGCGAACCGGTCGAACCCACCAGCATCAGGGTCGAATCGGTCGCGTTGAGGCTGACGTGCTCCAGCGCCCCACCGCCCTCGTTCACCGCGATCGGCGCTTCGCCATACGGGTATTCGATGGCCGGAGTGATGGTTTTCTTGCCATCGGGGTAGCTGACTTTATAGGTGTGACGGAACACCAGCGCCTGTCCGTTGGACAGGCCCACGGCTACCAGCGGATGACCTGGCTGGTCTTCGCCAATGGAGGTCACGGTGGTGCCGGCTGGCACAGGCAGATCGACGCGCTTCAATTCAGCGCCACTGTCGATATCGAAGAACAGCGCCTGGCCCTTGTCGGAAACGCGCATCGCCACCTGATTCTGCTCTTCGAGCGAAATCATCAGCGGCTTGCCGGCGTCCTGCATCCAGGCCGGGGTAATGGCATCCTTCGCGGTCAGGCTGGCGCCGTGGAACAACGGTGCAACGACGTAGGCGAGGAAGAAGAAGATCAGGGTGATGGCTGCCAGCACGGCGAGGCCGCCGACGAGGACGTACCAGCGGGTGAAGCGATCCTTGAGCGCGCGAATGCGGCGCTTGCGTTGCAGCTCAGGCGTATTGAAATCAATGCGCTTGGGAGGGGAAGTCGTAGTCATTGGGGAATTGGCCAGATCATTCATGCGCACACCCTAGCGATCCTGTATGACAGAAAGATGACAATGCAGTGACGCACCAAATCCGCCGCCAGCGGGGTACTGGCAGTGGATAGAAAAATTCGGAGGGTGTGGGAGCCGGCCGCTTGCGGGCCGGGCCCCACACTTGAGTCAGGCGGGGTTCACCCCTGACTCAATTTGTTACTTCTTTGCGACTTCAGCGCCGCCTTCCTGCAGACCAAGGTCAGCCAGTGCTTTTGCAGCAACTTTGGCTGGCAACGGGATGTAGCCGTCTTTCACTACGACTTCCTGACCCTGTTTCGACAGAACCAGTTTCACGAACTCGGCTTCCAGCGGGGCCAGAGGCTTGTTCGGGGCCTTGTTCACGTAAACGTAGAGGAAGCGCGACAGCGGGTACTTGCCGTTCAGGGCGTTTTCTTCGGTGTCTTCGATGAAGTCAGTGCTGCCTTTCTTCGACAGAGCAACGGTTTTCACGCTGGCGGTCTTGTAGCCGATGCCCGAGTAACCGATGCCGTTCAGCGAGGAGCTGATCGACTGCACGACCGACGCCGAACCTGGCTGTTCGTTGACGTTAGGCTTGTAGTCGCCTTTGCACAGGGCTTCTTCCTTGAAGTAGCCGTAGGTACCGGATACCGAGTTACGGCCGAACAGTTGCACTGGCTTGTTGGCCAGGTCGCCGGTCACGCCCAGGTCGCCCCAGGTTTTCACGTCGGCTTTGGCGCCGCACAGACGGGTGGACGAGAAGATCGCGTCAACCTGTTCCATGGTCAGGTGCTGGATCGGGTTGTCCTTGTGCACGAACACCGCCAGGGCGTCCACGGCAACCGGGATTGCGGTTGGCTTGTAGCCGTATTTCTGCTCGAAGGCCGCCAGTTCGGTGTCCTTCATCTTGCGGCTCATCGGGCCCAGGTTGGAGGTGCCTTCAGTCAGCGCAGGTGGCGCGGTGGCGGAGCCAGCGGCCTGAATCTGGATGTTTACGTTCGGGTATTCTTTCTTGTAGTTCTCAGCCCACAGGGTCATGAGGTTGGCCAGAGTGTCGGAACCAACGCTGGACAAGTTGCCCGATACACCGGTGACCTTGGTGTAAGCCGGAATTGCCGGGTCAACGCCAGCGGCTACCGCGTGGGCAGTCGCAACGCCAGCAGCGACAAAAGTCATTGCCGCCATCAAACGCTTCAGTTTCATGCCTTACTCCTAGCAGATAGGGTGTGTTAAGTCGGGGCCAAGTATCAGCAGGCCGTGTGAACACTCTATGGCTGAAATATGACAATTGGATGAAAGGCCAGTATCAGGGTTTTGCAAGATGATTCGAAGATCTCAGAGAACAACACAGAACTAATGTGGGAGCGGGCTTGCTCGCGAAGAGGCCGTGTCAGTCTATTCATATGCAGACTGACAAAACGCATTCGCGAGCAAGCCCGCTCCCACAGGTGAAGATTTTCAGCGCCCCCTCTTCCAGAGCCACGCCCCCACCAGAATCCCCATCGTGCAAAGGACGGCCACATAGTAAGCCGGGCCCATCGCACTTTCTTTAAGCAACAGGCTGACCACCATTGGCGTCAGGCCACCGAAGATCGCGTACGCCACGTTGTACGAGAACGACAGCCCGCTGAAGCGCACCACCGGCGGGAACGCCTTGACCAT
Source organism: Pseudomonas sp. RSB 5.4 (assembly GCF_037126175.1). Lineage (NCBI taxonomy): Bacteria > Pseudomonadati > Pseudomonadota > Gammaproteobacteria > Pseudomonadales > Pseudomonadaceae > Pseudomonas > Pseudomonas sp. RSB 5.4. The sequence continues at coordinate 4,463,790 of NZ_CP146986.1, forward strand.
TACGTACGGCACCGCACCGATGGTGCCGACCAGCAGACCGGTCAGCGCATACAGCGGGAACAGCCAGTTCGGGTGATCGCCGAGGCTGTGATAGAAGGTCCAGGAGCTGATCAGCAAGCCCAGGGAACCGAAGACAAACACCCGGCCGGCGCCGAGACGATCCGCCAGGGCACCGGAGATGATGCAGCCGACGCTGAGGAACACGATCGCCAGGCTGTTCGATTGCAGCGCCACCGTCGGCGAAAAGTGATAGACCGTCTGCAGCACGGTCGGGGTCATCAGAATCACCACGACGATCCCGGCGGACAGCAGCCAGGTCAGCAGCATCGAGATCGCAATCGCCCCGCGATGGTCACGCAGCACCGCGCGCAGCGGCACTTCTTCGGCCAGCGCCTTGCGCAGTTGCAGCTCGGCGAACACCGGAGTCTCGTGCAGCCAGCGACGCAGATACACCGAGAACAGACCGAACACACCACCGAGCAGGAACGGGATGCGCCAGGCGTAATCCGCGACTTCCACCGGCGTATAGATGCTGTTGATTGCCGTAGCGACCAGCGAGCCGAGCAGGATACCCGCCGTCAGGCCGCTGGTCAGAGTGCCACAGGCGTAGCCGATGTGCTTTTGCGGCACGTGTTCGGAAACGAAGACCCACGCCCCCGGCACCTCACCACCAATCGCCGCGCCCTGGATCACCCGCATCAACAGCAGCAGGATCGGCGCCCACATACCGATCTGCGCATAGGTTGGCAGCAGGCCCATGATCAGGGTCGGCACGGCCATCATGAAAATGCTCAGGGTGAACATCTTCTTGCGCCCCAGCAGGTCGCCGAAGTGCGCCATGACAATGCCGCCCAGCGGCCGCGCCAGGTAACCGGCGGCGAAAATGCCGAAGGTCTGCATCAGGCGCAGCCACTCGGGCATGTCGGCCGGGAAGAACAACTTGCCGACCACGGTGGCGAAGAACACGAAGATGATGAAGTCGTAAAACTCCAGCGCACCGCCCAGGGCCGATAGCGACAGAGTCTTGTAGTCATTGCGGGTCAGGGGTCGTGCAGGTTGCTCGGGCTGCGCGAGGCTCGAAGGCGCTGTGGTCATGGCAAGGGCTTCTCTTATAGTCGGATCCGCCGCCACAACAACGCTGGCTGTGGCTTCGGCAGGTTCGGCACCATAGCAAATTGTTCGAAAAAGCACATAGAGGCGCGTATTTGACGGTCAAAATCAGAACCCGATGGTCGTCGCGGAGTCTACCGACCGATATACTCGCAACCTTGCTCCGGTTTGTAGGGGGTTGCTGTGCGAAAACGTCGTTGGCCCGGCCTTTGAACGGGATCAGCCGGTTTCGCAGAGTTTCCCCTTTAGACGCCTATGGAAAACGTGACGAACGCAGTATGTTCGGTGCTGAATCGTTTTTCCTGAAGACGGCTACCACCAGCAATACCAACGAAGAGTCACGGGTCAGAGGCACCCCCGGCATGATAGAGCTCGAACAAGAAGATCCGATCCCGCAAGGCGACCTGGCCCTGCAAATCACCGCACTCCCGCGCGAAACCAACGGCTTTGGCGATATTTTCGGCGGCTGGCTGGTGGCGCAGATGGATCTGGCAGGCACCGCGATGGCTAGCCGCGTGGCCGGTGGTCGTGTGGCGACCGTGGCCATCGACCGCATGGCCTTTCTGGTACCGGTCGCGGTCGGCGCGCAATTGTCCTTCTATACCCAGACCCTGGAAATCGGCCGCAGCTCGATCCAGATGATGGTCGAGGTGTGGAGCGACGACCCGCTGTCCAGCGAGTGGCGTAAAGTGACCGAGGCGGTGTTCGTCTTCGTCGCCATCGACGGCAGCGGTCGCACCCGTTCGGTACCGCCACGCGCGCGTTAAACATTGCCGCGGTTTTGCGGTCGATAGTCGTCCCAAGTGTCTGATCGAGAGCTGTCCCATGAACACGCCCAACGTTGAAGCGGTGAAACTGGATGAACTGAACTGCTGGCGCATCCGCCACGGTCAGGCCGAAGTGCTGGTGGCCCAGCAAGGCGCGCACATCCTCAGTTATCAGATCGACGGCCAGCCGCCGATCATCTGGCTCAACGACAAGGCTGTGTTCAAGACCGGCAAAAGTATCCGCGCCGGTGTGCCAGTGTGCTGGCCATGGTTCGGCATCTTCGAGCGCAATCCGCAAAGCGTGAAAGCGATGCGCGTCAGCGACGAACCGGCACAGGCCCACGGCTTCGTCCGGGCGATGGATTGGGAGCTGGGCGGCATCGAGGCCGAGGATCATGGCGTCAAGGTGGAATTCAAGCTGCCGTATCCCGAAGGCGGATTCCCGGGCTGGCCGCATCAGGTCGACCTGACCTTGACCCTGCACCTGAATGATCAGCTGAACATCAGCCTGACCATCCATAACCGGGGTGCCGAAACCGTAAGCCTCAGTCAGGCGCTGCACACCTATTACGCCGTCAGCGATGTGCGCAACGTGCACGTCGACGGCGTGGACGGCCTGGATTACATCGAGACTCTGGACAACTGGAATACCCACAAACAGCAGGGCGATCTGCGCTTCGCCGGGGAAACCGACCGCATCTACCTCGACGCTCCGCCGCAACTGAGCATCGTCGATCCGACCTGGAAACGGCGCATCGTGCTGACCGCCACTGGCTCACGCACGGCGGTGATCTGGAACCCATGGATCGACCGCGCAGCGGCGTTCAGCGACATGGACAACGATGGCTGGCAGCGCATGCTGTGCATCGAGACGGCGAATGTGATGGATGACGTGGTCACGCTGGGCTCGGGTGTGAGCCATACGATGGGTGTCAGCGTCGGCAGCAAACCGCTCTAAACCCTGGTGCGAAACAAACTGTGGGAGCGGGCTTGCTCGCGAATGCGGTGTGTCAGATACATTAATCTCTCTGATACACCGCATTCGCGAGCAAGCCCGCTCCCACATTGGGTTCTGCGCCTGGTGTTTAGAGATCGGACTCCTGCACCACCCGCACCTTGTCCGCATCCAGCGCGTACGCCGCGTCCGCCAGATCGTTGTTGACCTTCTCGATCTTCAGCGTACCGGTCACCCACAGCGGCGTGTAGATGTCATCCAGCTTCAAGCCTTTGGGATAACGCACCAGCACCAGTTGATTCGGCGGCGGTGGCGGCACGTGGATGCAAGCGCCCGGGTACGGCACGAGGAAGAACACCGTGCTGCGGCCCTTGGCATCGGACTCCAGCGGCACCGGATAACCACCGATACGAATGTGCTTGTCGTTCATCGACGCCACGGTTTTGGTCGAATACATCACCGCCGGCAACCCCTTGGCCTGCTTCATGCCACCCTTCTGGGTGAAAGTGCCGGTGGCCTCCGGGGAGTTGTGATCGATTTCAGGCATGGCCTCGAGGGCTTTCTGGTCCGACTTGGGCATCAGTTCCAGCCAGTCGGTTTCCGGCAGTTCGCCGGCGTGGGCCAAACCGCTGCCCAGAAAAAGGAGAGTCAACAAAATGCGGCGCATGGAGGAGCTCGGTAAAAAAGAAGGGACGAACAGTCGCCGCGCATTCTAGCCCTCCCCACCGGTTTGGCAGAGAGGGCTTTGTCGCTTTGGATCAGTTCTTTTTGATCAGGCCGTAGATCACCAGCAGGATGATCGCGCCGACCAGTGCGCCAATGAAGCCTGCGCCCTGACCTGCCTGATAGATGCCCAGGGCCTGGCCGCCGTAGGTGGCTGCCAGCGAACCGCCGATACCGAGCAGGATGGTCATGATCCAGCCCATGCTGTCATCGCCCGGTTTGAGAAAGCGTGCCAGCAGGCCGACGATCAAGCCGATAAAGATGGTTCCGATAATTCCCATGGCATTTCCCTCTGAATAGTAGATATGCGAAAGCCTAGTCAGACTTTCGCATCCTGCCATCAGAGAACGGCGGCCCCGCAATGGTTCCGCCGCGGCCAGATGAAACTGCTTTTACTCGGCGATCAGCGCTTCGACCTTGACGATCTGCGCCTGCAGCTTGGCCATGTCGGCGCAGCGCAGGTTGGCGTGACCGACCTTGCGCCCGGCTTTGAAGGCTTTGCCGTAGTGGTGCAGATGGCAATCTTCGATGGCGATGACCTTCTCCACCGGCGGAACCACGCCGATGAAGTTGAGCATCGCGCTCTCGCCGACCTTGGCCGTCGAACCCAGCGGCAGGCCGGCAACGGCGCGCAGGTGGTTTTCGAACTGGCTGCACTCGGCGCCTTCGGTGGTCCAGTGCCCGGAGTTGTGCACGCGCGGGGCGATTTCGTTGGCCTTCAGGCCACCGTCGACTTCAAAGAACTCGAACGCCATCACGCCGACGTAATCCAGGTGCTTGAGCACGCGGCTGGAATAGTCTTCAGCCAGCGCCTGCAGCGGGTGATCGGTGCTGGCCACCGACAGCTTGAGGATGCCGCTGTCGTGGGTGTTGTGTACCAGCGGATAGAACCTGGTTTCGCCATCGCGGGCACGCACGGCGATCAGCGAGACTTCGCCAGTGAACGGCACGAAGCCTTCCAGCAGGCAGGCAACGCTACCCAGCTCGGCGAACGTACCAACCACATCTTCCGGCTTGCGCAGGACTTTCTGGCCCTTGCCGTCGTAACCCAGGGTGCGGGTTTTCAGCACCGCCGGCAGACCGATGGCAGCCACGGCGGCATCCAGGTCGGCTTGCGACTGAATGTCGGCGAAGGCCGGGGTCGGGATGCCCAGGTCCTTGAACATGCTCTTCTCGAACCAGCGGTCGCGAGCGATGCGCAGGGCTTCGGCGCTCGGGTACACCGGCACGAATTGCGAGAGGAACGCCACGGTTTCGGCCGGGACGCTTTCGAACTCGAAGGTCACCAGATCGACTTCATCGGCCAACTGGCGCAGGTGATCCTGATCGCCGTAATCGGCCCGCAGGTGTTCGCCCAGTGCCGCGGCGCAAGCGTCCGGCGCAGGGTCGAGGAAAGCGAAGTTCATGCCCAGCGGAGTGCCCGCCAGCGCCAACATGCGGCCCAACTGGCCGCCACCGATTACACCGATCTTCATCTCAACAACCTCAGGCAATACGTGGGTCTGGATTGTCCAGGACGCTGTCTGTCTGCTCGGCACGGAAGGTTTTCAGTACCGCGTGGAACTGTGGATGCTTGGCGCCGAGAATGCTCGCCGAGAGCAGCGCAGCGTTGATCGCGCCGGCCTTGCCGATGGCCAGGGTGGCAACCGGAATGCCCGCCGGCATCTGCACGATCGACAGCAGCGAATCGACGCCCGAGAGCATCGACGACTGCACCGGAACGCCCAGCACCGGCAGGTGGGTCTTGGCCGCACACATGCCTGGCAGGTGGGCTGCGCCACCGGCACCGGCGATGATCACCTCGATGCCGCGGCCCTCAGCCTCTTCGGCGTACTGGAACAGCAGATCCGGGGTGCGGTGGGCAGAAACCACCTTGACCTCGTACGGGATGCCGAGCTTTTCCAGCATATCGGCGGTGTGGCTAAGGGTGGACCAATCGGACTTGGAGCCCATGATCACGCCAACCAGTGCACTCATCGTCGCGCCTCTTCTCTCTGGGCGCCCGCAGGCGCGTCAAAAACAACAAGCCACGCAGGATTGCGTGGCTTGATTGTACGAAAAATGGCCGGACGTACCGGCCGAAGGCCGCGCAGTATACCGCAAAGAAAGCAATAAACAGCCCCCGAAACGACCATCTGTCAAATCAGCGAAAGGCCCGGTTTTATTGACTTGAAGGTCAGCCAACAAACACCACAAATCCCCTTTAGGAGTGAGCCTGCTCGCGATGGCGGTGTATCAGTCCCATCATCAGTGAATGTAGAGACGCTATCGCGAGCAGGCTCACTCCTACAAGGGCTCCGCGCAAGCTCAGGAAGCCTGTGCGGCGCCGCCTTCAAGCTTGCGCCAGAGCAGCCGCACGTTGGCCTTGCGCACCAGTGCGCAGCGGTACAGGCGAATTTCCAGCGGCACATGCCATTGCGGGCCGCCGCAGACCACCAGTTCGCCGCGGGCCAGTTCGGCGCGCACACTCAGTTGCGGCACCCAGGCGATGCCGAGCCCTTCCAGCGCCATGCTTTTAAGGCTGTCGGCCATGGCGGTTTCATAGATGGTGGTGAAACGCAGCTGGCGCTGGCGCAATAATCCATTCACCGAACGCCCGAGAAACGCCCCGGCGCTGTACGCCAACAGCGGCACACTGGCCTCGCCTTCCAGATCGAACAGCGGTTTGCCATCGGCATCGGCTGCGCACACCGGGAGCATTTCAGTCTGGCCCAAGTGCAACGACGGGAAAATTTCCGGGTCCATCTGCATCGCCGCGTCCGGGTCGTAGAACGCCAGCATCAGGTCGCAACCACCCTCGCGCAGCGCGTGCACCGCGTCGCCAACGTTGGTCGCCACCAGCCGCGTGGCGATGTTCAAGCCTTCGTTGCGCAGTTGCGCGATCCAGCGCGGGAAGAAGCCCAGCGCCAGCGAGTGCGCCGCCGCGATCTGGATGACCTCGCCCTGCCCGCCTTCCAGATGATGCAGATGACGCAGCACTTCACCGAGCTGTTCGACCACGGTGCGCGCGGTCACCAGAAACAGTTGCCCGGCCGCCGTCAGCTCGATCGGCGTGCGCGAGCGGTTGACCAGCGTCAGCCCCAGTGCGGCCTCGAGGCTGCGGATTCGCCGACTGAAGGCCGGCTGGGTCACGAAGCGCCGTTCGGCCGCCTGCGAGAAGCTGCGGGTGGCGGCCAGGGCACTGAAGTCCTCGAGCCATTTGCTTTCCAGATTCATCACGTCCTCCCGGACACGCACCAAAACAGGTCACACGTCTGCCGCGCACGCGGCGTCACACGGGCATTATGCCGAATGTGCATAGGGCAGTGTTTAACAGCATTGGCCCAAAAAATCCCAGAAGCCTAGCATTCGCAGCGTTCCGGCACAGACCGGGTCCATATCGAGATGATTTCTATCATGTCCTCCGCTGCATCATTCCGCACAGAAAACGACCTGCTTGGCGCCCTCGAAGTACCGGCTCAAGCGTATTACGGCATCCAGACCCTGCGAGCGGTGAACAACTTCCGTCTCTCCGGCGTTCCGATTTCGCATTACCCGAAACTGGTTGTGGGTCTGGCGATGGTCAAACAGGCCGCCGCTGACGCCAACCGTGAGTTGGGTCATCTGAGCGAAGCCAAGCACGCTGCCATCAGCGAAGCCTGTGCCCGATTGATCCGCGGTGATTTCCACGAAGAGTTCGTGGTCGACATGATTCAAGGTGGCGCCGGTACTTCCACCAACATGAATGCCAACGAAGTGATCGCCAACATTGCGCTCGAAGCAATGGGTCACCAGAAAGGCGAGTACCAGTACCTGCACCCGAACGACGACGTCAACATGGCGCAGTCGACCAACGACGCCTACCCGACCGCGATCCGTCTGGGTCTGCTGCTGGGTCACGACGCGCTGCTGGCCAGCCTCGACAGCCTGATTCAGGCCTTCGCCGCCAAGGGTGAAGAATTCAACCACGTGCTGAAGATGGGTCGTACCCAGCTGCAGGACGCCGTGCCGATGACCCTGGGTCAAGAGTTCCGCGCATTCGCCACCACCATGGGCGAAGACCTGGCCCGTCTGAAGACGCTGGCCCCGGAACTGCTGACCGAAGTGAACCTGGGCGGTACCGCGATCGGTACCGGCATCAACGCCGACCCGCGTTATCAGGCGCTGGCCGTCCAGCGTCTGGCGCTGATCAGCGGTCAACCGCTGGTGCCAGCGGCCGACCTGATCGAAGCCACTTCCGACATGGGCGCCTTCGTGCTGTTCTCCGGCATGCTCAAGCGTACCGCCGTGAAGCTGTCGAAGATCTGCAACGACCTGCGCCTGCTGTCCAGCGGCCCACGCACCGGCATCAACGAGATCAACCTGCCGGCGCGTCAGCCAGGCAGCTCGATCATGCCCGGCAAGGTCAACCCGGTAATCCCGGAAGCCGTTAACCAGGTGGCCTTCCAGGTCATCGGTAACGATCTGGCGCTGACCATGGCAGCCGAAGGCGGCCAACTGCAGCTGAACGTGATGGAGCCGCTGATCGCGTTCAAGATCCTCGACTCGATCCGCCTGCTGCAACGCGCCATGGACATGCTGCGCGAGCACTGCATCGTCGGCATCACCGCCAACGAAGCCCGCTGCCGCGAACTGGTCGAGCACTCGATCGGCCTGGTCACCGCGCTGAACCCGTACATCGGCTACAAAAACGCCACCCGCATCGCCCGTATCGCCCTTGAAAGCGGCCGCGGCGTGCTGGAGCTGGTGCGCGAAGAAGGCCTGCTCGACGAAGCGATGCTCGCCGACATCCTGCGCCCGGAAAACATGATTGCCCCGCGTCTGGTTCCGCTCAAAGCCTGAGCCGACGCGTTACTTGTAGCACCGCTCACCAGGTCGAGGGACTAGACACCTCTCACCTTTTGAGGGCTTGGGGATCAGTCCCCAAGCCCTTTTTTTTAACTTTCTGATCCTGAGACCCGTATGTCTGGGGACTGAACAATGTAGAGGTGAGCCCTTGTGGTGAGGGGATTCATCCCCGATGGGTCGCGAAGCGGCCCCAAAACCTGCAATCGCGATGTAACAAGTACACCGCATGCAATGATTTGCGACTGCTTCGCAGCCGATCGGGGATAAATCCCCTCACCACAGGGTTTGCATCAACAGAAGAGCAGTTCCCGCACAAGCCCGGCGCCGGTAACGCCGGGTGTTTCAAAGCTTCGTTTCGTCGCTTGCACCACGAGCGTGCAGACGGGCGCCGCACTGATCGGTATAGTGCCGCCCCTCTTCGCGTGAGCGGTCGTCGGTAACGAGGCCATAACCCATGCGAAACCCGAACTAATAACAAACCCGCGAAATGGATCCGGGACGAAACCTTCGCCTCACCTGTCGTGCCGCGTGCACACCGGTGTAACACGATGTTTCCACCGTCCAGTATTTGCTTACACAAAAAACAGCGAGGAAAAATCCATGCTCGAAGTCATCAACGACTTCCTCTCAGGGAAAGTACTGATCGTGCTCATTGTCGGGCTCGGTAGCTACTTCACGATTCGCTCGCGTTTCGTTCAATTGCGGCACTTCTTCCACATGTTCGCGGTGTTCCGCGACAGCCTCAAAAGCAGCGGCGGCCAACTCAGCTCGTTCCAGGCCCTGATGCTCAGCCTTGCCGGCCGTGTCGGTGCAGGCAACATCGCCGGTGTCGGCATCGCCGTGACTCTCGGTGGTCCGGGTGCGGTGTTCTGGATGTGGGTGACCGCACTGGTCGGCATGTCCAGCAGCTTCTTCGAATGCACCCTGGCGCAGGTCTACAAGCGCGCCGAAGGTGACGGTCTGTACCGTGGCGGCCCGGCCTACTACATCCAGCACGGCCTGAAACTCAAAGGCATGGCGGTGGTGTTCTCGATCCTGCTGCTGGTCACCTACGGCTTCGCCTTCATCGGCCTGCAGTCCTACACCGTGACCCACTCGCTGCAGAACGCCTTTGCCTTCGACCCACGCCACACCGGGATCGTCCTGGCAGTGCTGCTGGCCATCACCTTCATCGGCGGCATCAAGCGCATCGCCGCGGTGTCCGACCTGCTGGTACCGGTCAAGACCCTGGCCTACATCGGCGTGACCCTGTACGTGATCGGCACCCAGATCGAACACGTGCCAGCCATGCTGGAAACCATCTTCAAGAGCGCCTTCGGTCTCGACCCGGCCTTCGGCGGCCTGCTCGGCAGCGCCATCGTCATGGGCGTGAAGCGTGGCGTGTTCGCCAACGAAGCGGGCCTGGGCAGTGCGCCGAACGTCGCCGCCGTGGCCTCGGTGAAACACCCGGGCGCTCAGGGCGTGGTTCAGGCCTTCAGCGTGTTCCTCGACACCTTCGTGATCTGCACCTGCACCGCGCTGCTGATCCTGTTGTCGGGCTTCTACACCCCAGGCTTCGAAGGTGACGGCATCGTCCTCACCCAGAACTCGCTGGCCGCCGTGGTCGGTGACTGGGGCCGCATCTTCGTCAGCGTCGCGCTGTCGCTGTTCGTCTTCACCTGCATCCTCTACAACTACTACCTGGGCGAGAACAGCCTGCAGTTCCTCAGCCGCAACCGCGCCTTGCTGATGGTGTTCCGCGGTCTGGTCCTGGCGCTGGTGGTATGGGGTTCGATGCAAGACCTCTCGACCGTATTCGCCTTCGCTGACATCACCATGACCTGCCTGGCCTTCGTCAACCTGATGGCCCTGGCCATGCTGTTCAAGGTCGGCATGCGCGTGATGCGCGACTACGACGAGCAGCGCCGCGCCGGCATCAAGCAGCCCGTGTTCGACTCGAGCAAATTTGCCGATCTGGACCTGGACCTGAAGGCCTGGCCGGCCGAGGCACCAGCCGCCGGCAAGACCGCAGCCGAGCCGCAAGGCGTCCCTGCAGCGCAACGCTGACGGGTGAATGACGGGCGCATCCCCTGCGCCCGTCAGTTATTGTGATGCAATACCTGTAGGAGTGAGCCTGCTCGCGATAGCTGTCTTTCAGCCAACATTAATGTTGAATGATGAACCGCTATCGCGAGCAGGCTCACTCCTACAATGTCATCTCTTGTGGAGACCCTCAGATGATTGCCAATACCTTCCCCGCCGCCCAACACGTCATGGTGCTCTACACCGGTGGCACCATCGGCATGCAGGCCAGCGCCAACGGTCTGGCCCCGGCGTCCGGTTTCGAAACCCGCATGCGCGACTACCTGCACAGCCAGCCTGAGCTGGTGGTGCCGCAGTGGCGCTTCCGGGAAATGACGCCGCTGATCGACAGCGCCAACATGACCCCGGCCTATTGGCAGCAACTACGCGAAGCGGTGGTCGATGCGGTGGACGTGCAAGGCTGCGACAGCGTGCTGATCCTGCACGGCACCGACACTCTTGCCTACAGCGCAGCTGCAATGAGCTTCCAGTTGCTCGGCCTGCATGCCCGCGTGTGTTTCACCGGCTCGATGCTGCCGGCCGGCGTGACCGACAGCGATGCCTGGGAAAACCTCGGTGGCGCGCTGGTTGCTTTGGGCCAGGGTCTGGCGCCGGGCGTGCACCTGTACTTCCACGGCGAGCTGCTGGCGCCGACCCGTTGCGCGAAAGTGCGCAGCTTCGGCCGGCATCCGTTCAAGCGCCTCGAACGTCAGGGCGGCGGAGTGAAAGCGCCGTCGATTCCGGCCGCGCTGAACTACAACCAGCCGAAACAACTGGCCAAGGTTGCTGTGCTGCCACTGTTCCCCGGCATCGGCGCCGAGGTGGTTGATAGCCTGCTGGCCAGCGGTATCAAAGGTCTGGTGCTGGAGTGCTACGGCAGCGGTACCGGGCCGAGCGACAATCCAGAATTCCTCGCCAGCCTCGGCCGCGCGCGGGACAACGGTGTGGTGGTGGTCGCGGTCACGCAGTGCCATGAGGGCGGTGTCGAGCTGGATGTGTATGAAGCTGGCAGCCGTCTGCGTGGCGTCGGTGTGTTGTCCGGTGGCGGCATGACCCGCGAGGCGGCGTTCGGCAAGCTGCACGGCTTGCTCGGTGCCGGTCTGGACAACACCGAAGTGCGACGTCTGATCGAATTCGACCTGTGTGGCGAATTGCGCTGAGCCTTTTCCGGCGCCGGCGATAATCCGGCGCCCTACATATCTACCACCCATGCTGCATCGTGCCTCCCTAGCATGGAGCGACCCCGAAAGCTTGACCTCGGGATCGCCTCCATCACCAGAACGCAGGGACGCACGATGAGTTCAGCAACCACAAGTTCCACCCGGCAGACGGCCGCCGGCACCAATCCCACCGAAGCCCTGATCACTCAATTGAGTGTCGGCCCCGACTTGCGCGACGTGGCCGGCGTGCTGTTGCGCGAACATTTGCGCAAGCTGTACCCCACGCTTGATCTGGAGCCGAGCATTACCATGATCGGCACGCCGCAATGGTCCATCGTCGACGAACAGATCGTTGCCGGAAATCCGACCTACCAGGCCTTGACCGAAATCCTCGCCAACCAGGTCGTGCAAGGCACGCCGACGCTGTATATCGAAGGTGAACACTTTCTGACGCAACAGCCGATCAGCGAGCCGGCCGTCCACCTGCCGGTACGGATCGACGAAATCGCCAGCCTGCTCAATCTGCTGGCACCGGTCATGCTCACGGCGTTTCAGGAGCAACAGCTGGCGTACTGGAACAGCGCCGACGACAGCAGCGGCCCGCGTTGGCATGCGCTGTCGGACACCCTGCGCGAGGTCTGGAACGTCGAACAGGTGCAGGGCTGGAGCGAGAGTGATTGCGCAATGGCCCGCGCGCTGTATCGCGATGCGGATCTGGCCAGCAGGAAAATCGGTGATCCCTACCAGAGCAGCGCCTGCCTGATCGCCATTGACCTGGTCGATGACGGAACCGTGAAGCACTTGAACGAAGTATCGATGGCGGTGCTGATCGGCACACAGCAGGGAAAAACAGTGATCCTCGCCCACTCGCTGCTCAAGGGCTACCAGAAGTTCGACGCTCTTGATGAACTGGGCAAATCCTTGCCTGAGCATGTCAGCAACCTCCAGCCATACCAGCAACTGAAATGGCGATTACTGGAACCCTCCGGCAGCATCTTCGATTATCAGGCGTGTGCACTGGTCTCGATTCAGATCGATGTGATCGGCGCGCTGGATTTTTCTCCTGCCACACCTGCGCCACTCGACAAGCCATTGTCCACGGCCACCCCGCAAGTCGACGCAGCGGCGAAAAAGCCCGGCCCGCCATTGAGCTGGTTCCAGGATGCCCTGCCTGACTGGCTCAGCGCTGCATCACTGCCGGATCTGAACAACTATTCCCGGCACTTGAAGGATCTGGCTGCGCTGCATAGCCAGAACACTGGCAAGTCCTATCTGGATGGCATCCTGCCAATCAGCGAATACGCGCTGAACGAAATGAACATCCTGCATGCCGAGACCCTTCGCGAGCACGCCGATGCGCAGAGAGCCGACCTGGAGACAGCCCTGGAGTCGATCCAGTTGCGGGTCAAAAGTCCGGTGATCTGGGGCACCTTTACTGTTCCGGGAAAAATCGAGACTTACAATTTCAGCGTCACCGATCTGGCCTTGCAGAATCTGATTGCAGTGCCGATAGGCAACAAGAGCCTGCACTCCACCCGTGGCAAGCCATTGCCGACATGGCTGACCGTAAGCTATCTGGAAGACCTGGTAACCCGCGCGGATATCGGTACGACCTACCCGGCGCTGATCAAGAGCCAGTTGGTCGACGCCACGCCAGCATCCGCCGGGCGACAGGCACTGTTCACTCAGCACTTGCGCATCCAGTTGCCGCTGCTGGCCCTGCAATCGAAAATTCGCGGCAAGGCCGGTATCGACGCGCGCGGTTACCGCTATGTCGTCGCGGTGCTGGACCCCGACCGCAACCATCGCATGGTTGAGGACCAGACCATCGTCATGCGGCCTCTGGCTTTCGTTCCTCAACGCAGAACAGACGGCAGCCATGACGAAGTCGCCAACATGTTCGTGATCGGTCCTGAAGACCCGAGCGCCGGGCCGTGTCTGCTGTATCGACCGATGCTCGACCAGCCGTTGACCCAATACCCTTCCCCCAGCAACTTGCTGTATGCCATCCAGCAATCCGCCAGCCTGCGTGACTCGGTGCTCGCCTGGCTCCCGGACCGCGTGCGCAGCGACTACGCCAACTATGTGTTTCCAGGCACGTTGCCTTCCCCCTGGGCCGTCACCGAATTTCTGGTGGATGCGGAAAAAATGAGGGTCATGAGCGGGCCGATCAGTCTCGGTAGAAAGACCGTGGAGGGCGACCTGCCAGGCGCGCTGTTCAAAGCCAATGCGTCGGCGCTGGTCGAGCTGGCCGACCGCCAGTCGGTGTCAAATACGGAAAGTCGCTGGGCCAGTTTCAAACGGGCCGGATGGACCCTGTTTAATGCCGTCCTGCCGTTCCTCGGACGCACGGTGGGGGTCGCGACGTGGATCTGGCAGGTAATGGAGCAACTGCAAGCCCTGAAGGAAGCCCGCGAGCAGGATGACTCTTCCGCGCAATGGTCAGCGTTCACCGAGGTGCTGCTCAATCTGGGGATGGCAATCACGTTGCACATCGCAGGTCGCTCCCGACCACGACTGGCCCATGAGGCAGCGGCAAGCGAAACACCGAAAAGCCCTGAACCCACGACCACGGAAATCACCGTGCAGCAACTGGAAAAAAGCGCTCCCCATGAAACCGCGGACCTGCAGCAGACCCTGAATATCAGCGGCGCCGCGAATCGCACGCCGGCAAGTCTGGGCACCGTGCTGACGCGCTTCAAAACCCTTCGCCCGCAACATCTGGGCAGCGCCAACACCACGCCAGGGCCCTATCGCAATCTCTACAGCTACAACAGCAAATGGTACGCCCCGGTGGGCCGTGACTGGTTCGAGGTCGCGGTGGACGAAAACGGCACCGTCATGATCATCGATCCGCAGGATCCAACCCATACCGGCCCAGCCCTGATCGGCAATCTGCGTGGCGAATGGTTCGTCGATACCCGCCTGCGTCTGCGCGGTGGCGGCTCGACCGGCCTGACCCAGCTGGCTGACGCACAACGCCGGATCGAAGCGGAAAACCTGCGCACCCGCCTGACCGCCTTTGAAAGCCGTAAAGCGGCAGCGCAAGGCGAGTTGGAACAGGTCCGCCAGGCAATGAACGCCGCCACCGCTCAGACCGCTGCGGCCCATCGCCAGCTCTTTCTCCAGTCTCTGGACAGGCAACGCGTCGCTTATGCCCAGGCGTTGAGCGATCTCAAGGCGTTGCATGTATTCTCGCCAACGGCTGACTACCAACAGAGATCCCTGGGCTACCTGAAGGCGCAGCTTGAACTGGTCCATGCGGGGATTCGCGAAGCGCTGACCCTGTTCACGCCGACATTGCGCAGCGTGCTCAATCATCTCGAAGGCCAGGCTGAACAGCCCCAGAACCGGCATATTGCCGAGACGCAGCAGATGCTTGAACTCAACCTGGACATGATCACGCGTCTGGAGCAGATCCAGGCACAACTGGAGCAACTCAAAGAGTTCGAGAGAGACGGCTTGCGCCTGATTCAACTGACCCGCAAGGCACTCCCGGCGTACTCGATCGACGATCTCAAGGCACTGCAAGTGACACTCGCGCGCAATGTCTGCCTGCCCGAACACTCGGTAGCGACCGCCGCGGATGCCTGGCTCAGTCTCGACCAGATTGTCGATACCGCCGACATCGCCGTTCAGGCACTGCGTGACACTCTGGAGGAGCGCAGCGTTTCCCGGCTCGATGAACGCATCGACTGCCTCAACGATCTGATCGAACAATTCAACGTACTCGACGAGCGCCTGGCGGACTTCAAGTCCGCGTACGCTGAAAGTGTGCAAGAGGCGCCGCTGGCAAATCTTCGCCAACAGCTTGAGCAATTCAACCGCAGCGCCCGCCACAACCTGGTGCTGTTGCTCGAAGAGCGCGACACGTTGCGTAGCCGCCCGGCGCCTCCCGTGCAACCGCCAAGGCCGAAAAAGAAGTTCATCCGCACCCGCTACAACGGCGTGCTGATCGGCGAGCCGCGCCTGACGGCACAGGGCCTGGAAACCGACCTGGTCGATATCAAGTCACCGCTCACGGACAAGGTCATCTCGACCTTTCATCAAAAAACCCCCGGGGTGTGGGTCGAACGTGTCAGCACTGCCTTGCCGACGCCGACGCCAGCGCTCGAAATCAGTCTGAACAAGGGGCAGAACCTGCTCGACGGCCTGCCGGCGTTCACCCTGCGCATGAACGAACTCATGACCCGGGACGGGCGCTCAGCGGTCGGGATCGAGTACCTGTTTCACCAGCACGCACTGCAACTGGAACACGTCAGCGCGGCCGTTGAACAGGCCCTGACCGACAGTAACGCCACCGACAGCAGCCAGCGCTCGGCTGCGGTGCTGAACAAGGCGCTGAGCGATGCCGTCGACAGCCTGTATCAGCAAGCCAAAACCGCGATGTCGCTGATGACCCGGGCACAATCACCCACGCCATCGGCTGTCGCCTGGCTTCAAGCCAATGACAGCATCCGTATTGCGCAAACCGTCAGGCGGCGCCGCCTCAAGGGCGGCAAGGCGCTCTACCTGGACGAATACACCATCACTGATCAGACCACCCGCAAAGTGCTGTGGTACGCGCACTTTCTGTATTCGACCTCGTGGGTGCCGGACAAAGCCTTTCTTTCTGCCCGCCTGAAAACCCCGCAAGAGCAGCAACTGGGATCCGAGGCCGACAGCACTCGCGGGCTGAGCCGCGCCCAACGACTGGCCTATTACCGCAGCATGATCGGCGTGGAGCAGGCCCGGCAGCTGTTTTTCAGCGCAGGCTGAGGCACCCGACGATGACCGTGCATGACGTCTCGCCAGCGTATGGGACGTCATGCGCGGCACGCTACTTGCTGGCACTTTTGCCAAAAGCCAGCGGATGCCGCCCATGCTCCACTCCCATCTGACGACGCTCAACGCCGTCTCTCTGGTGCTCAACACCTTCAAGGCCGAAGGCTTGTCGAGCGACGCGCTGCTGGCCGGCAGCGGCATCAGTGCGGCGGATCTAGCCCGTGCCGATACGCGTATCACCACCAATCAGGAAATGCAGGTCTGCGCCAACGCGGTCGCGCTCAAGCATGACATTGGCCTGGAACTGGGCCGGCGGATGCACGTTTCCTGCTACGGCATCCTCGGTTACGCCCTGCTCACCAGTGCCACCTTAGGTGACGCTTTGCGCCTGGCGATTCGCTATCCGGCGCTGCTGGGAACACTTTTCGAACTGCGCCTGGAAGACGATGGCGAGCAGGTCTGGTTCGTCGCCGCCGATTACCGCGAGAGTCCGTCAATGGCGGTGTTCAACGCGGAATTCTGCCTGGTGTCGTTGAAAGTCATCTGTGACGACCTGCTCGGGCATCCGCTGCCGTTGCTGGCGACACGCTTTGAACATGCCGCGCCGGATTATCGCGACAGCTACGCCGAACACTTCGACAGCCCGCTGCACTTCGCCGCCAAGGACAACGCCTTCGCCTTCGACCGGCGCTGGCTCGATCAACCGTTGCCATTGGCCGACAGCATCACCCACCAGGCCATGGCCGAACGCTGCCGCAAACAGAACATCGAGTTCACCGGGCGCCAGGCATGGCTGGGGCGGATTCGTCAGCTGCTCAGTGCGCAGCTCAACGCCGCGCCGGGCCTGGAGGGGCTGGCCCAGCAGATGAAATGTTCGCCGCGCACCTTGCGCCGGCACCTGAAGGACATGGGCAGTAGTTATCAGGAGCTGCTCGACGAACTACGCTTCGAGCGGGCCAAGCAGATGCTGTGTGAAGATCAGTTGCCGATCTACCGCATCGCCGAGACCCTGGGCTTCAGCGAGACCGCGAGTTTCCGCCATGCGTTCGTGCGCTGGAGCGGCGTGGCGCCGAGCCAGTTTCGCCCGCACTGAGAACCTCCTGTAGGAGTGAGCCTGCTCGCGATTGCCATCCAGCATTCAACATTTATATTGGCTGACAGACCGCCATCGCGAGCAGGCTCACTCCTACAAGGATTGTGTATTGCCTGCCCATGGCAGGTGCAAACCTGCGCCAGCAAGGGGCGAATTGCGGTCAGTGTTTTTGGCCATATCGATCCCCTTTTGGCCTTTCCTGCCGTTTTCCGATTCGCCGCGCGCCGCAACACTGGGGGTAACCGAATCAGCCCCCTGCGGAGAACAACAAATGCTGACGATCTACTCGGACGATCACCACCTGCACCACGGCCGCTGCGAACTCATCGACGGCCAGCTCAAGCCTTGCTTCGAGATGCCGTCGCGTGCCGACCATGTGCTGCAACGGGTACAAAACCAGAACCTCGGCCCGGTAGAAGCGCCAAAGGATTTTGGCCTGGAGCCGATCGCACGCATCCACAGCCGCGACTACCTCGACTTCTTCAAAGGCGCATGGGCGCGCTGGACCGAATTCAACACCGACGGTGACCTGCTGCCCTACACCTGGCCAGCGCGCACCCTGCGGCAAATCAAACCGACCAGCCTGCACGGCCAGCTCGGCTACTACAGCTTCGACGGCGGCGCGCCGATCACCGCCGGCACCTGGCAGGCAGCCTACAGTGCAGCGCAAGTGGCGCTGACTGCCCAAGCGGAAATCCAGCGTGGCGCACACAGTGCGTTCGCCCTGTGCCGACCACCGGGACATCACGCTGCCAGCGACTTGATGGGCGGTTATTGCTACCTCAACAACGCCGCCATCGCCGCTCAGGCATTCCTCGATGCCGGCCACAAGAAGGTCGCGATCCTCGACGTCGACTATCACCACGGCAACGGTACTCAATCGATTTTCTATGAGCGCAGCGACGTACTGTTTACCTCGATCCACGGCCACCCGGAAGCCGAGTTTCCGTTCTTCCTCGGCTACGAAGATGAACGCGGTGAAGGCGCCGGTGAAGGTTTCAACTTCAACTACCCGCTGCCGGCCGGTTCCGGCTGGGACACCTGGAGTGCAGCGCTGGAACAGGCCTGCAACGAGATCGACAGCTACGGCGCCGACATCATTGTCGTGTCGCTGGGCGTCGACACCTTCAAGGACGATCCGATCTCGCAATTCAAACTCGACAGCCCGGATTACCTGGCCATGGGCAAGCGCATCGCCGCCCTCGGCAAACCGACGCTGTTCGTCATGGAAGGTGGCTACGCGGTGGAAGAAATCGGCATCAACGCAGTGAACGTGCTCGAAGGGTTCGAACAATGAACCGACTCAAGCACTGCATTGCGCCAGCCCTGTGCGCGGCGCTGCTCAGCGTCGGCGCCCACGCCGAAGAACGCACCCTGCGCGTCTACAACTGGTTCGACTACATCACGCCCAAGGCGCTGGAAGACTTCAAGGCACAGAACACCCAGACCAAACTGGTCTACGACATCTTCGACACCAACGAAGCGCTGGAAGCCAAGCTGCTGACCGGCAACTCCGGCTATGACGTAGTGGTGCCGTCCAACGTGTTCCTCGCCAAGCAGATCGAGGCCGGCGTATTTCAGCCGCTGGATCGCAGCAAGCTGCCGAACTGGAATCACCTCGATCCGAAACTGATGAAGCTGATCGAGGCCAACGACCCGGGCAACAAATTTGCCGTGCCGTACATGTACGGCACGATCCTGATCGGCTTCAACCCGGCCAAGGTCAAGGCCGCGCTGGGCGATAACGCGCCGGTGGACAGCTGGGACCTGATCTTCAAGGAGGAGAACATCAGCAAGCTCAAGCAGTGCGGCGTCGCCCTGCTCGACTCGCCGTCGGAGATTCTGCCGCTGGCGCTGCAACACCTGGGTCTGGATCCCAACAGCAAGAACCCGGCCGATTACGCCAAGGCCGAAGCGCTGCTGATGAAGATCCGGCCGTACGTGACCTACTTCCATTCGTCCAAATACATGGCCGACATCGCCAACGGTGACATCTGCGTTGCGGTCGGTTATTCCGGCAGCTTCTCGCAAGCGGCCAACCGCGCCAAGGAAGCGAAGAACGGTGTGGTGGTCGACATGCGCCTGCCCAGGGAAGGCGCACCGATCTGGTTCGACATGCTCGCCATTCCCAAGGGCGCGAAGAACCCGGAGGACGCCTACACCTTCATCAACTACCTGCTGCAACCGGCGGTGATTGCGCCAGTCAGCGACTTTGTCGGTTACCCGAACCCGAACAAGGACGCCACACAACTGGTCGATCCGGCGATCCGCAACAACCCCAATCTGTACCCGACCGATGCGGCAATGGGCACGCTCTACACCCTGCAACCGCTGCCGCGGGATGCCGAGCGGGCACGCACCCGGGCCTGGACCAAGATCAAGTCCGGCACCTGAGCCGACGCTGACGACAAGACCCGCCGCCGTGCGGGTCTTTTTTTGCCTGCGATATCTATCTACCACCCGAGGCCAGCGACCCAGTCCTACCTTGGCTGCATCCGGCCCTGCGCCCGCAGGCCGCCAACGTCAGACAAGGATATGGTCATGCCCGAAAGTACCGCGCCCAGCGCTGTCGACATACTCACCCAACTGGTGAGTGGCCCCTCCCTCACCGAAGTCGCTTCCAATGCCTTGAAGCCCGCCCTTACGCGGCTGTACCCGCAGCAAGCGATCGACCCGGAACGGGTCGTGGTCGGTACGCCGACCTGGGTGATCAAAAAACAACGGATCGAGGTCGGCCCCTGCCAGTTCGAATCGCTGACCGATGTCCTGGTCAGGCTGGCCCTGTCCGGCACGACGGTCACGCTCATCGATGGCGAACACTTCCTCACCGAACAACCCGGCGTCGAGACTGCAATCCAGCTGCCGGTGAAAATGGAAACCGTGGGTGCGCTGCTCAACGAACTCGCCCCCTTGCTGTTCAAGTCTCTGCAAGAACAACAGATCGATTACTGGAACGAAACCGTCAGCCCCGCCGTACCCCGCTGGCATCAGCTCTCGCACACCTTGCAGCAGGTGTGGAATGTCAGCGCTGACAACGGCTGGGATGCGGATCAACGGGCAATGGCCCGCGCCGTGTTCAACCAACCGGACAAAACCCTGCGCTTGCCTGCCGACACCTACCAGACCCGCGCCTGTCTGATTGATCTGGACCTGGATGAGGGTAACCAGCGCAGCCACCTGAGCATCCTCGACACCGCCGTGCTGGTTGGCACCGTCGGTCAACGCACGCTGATTCTCAGCCACTCGATCACTCAGGGTTTCCAGCGTTTCAACAGCTTCGAGGAGCTGCAAAAGTCACTGCAATGGCCGGTCGAAACGGGCGCCGATGGAATCGACATCAAATGGCGATTGTTCGAACCACCGGGCAATTTTTTCGATCAGCAAGCCTGCGCGATGATTGCGCTGGAAGCTCAGGCGATTGGCGATATCGATTTTTTCCAGCGACCTGTCGACGCCGTATTTCTCCCGCGCCGTGGCGCGCCCGGCGATTCCGCCACTGGCGCGCAGCAAGTCCCTGCGCGGCTCACCGTTACCCAGCATTCGTTGCCGCCATGGCTCGATAACGCGGCGCCTGCCGACCAGACCCGTTACAGCCGTCACTTGCTGGATCTGGTCGCCATGCAACAGCAGCACGAGGGGAACACCTTTCAAAAAGAGGTTCCCGGCATCCAGGCCTTCACGCTGGGCAAACTGAACAGCGCCATCCGCCAGACTCCGGCGCAGGACTTCAGGTTGCAGGACGTGGAAATCACCGTCACCAGCGTGGTGGTCTGGGGCACATTCGTTCCGCCCGAACAGGAGCAGACCCTGACCCTGTCACTGGTCGAGCTGGCCTTGCAGAATCTGGCCGGTTTGCCGCTGGGCAACATTGCGGTGCGCTACCGCGAGGGTGCGAGCGCAGTACCGGCATGGATGACCTCGACCTATCTGGAAAATCTGGTGACCACGGTCAACATCGGCAAGACCTACCCGGATGAGCTCAAAAACAGGCTGCTCGATGACCCGGCCCGGTCTTCCCGCCTGCGACAACTCTACAGCCGCCAGTTGCCCGTCGAGCTGCCGCTGCTGGCGTTACAGTACAAAATCCGCGGTCAGGCCGGGTTCGATGAGCTGGGCTATCGGTATGTCCTTGCAGCCTTGGCCAGCACGGCGGTGGACAGGCGCGTCGACGGTCAGGACATCGTGATTCGCCCGCTGGGGTTCGTGACCGGCGGGCAGACCGACGAAGTGCTCAACATGTTCGTGATCGGCCCGCGCGACATGAGCAAGGGTCCCTGTCTGCTCTACCGGCCACTGCTTGACGCACCACTGCTGCAATTCCCCTCAACCGCGAACTTGCTGTATGCGATCCGCCATTCGCGCTCGCTGCGCCAGTCGGTACTTGCCTGGTTTCCGGACCGGGTGCGTTTCAATTACTCGCAATATGTCTTTCCAGGTGCGCTGCCTTCGGTATGGACGATACCGCAGCTGCTGGTCGACCCGACGTCGGCACCGGACACGACCGCTACCCTGACGCTGGGCAGCCGGGTCATCGAGCAGGACGTACTGGCGACCCTGTACAAAGCCAATGCCGACGCGCTGATTGCGCAGGCTGATCGCAGCTCTGTGTCCAATGCTGCAGCGCGCTGGGCCACGCTCAAACGTGGTGGCTGGGCATTGTTCAATGCCGCACTGCCGTTTCTCGGACGCGGTGTCGGCACTGCGGCGTGGATCTGGCAGATCATGGATGACCTGCAAGAGATCAGCGACGTTCAAGAACAGCAGCAGGCACTGGACTGGACCGCATTGACCGACATCCTGCTGTCGCTGGGCATGGTGCTCGCCCACCGCGCGGCCACGCGCAAAAAACCGCAACGCAGTGCCTCCACGGTCGCCCAGCCGACCCGAGAAGTTGGCAAGCCGCTCAAGCCAGGCGCTATTCGTGTCGCGCGGTTACCCGACATCGTCGGGCATGAACTGCCGGACCATCACACGCCGGCGCTGCACACCCAAGGCGCATTGTCGGCTGGCTCCCCTGCAAGTCTGGGCCTGTTGCTCGATAGCCTGAAGGTCAGCCAACCCGAAGGATTGAGTCCGGCCGCTGCCGACGGCGCGTACCGTCACCTGCGCGCGGCGGGGGAAAAATGGTATGCCGAGGTCGGCGCGCGCTGGTTCGAGGTCGTGCTCAACGACAATGACGACGTGCAGATCATCGATACCCGTCAGCAACCGCCACGCCGCGGGCCGCTACTGATCGCCAATGCGCGGGGACAGTGGGTTGTCGATCTGCGCTTGCGCCTGCGCGGTGGAGGGCTGAAAAGCCGGCGCAAACAGTTGCAGCAACAGAACGCCGAATCGTTACGCCAGAAAAAGCAGGAAATTGCGGCATTCGACGCCGGACTGGCAGACAAACGCAGCCAGTTGGTCACGGTACGCCGCGCCATGCTGGAAGCCACACCGGAAACTGCTGCAAGCGCCCGGCAGCAGTTTCTTGATACGCTCGACTCACAGGTCAAGGAATACACCGTCCACATCGATAGCCTGAAGGCCCTGAACATCCTCGAAGCGGTGCCCAACTACCGCTCCGCGATGCTCGAACGGATCTCCCTGCAACTGTTCCTCATGCAGGCCTGGATCGATGAAACCAACCCGGCGTTTCGCCAAAGCCTGGAAGTGACCCTGGTTCTGCTCGATACGCCGGGCAATGAAACGGATACCGCGCGTGCGGAACCCTTCGAGAAAATGTCCGACCTGACCCGGGGGATCATCGACAAGATCGAATTCGCCCACACCCGCTTTGCCGAACTGAGCCTGCTGGGCAAAGAAGCCGTCGAGGTGACTCGCCAGTACAGGGCCCGGCTGCCATCGTTCTCGCTGGAGGACCTGAAGCTGCTGCAAATCACCCTTGGCCAGGAGCTGTGCCTCAATGAACAAACGGGGGAGTTTCGCGAAGGCGCCCGCGTCGCGCTGGAAACCCTGATCGAAGATGCATCGCTGAACATTCAGAGCGCTCTGGATCTGCGCGCCGAACAGGGTCTGGAGCAACTCGGCGAGCGCGTCGAGGCGATGAATAATCTGGTGGAACAATTCGACGTCATCGACCAGCGATTCGTCGACCTCATCGCCGAGTATCCGCAGCACCTGAATGCCGAGCGTCTTGAAAGCGTGAAACGCCACGTTGCCGAATTCCATCAGGAAGCGGTGCAACATTTGTCGACCCTGCTGCGCGAGCAGCGCCTGGTGGAACCGGTCGCCGGGCCGTCCAGGTCACCGGCCACACCGGCGCGCAAAATCATCAAGACCCGTTACAAGGGCACACTGGTCGGGCAACCCCGTCGCAGTACCGGCGGACAGGACGGTGACCTGGTCGATGTGGTCGCCCCGTTGACCGGAAAAGTGATTGCCACCTTTCACGAGAAATCCCCGGGCAACTGGGTGGAACGGGTACCGGCCAAACCTTCGGTGTCACCACGCCCGGGCCCCGACCTGCCGAAAAGCACTCAGGCCGCGCAGGTGTTGCTCGATGGTCTGGCAGACTTCAGAAAACGCACTCAGGCGCACATTGCCCGGGCGCAACGAAATCCGACGGAGATCGAGGAAATCTACTACATACATGCCGCGCGCCTGCGCGAGGCCATGGAAAAGATCGATCAGGCCTTGACCGCCGGTAATCAG
The DNA here is from genome assembly GCF_037126175.1 of Pseudomonas sp. RSB 5.4. Lineage (NCBI taxonomy): Bacteria > Pseudomonadati > Pseudomonadota > Gammaproteobacteria > Pseudomonadales > Pseudomonadaceae > Pseudomonas > Pseudomonas sp. RSB 5.4. The sequence continues at coordinate 4,487,904 of NZ_CP146986.1, forward strand.
ACCGACGGCAAAACGTCCACGGCTACCAGCCTGCGTCAGCAACTCGATAACGAAGCCACTGCCCTTTATGCCGAAGGTCGCGCCGCCAGAATCGACATCACCAAACAGCAGCCGCCCACCGCTGCACGGGTTCAATGGCTGTTCGCCAAAGGCGAAGTGACGATCAGTAAAACTACCGAGCGCCGCCGACTCAAAGGCCCGCGCAAGGATTACCTGCTGGAGTACCCGATACTCGATCGCAAGAGCGGAAAAGCCCTGTGGTACGCACATTTTCACTACACCAGCCCGGCGGATCCGTTGCCATCCTTCACTGCCGCGCATCTGAAAACCGTTGAACAACGGCGCCTGGGCGGCGCCTTCGTCGAGCGCGAGAATCGCAGTAACCAGGAGTTGATCGCGATCCATCGCAGCAGCATCAGCCGCTCACAGGCTGAAGCGCTGTTCTTCTCCTGATCCCCGGTTCTTCAACGCAAGCCCGCCACGCGCGGGCTTGTTTCAACCTATACATATCTACCACCCAAGGGGCTGGGCGGCTCGCTACTGTCGGTTGCACACGGCAATTGCCGCACTCTCCACCTGCCCAACGGTTGCGATCCCATGAGTGAAACAATCCGCACGAACATTGCTCCCCAACTCTTGAACAAAAGCCGCCTGGTCGAACAGACCAGCGGCGGACCGGTCTTGCACGACGCCGCGGCACAACTGTTGCGCAAGGCCTTGAATACACAGTTTCCCGACCTGCAGATCGATCCCGACAAAGCCTTGCTGGCGACCCCGGTCTGGCAGGTACAGGGCGAAAGTCTGGTCAGCCATAGCTGTCGTTTCGAGTCGCTGACTCACGTGCTGGCGCGCCTGGCGTTCACCCAAACCAAGGCCAACTGCATTGAAGGTGAGCACTTCCTGACCTTGTCATCGCAGACCGACGAGCCGGTGCATTTGCCGGCTGGCATGGATGCGCTGACGACGTTGCTCAACGAAAATGCCCCGGTACTGTTCACCGGCTTCGCGCAGAGCCAACTCGATTACTGGAATCAGATCATCGAGCAGAAACCGCGCTGGCAACAGCTGGCCGACACCCTGCAACAGGCGCTGAACGTGCAATCGGTGAATGGCTGGGATACGCACGAGTGCCGCCTCGCCCGCCTCGTCGCACAATATCCGGACAACACATCGCGCGCCTCGACCAGCGCCGAGCTGACGAACGTGCGCGCCCGCCTGATCGATCTCGATCTGGTGTTTGATCAGGCCGAGAGCAGCCAGACGCAGCACTTGATGCTGGCCGGCGCGCTGGTGCTCAGTGCTACGCTGGGCAGTCGCGAGTTGCTTGCGCTGTTCACCATCGAAGAAGGCTACGAATCGTTCGGTTCCATGGCGCAATTAGGCGCCACCCTGCCCGAGCGCATCGACATCGACTTGCGCGGTCAGGGTCTGAAGTGGCGGCTCTATGAGCCTGAAGGAAATATTTTCGATGCCATGGTCCAGGCGCTGGTGAGCTGTCAGATCGACTCGATTGATGCCCTCGATCCGACCAGTCGCTCGCCCCTGGCCAAATTCGTTTCACGCCCGCGCGAAGGCGATGCCGACTCCAGGACAGATGACGACGCGCGCATCGAGCAACTGGACAAGGCGATTCCGCAATGGCTGCTGGCCGGCTCGCTGGATGATATCCAGACCTACAGCGGCTATCTGAGCGCCCTGGGCAGCCTGCGTGGCGAGTCCGACAGCCAGTGCTTCGAATACCGCGAGCTCCCGCTGATTCTGGACTACGCCCAGCAACAGATGCGCGCCGCCATTGTTGCCGAGCGCCCCGCTGCCGACACCCTGCAACTGCCCCTCGATGATGTACGGATCAGCCTGACCCAGAGCTTCGAAGCCGGCGGTCTGACCCTGCCCGATCCGACCAGCGTCAGTGTCCAGACCCTTGGCGAATTCGCCTTACATAACACCCGCCCATACCTCGCCACGGTCGCCTACGCCGACGGCAGCGCCACGCCGGGCTGGCTGACGGTAAAGCTGCTGTCGCGCATCGCCAGCGCGGTCAACATTGGCGAGCGTTATCCGAAACTGATCAAGCGCACCCTGATCGACGACCCGGTGCAGGCCGGGCGCCACAGGCTCCGTTACAGCCGACAGTTGCCGCAGCTGCTGCCGATGCTGGCGCTGGAGTGCAAGCTCAAGCGTCAGGGTGATGTCGATGAACAGGGTTATCGTCTGGTTCGCCAATTGATCGACTGCATCGCCGGCAAATCCCCCGCCTCCGAATGGCCGGTGCAGATCCGGCCCCTGGCCTTCGTTCCGCGTTTTCGCCTGGGCAGTACGCCGGACACGGTGGCGAACATGTACATCATCGGGCCGCGCGCCGGCGCCAGCGGCCCATGCCTGCTCTACCGGCCGCTGCTTGAGCAATCGCTGCGTCAGTTCCCCTCGGAACAGAACATGCTGTACGCGTTTTACCAGGCAGGTGAATTGCGCGACTCGGTGCTGGCCTGGCTGCCCACTCCGGCATTGAGTTTCGAGTATGCGCAGTATGTGTTTTCCGCCGGACTGCCCTCGCCATGGACGATTACCGAACTGGCGTTCGAACCCTTTCTGCACCTCGACCTGACCGCCGCCGTTGACTTGGCGAACACGCCCCTGAGCGGCGATGTGTTCTCGCAGCTGTTCGCCAGCAACAGTCAGGCCATGGCCGATCTCGCCGATCGCCAATCGACGTCCAATGCCGAGCGGCGCTGGACGCTGTTGGCTGACAGCGGCTGGGCCATCTTCGGTGTTGCCAGCAACTTTCTCGGCGGCCCGGCGGGCACGGCGGTCTGGGTCTGGCAGACCATCAGTCAGATCCAGCAGGCACTGGATGCCCATGAACGTGGCAACACTGCGGTCGAGTGGTCTTCGATCGGCGACGTGCTGCTGGCACTGGGAATCCTGCTCGCGCAGAAAGCATCAGTACGGCGCATTCGACTCTCGGGGCCGCTCAACGAAACTCCGAGGCCAAGTCGCACGCACTTTGCAGAAACCGCCAAAGCACCCATGCTCCCCGGCAACACGCCGACTATCACGCAAGACACCACGGCGTGGGGCGCCAGCCTGCCCGAGGCGCATCGATCCTTGCTCGCACACTCGGCGCCAGTACGGTTCGATGCACACGCAAGTTTTGTGCAACGCCTTGACCGTTTGAAAGTTTCCCGGCCGGCGCTGCCCGAAAATGCACGCGCCAATGCCGCCCACCTGTATGAAGCCTCGGGAAAACGCTATGCCCAGGTTGGAACACGCTGGTTTCAAGTCAGCGCCGAGGGCGACGAACCGGTGCTGATCGTCGATCCGCACACCGCGGGTCATTCCGGTCTGAGCATTCGTTTCGATTCCGGGACCGCTCTGTGGAACTGGGATCTCAGACTGCGCTTGCGCGGTGGCGGCCCGACCGGAAGGATCGAGGCCCTGCGCCGCGAGCGCGCCACCCGCAAGGATGAGGCGTGGGCGGCATTGCATCGGTTCATCGAACAGGAAGCCCGGCGCAAGGCCAGCCTCGACGAGGCCTTGCAGCCATTGGAGAACAGCGACCCGGCGGCGCCCATGTCCGAAGATGCCGTGCTCGCGTACATCGCCAAGGCCGACGAACTGGCCAGTGCCTACGGTCAGGCCCTGCAGGACCTGGAAAAGTGGCGAGAGGCCGGTGGCGCCGGGGTGTTTTACCAGTCGCAACTGATGCGCTTCTCGGTCGAGCAGCATCGCTATCTCAGCGGCTGGATGCGCATGAAGTTGCGCGAGTATGCGCGCATCGTCGCGCCACAGTTGAGCACCTCGGAATCACCGGAAACCCGCTCGCGGGCGACGCAGATGCAGGCCGCACGCCAGGCCATCGCCGTCAGTGACGAGATGGTCGAGCGCCTCGCGCAGTTGCACACCTCGCTGGACAGACTCGACCAACATACCGGCGCCACCCGCAAAGTGGCGGCTGAGCTGCGCAGACTGATGCCCTCGTTCACCCGTCGCGATTTGCACGCCAATGAAATCGGCATGTCCACCGAGCTGTCGCTGCGCGACGCATCGGACAGCGTCCTCGATCCACTGCGGCAACTGATCGTTCCGGTGATCGAGGGGGCCGCCGAGGCCGGCCATCTGCTGGTTGAGCGACGCAACAGCCGGACACTCGATGTCGAGCAACTGAACGCCGTGGTCGATCGTCTGGCCGATGCCCAGCGCCGCCTGCAGGAGGTGTTGGCCAGCGCCTCCGCACACCTCGAAGTGAACCGTTTCCAGCGGGTTCAGCAATTGGTCGAAGACTTTCACCAGTTGGCCCGCAAGCGTCTGCTGATCGCCCTGCCGGAGCCGGAAGAGGTTCCCACCGCAGCCATGGCCAGACTTGATCCGGCACCCTCGACCTCGCGCGGGGTCGGCAAGGTGAGCAAGTCACGGCCGCGAATCATCGAAACACCACGGGCAGCGTCCTCTGACAAACCAGAGGTGCCGGAAGACATGCCGGTGATCCGCTCCGTCATCAAGCGCCCCGCCGTCGTCCCGGTGCTGGACGATGCGCAGATGATCGACAATGCGATGACCCTGGTCGCGGAACTGGAAGCCTTCATCAAACGCCTGCGCGCCGATGCGCAGCGGCCTTCGCGCATCCCGGCCGACATGCAGGATCTGTTCGATCAACAGGCAGCCCGCCTGGATCAGGCAGCGGTAAACGTTCAGGCAATACTTGCGTGCAAAAGCGCCGAATTTCCAGTCGGCAGACTGACTACCGACTTGCGTGAAGCCGCTGCCCGCCTGCGTCGCGAAGGCATCAATGTCTACGGCAGCATGCTCACCGCACGCAAACCCCGGGAGAGCTATCTGAAATGGCTGCACGAACACCACCTGGTGCAAATCGTCAAAGACCCGCGCGGACGCATCCGCACCCGGCAGCGCAAGGATTTCTTCCAGGAGTACCGGGTCCTCGACAAGACGCGCAACGACCAACCGTTGTGGGTCGCGCACTTTCATTACGACGCACTGACCGATCCGAGCGACCGCTTCACCGCTGCTCACCTAAAGTTTGCCGACGGCTTTTTGCAGGAGCTGCCAGCGAAAGCGCGCCAGGAACTGGACAGCTTCGATGCCGTGGATAACGTGCTGCGCCGGATCACCCGGCCGGCGGTGCGGGATCTGTTCCTTCACCCACGCCATGCGGGAACCGACGAAAGCTGACGGTCAGTCGCACCAGACGCTGCGTAGCCGTGCCAGAGCGGCCTGGATATCGACCTCCGGCACGGCGGCAAACCCCAGCACCAGGCCGGCGCGCTGATCCACCGGGGTGAGGGAGTCGGGTAGCCAATAGCTGCTCAGGCCATTGACCTCGACCCCGACACTTTCCGCCTTGGCGATCAGCTCGCGTTCGCGGGCAACACTGTCCACCGCGACCGTCAGGTGCAACCCGGCAGCCACGGCGGGCAGGCCTGCGACGCCCTCGATGTTGTCCGGCCAATGCGCCAACAGACAGTTGCGCCGACTCAAGGCGGCGCGACGCATCCGGCGGATATGTCGCTGAAAATGTCCGGCGGCCATGAATTCGGCCATCACCGCCTGGGTGCTGACTTCCGAATGCCGCACGTCCACCGCGCGGCGTCGGGCGAAGGCCTGCACCAGCCCCTGCGGCAACACCAGATAGCCCAGACGTAGCGCCGGAAAGGCGACTTTGCCGAAGGTGCCGACGTAGAGCACCCGGCCCTGACGATCCAGTGCCGCCAACGGAGCCAGCGGTGCGCCGCTGTAACGGTACTCGCCGTCGTAATCGTCCTCGATGATCCAGCCCTGGCTGCGCTCGGCCCAGGCCAGCAGTTCAAGCCGCCGGGCGAGGCTCATGACCACACCGGTCGGGTACTGGTGCGAAGGTGTGACATAGGCCAGCCGGCAGTCGGCAATTTGCCCCAGCGCTGTGCAATCAATGCCGTCCTGATCCACAGGCACCCCGTGCAACCGGCCCCCGGCTACCGCAAAGGCATGGCCGGCTGCGCGGTAGCCGGGATTTTCGATGCCCACCGCATCGCCCGGCTCCACCAGCAGCTGTGCACAAAGGCTGATGCCCTGCTGCGCGCCACTGGTGATCACTATTTGCTCAGCGGTGCATTGCATGCCGCGCGAACTGCGCAAATACGCGGCGATCAATCCGCGCAGACGCTGATCCCCGGCCGGATCGCCGTAACACAGTTGCTGCAGATCGGGTTTACGCCAGAAAGCCGCGTTGAGCTTGGCCCAGACCTCGAACGGGAACAGATCGAAGGCCGGCACACCGACCCGAAAAGCCTTCGGCGGGCCACTTGGCGGTAACGATAAATGGTTGTTTTCCAGGCGCTGCGCAGCACCGCTGTGGATAACTTTACTGGATGGAATCACAGGTAAATCCAGCCAATTTGTGGATAAGGCTGTGGGTAAGCCTGTTGAAAACCCTGTGGATACTTTTGTGGATAGTTTTTTCGTGGGCAATGCGCTTTGCGGCAATTGGGCGACATACGTGCCGTCCCCGACCCGGCCTTCGATGAAGCCTTCGGCGTACAACTGATCGTAGGCGCGCACCACGCTGTTGCGGGAAATCGCCAACGCTGTCGCCAGATCACGGCTGGCCGGCAGCCGCGTGCCACTGGCCAGACGCCCGTCCAGCACGCGCAGACGCAGCGCCTGATAGAGCTGGCGGCTCAAACCCTGACGGCGGTCGAGCTCGATACCGGCCGGATTGAACGGCATGGACAGCGTGGGCGATTCGGGCATGACAATGGACCTATGAAATTGGTCATCAATGGCTCTTACAACAGACCAATAGCCTGCCTAGGATGCAGGCATTCGCCAAGGAAAATCTCTCCATGTACACGCCCCGCGCCTTTGCCATCGACGAACTGTCGCAACTGCACGAACTGATCCTCGCCAGCCGTCTCGCGATTCTGGTGAGCCACGGTGAAAACGGTCTGCAAGCCAGCCACGTGCCGGTACTGCTGCACCGCGAACAAGGCCCGAACGGCACGCTGTACGGGCACCTGGCCAAAGCCAATCCGCAGTGGAAAGACCTTCGCGACGGCGCTGAAGCGATGCTGATATTCGCTGGCCCCGACGCCTACGTCAGCCCGGGGTTTTACCCGAGCAAGGCCGAGCACGGCAAAGTCGTGCCGACCTGGAACTACGTCGCGGTGCACGCCTACGGTCACGCCGAAACCTTCAGCGACGGCGGGCGCCTGCTCGACATCGTCAGCACGCTGACTGATCGCCATGAAGCCGGCCGCGCGCAACCGTGGAAGGTCGACGATGCGCCGGCCGACTATATCGACGGCATGCTCAAGGCCATCGTCGGTTTCGCCATTCCCATCGACCGCCTCGAAGGCAAACGCAAGCTCAGCCAGAACCGCAGCGCCGAAGACATTGCCGGCGTGCGCGAAGGCCTGGCTGCCAGCCCCGACATCAATGACCAGACCCTCGCCCACTTGATGCGTTAAGGAAATCAGCATGAGTCAGATCGACATCCGCCCGGTGACTGCCGGTGATCACGCCGCCTGGTTGCCGCTGTGGCAAGCCTACCTGCGCTTCTACAACAGCGAATTGCCGGACGCCGTCAGCCACAGCACCTGGCAGCGTTTCCTCGACCCGAGCGAACCGACCCACGCCGCCCTCGCCTGGGCCGATGGCAAGGCAGTGGGCATGGTGCATTTCATCTACCACCGCTCGAACTGGAGCATCGAAAACTCCTGCTACCTGCAGGACCTGCTGGTGGCGCCAGAGACCCGTGGCACCGGCGTCGGTCGCTTGCTGATCGAACACGTTTACGCCACCGCCAAGGCCGACGGTTGCTGCAAGGTGCATTGGCTGACTCACGAAACCAATGCCACCGCGATCCAGCTCTACGAGCGCATCGCCGAACGCCCGGGATTCATCCAGTTTCGCAAAGCCATTTAAGGAGCCGCGTACATGACCACTGCACTTGCCGACTGGAAAGGCGTCCCCGCCCCCACCGCCACCTTGCTCGAAGGCCGGTTCATCCGCCTGGAACGCCTCGACCCGGCGCGCCACGGCGACGAGTTATTCAATGCCCTCGAAGGCCCCGGCGCCGACCCGAAGCTCTGGGATTATTTGCCCTATGGGCCGTTCCCGCAGCGCAGCGTTTTCAATGACTGGCTGAACAATCATGCGGCCAGCAGCGATCCGTATTTCTTCAGCGTCATCGACCGCGTCACAGGTCAGGTGCAGGGCATCCTCAGCCTGATGTCGATCGTCCCGGCGCAGGGTCGCATCGAGATCGGCCACGTGACCTTCGGCGCGCCGATGCAACGCTCGCCGAAGAGCACCGAAGCGGTTTACCTGCTGGCCAAATATGCCTTCGAACAGGGCTACCGGCGCCTGGAATGGAAGTGCAACAACGGCAACGCCCGCTCCAAATACGCCGCCGAACGCCTGGGCTTCAGCTTCGAAGGCGTGTTCCGTCAGCACATGGTGGTCAAGGGACAGAACCGCGATACCGCGTGGTATTCGATTGTGGATTCGGAGTGGCCGGCGATTGCGGCAGGGTTCGAGCAGTGGTTGAGCGATGCCAACCAGACGCCGACCGGGCAGGTGAAAGGTTTGGTCGAGTGCCGTTCCTGAGTCTGTAAACGCAAAAGATCGCAGCCTGCGGCAGTTCCCCTGCAGGAGCTGCCGCAGGCTGCGATCTTTTGATCTTCAACCAATGTCACGGCGAATTTTTACGACACCCATCTTCATCCCGAACGGACCAAATACCGCGTTCAGCGACTTCAGCGTCTGGTTACCTTCACCGTGCTCAATATGCACCAGCGTGCGGACCGAGATTTTGCACATCCTCGCGAACTGGGCTTGATGCAGCCCGGTGACTTCCACCCGCAAACGGCGAACGGCTTCGCCGATCTCCAGTGTCCCTTGAGTCAGCGCTTCCTGAATGCTTTCGATGAGCATTGTGCGCTCGGCAACCGTCATGCTCATTTCAGATCCCACTCTTTCAAACGCTGCTCCAGATTTTTCAGATGAACGCCCGGATGGTTCATGGTTCTGTCAGGCAAACCGCTGGCAGTCAGAATGTCCGGCAGCGCGGCCAGCCGTTGAGCGTCTTCGCGCAGACGTTCGAAAAGGACGGGCGCATCAGATAGCGCCGCCATTGGGTCGTCCGGTTCGACGATATCCGCCAATGCACGGCAAACTCCCAGCCAGTCGACGTCTCCCGCCCTTTCCAGATCTTTTGGCCACTTGGTCGTACGGGTCACGCCTTCGTCGTCCATGACCATGGGGGCCAGATCGTAAATCGGTGCCAGGCGAAATGTATTTGCCTGACGGATTATTGCGGTGTTTCGACCATGGTTATCCGAGTTGCCGAGGATCTTGTTGATCAAGTCCCTACGCAAATAATCCGCCACAAGATCAGATACCTGACTTGCCTGCCCCGCTTTACGCCAGAGCCCGGCCAGCATGCGGATAACCTCCATATGATTCATCGCGCTTCCCGGTATCGTCACTTGGGCCAGGGAATAGATCGACTCGACGGCAAGACGCGACACGCATCCGTCATCCACTCTGCGATCGAAGCGCTGCATCCACAAACTTGGCTTGTTCGCCTCTTCCAGCGCCAGGCCCTCGACCGCGATCGTTTCGATACCCAGTTTCTGAAGCGCCCTGTAGTAATGAAATTCGCTTCGCAGGATGTCCTGATCAGTCAGACCTCCCCGGTTTCTGGAAAACTTCACAAACCAGTGCTGTCTGACTTCTTCGTCGCCCAATACGGCATCGGGGTACAGAAGACCGGCCTTGTTCTCGGCCAACAACAACTTCGGTGCTTCGCCACCAGCGCCCGTAGCGCCGCCAATCGCTGCGCCCAGTTCGTAGGCGTATTCAAGAAAACGGTTGTCGCGATGAATGACATCCTCACGCTTGAATCCGATAGGCTTACGCTCATCGACAGCCGCGGCCGACTCTTTGATCCGCATGTTGCCGATAGGAGCGGGAGTGCTACGGCCAAGCAGATATAGATCGGCATTGATATCGGCCGGTTTTTCTTGCCCCAGTCGCGCAAGCAAAAACCTCTTGGCCGCTCCTGCAGGAGCGATGTCGTGCACAAAGGCTGGCGTGCCGGAGCGCCGACCTTCCCAGTCCAGAGGGTACAGCGCACTGACTGCCTTCGAAAACGGCGACCCTATAGCGTCAATATTTTCGACAAGGTATGCCGCTTCGTAACCAAAACTGCAGCGACTTTCAAAACCCTTTTCGGGATCATCGAAGCTCAGAACCATGGCGTCGTGCCATTCACTGGCCGTATATATTTGCAATGTCAGCTGATACATGCCTTTCACCTGCATTTAAATGCATTTTTTACATGGCTAGCTTTGATAGTAGATGCAATATAGTGCATTCCATCAGTCGGCAGATGAATTAAATCTGCAACAAAATGCAGATTAACGGTCTCGCATGTAGCCAATACGCAAAATAATGCAGAGATGGCTGAAGACATCATTCTGTAAAAACCCTTCGCTATACAGGACGGCCCGCTTATAACAAAAGGCCGTCCGTCCATGACCTTCCCGCCTCAGCGCTTGTCCCTTGCTGCCGTTCTGCTGATCACCGCCGGCACCGCCCACGGCAAGACCGTGCAGATCGACACTGCCACTACTGCCGCGCAAACTCTTGGCGGCAGTGACACGCTGACGATCTCGGCACCGGGCAGCATCACCAACAGCGGCAAGGCGGTGAGCCTGAAGGACGGCACCAGCGGCGCCGGTGTGGTGATCGATAACGCGGGGAAAATCGTTTCCAGCGGTGGCCGGGCCATCGACAGCAGTGGTGACCTGACCCAGGCGCGCAATTACCAGATCTTCAACCGCAGCGGCGGGCAGATTCTCGGTGCCAATGACGCTTTGCGTATCGACAGCAACTTCGTCAGCGGCAGTCTGTTGATCGACAACAGCGGCGTGATTCGCTCGACCACCGGCCAAGGCCTGGACCTCGATGCGCTGCGCAGCGACGGCGTCAAAACCACCCTCATCAACCGCGCTGGCGGACTGATTCGTGGCGATGCCAGCGACGGCATGAAGACCGGCGCCAACGCGACGATTACCAACTACGGCGAGATCTCCACCGGCGACTCGCACAACGCCGATGAGAAATTCGACGGCATCGACATCGACTCGGCCAGTGGTGTCAGCGTGACCAACTACGGGGTGATTTCCGGCGGCCGCCATGGCATCACCACCGACCTCGGTGCGACGCTGGTCAACTATGGGAAGATCACCGGCCGCAATGGTTCCGGATTCGGTTCCGACGGCGATGGTACGGTGATCAACCACGGCACCATCACCGGTGCTTACTCAGGCTTGCAGGCGAACGGTGACGGTGATGGCGTGGACATCGACAAGATCGCCCACATCGAAAACTACGGCACTATTCAGGGCGTCGGTGCGGGTGGCGTGGACAAGGGCGGATTCGCCAACGGCAGTGAAGGCATCGCCCTCGGCGGCGGCTACATTCTCAACGCGAGCAACGCACTGATCAGCGGCGCCAACAGCGCGATTCTGGTGGACGACGGCAGCGGTGGTTCGGGGCTGGCAGCCACCACCCTGGAGAACTACGGCACTATTCAAGGTCTCGACGGCTTCGGCGTGAAGTTCGTCGGCGAATTCGCCGACAACGTGATCAACGGCGGCACCATCAGCGGCAGCAACGGCCTGGCACTCGACCTCGGTGGCGGCAACGACAGCCTGACCCTGCGCAACGGCAGTCGCTTCGTCGGCGTGGTCGATGGCGGCAGCGGTTACGACCGGGTGGTGATGGACGATGCGGCGGGCGGCAGCTTCGGCGCCAGCCGCAATTTCGAATGGCTGGAGGTCAGGCAAGGTGCGTGGACACTCACCGGCAGCGGCGATTTCAGCGATGGCGGCGCGGTGCGCAATGGCGCGACCCTGATCAACCAGGGCGGCATTGCCGGCAGCCTGACCGTAGACGCCGGCGGTGTGTATGCCGGTGGCGGCTCGGTGGGCAATCTCAACGTCAACGGCACGCTGCGTACCGACACCGGCCTCGGTCGCGCAACCATCGTCCATGACTTGAATATGGGCAGCGGATCGACTCTCGTCTACGGCGTCAACGCCGATGGCAGCAGCGCCCCGGTTCAGGTCGGCGGCACCGCCAGCCTCAATGGCGCGACCCTGGCGGTGAACCCCGGCAGCGGCACTTATCCGTGGCAGAGCCATTACACCGTGCTGCAAGCCGCCAACGTCAACGGCACCTTCGGCAACGTCACCAGCCACTACGCGTTCCTCACGCCGACGCTGGCCTATACGCCGACACAAGTCGACCTGACCTACACCCGCAATGACGTGGCCTTCAATCAGTTCGCGGCGACCGGCAACGGCAGCAACGCGGCCAACAGCCTGGCCACGATGGGCAAGAACAATGCTTTGTACAACGCCTTGCTCAATACCACCCAAAGCACGGCCGGCGCGGCGATCGAACAACTGGCCGGCGCCAGCAACGCCAACCTGACCAGCGCCACGCTCGGCGCCAGCAGTCAGGTGGGCAACAGCATGCTCTCGGCGATGCAGCAAATGGGCGGCAGCCCGGGGTTGATGGTTGGCCTTGATCAACGCGACACCCCGGTGCTGGCGGCCAACGGCGTACCCTCGGAAGCGCGCAATCTGAATGACCCGAACGCGCGCGGACGCCTGTGGCTGCAAGCCATCGGCGGCTACGGCAAGCTCGACGGCGAGCACGGCTACAGCGGCCTGGAGCAACGCACCAAGGGCAGCGTACTGGGTGCCGACTGGGCACTGAATTCACAGTGGCGCCTCGGCGTACTCGGCGGTTATTCGAAGACTGATCTGGACGCGACCGGCGTCGATGGCAACGTCGAGAGCTGGCACGCCGGCGTCTACGCGCTGCGCCAGAGCGGCCCGTACTCGCTGCGCCTCGGCGCCGCCTACAGTGGCCATCAGGGCGAAAGCAAACGCACGGTGGCGTTCAATGGTTTCAGTGATCGGCCCAAAGGCGATTACGATGCCGACAGCCAGCAAGCCTTCGCCGAACTCGGCTACGCCATGGGCAGCGGCCGCCTCAGCGCCGAACCGTTCGCCAGCCTCGGCTACCAGCGCTACCACCGCGACCGTTACCAGGAAAAGGGTGGCGCCGCCGCACTGGACGTCGACAGCCAGACCCAGGACAACTTCAGCAGCACCTTCGGCCTGCGCCTGGCGCACCTGAACAGCCTCGACAACGGCATGAGCCTGACCCCGCGCATGGCCGCTGGCTGGAAGCACACCTACGGCGATGTCAGCAGCTCGACGCGTCAGGCATTTGTGGTCGGCGGCAGCGCATTCAACGTCGATGGCAGTTCGCTGGATCGCGACAGTCTGGTGCTCGAAGCCGGACTGGATCTGGGGATTTCCGCCCGGCATACACTGGGCATCGGCTACAGCGGCGAGATCGGCAACAACAGCCGCAACCATGGGTTGATCGGGCAGTGGCAGATGAGTTTCTGAGATTTCGCCAATCGATACTTCAGCAGGTGTTGTAGGCAAAGGCGTCTGGACAGTCGGGTAAACGAGGCAGATTCGAAACTTGCCAGTGACCCGGCTACACAACCAGCCCGCAAAACCTGCACTCTGCTCGGAATCGCCCGGCATCGGCGCACCGGCATCGACTTTTAGAGTTTGGTCTCATTCTTCGAGAGACCAACTGCATGCCCATTCACACCTACAAGCTTCAACATCTGGTCCTGGCCGTTGCATTGGCTGTCGGGTGCGTAGAGTTTTCACTGGCCGAGCAAACGGAACCTCAGGTCAACGCCGAGGTGAAGCCCAAGAAGCCGCGCAAGAAGACGGAAAAGCCCGTTACGCCGAAGCCGATGGACGCTGGGGAAACGGCAGCAAAGAGCGATCCGCTTCCAGAAAAAAATGCCGACCGAGCGCAGACGCCTGTGGCGCCAGGCCATCCGCCGGGTGAGGCTCCGCCGAAGAAAATCGTCCCGACAGAAAACGGCAGTGCGATCAAAAAAAGCATTCAAAAACCAGCCTCCTCGCCCGATCCGGTTCAGGCGAAAAAGCCAGAGACTCTGCCAGCCCCGGCACCTGAGCCCGCCCGGCAAATAGCTGCCCCGGACAATGCGGCGGTCGAGGCCCTGCAGACCGCCGATCAGACCGCCACCGTCATCGCCCTCGACCAACTCGCCGCCGGCAGCAACGCCAATCTCGTTAAAGCCACACTGAGCAGCGTCAATCCGGTCAGCGCCAGCATGCTCTCGGCGATGCATCAACTGGACAACCGTAATGCTGCGCAGGGACCGGGGAATGCGCCGCGTCTGGCGGCTGGAGGCGAAGGCAACGGGCGGGTCTGGCTGCAAGCGCTGGGGCACGGCGGCAAGGTCGATCGTGACGCCGACAGTGTCCTGAAGCATTCCACCCAAGGTCTGATAATGGGTGCCGACTGGCGACTCGACGAGCAATGGCATGTCGGCCTGATGGGCGCAAAAGCGCAAACCCGCTTCGACGCCCGACACTTCGACGGCGATCTCGACAGTTGGCACCTCGGCGCCTACGCGCTGCGGCAGGACGGCCCGTTCGCCCTGCGCATGGGGGCCACGTACGGCCATCATGACGGCAACGGCAAACGTCGCGTCGACTTCAATGGTTTCAGTGATCGGCTCAAGAGCAGCTATGACGCCAGTACCCAGCAGGTCTTTGCCGAAGTCGGCTACTACCTCGGTCGCGGCAACGTCAGCATCGAACCGTTCGCCAGCGTGGGTTATCAACGCTACCAGCGCGACGGCTACATCGAGAAAGGTGGCGATGCGGCACTCAAGGTTCACGGGCAAACACGGGCGAATCCAAGCAGCACCCTCGGCCTGCGCATGGCGAACACCAGCCACCTGTCCAATGGCATGCAGCTGACGCCGCGCCTGAGCGCGAGCGTAAAACACACCTACGGTGAGCTCGACAACGAAACGCGCCAGCAACTGGTCAGGGGTGGCAAAAGCTTTGAAGTCACCGGAGCCGAGATGGATCGCAACAGCTTTACGCTGGACGCCGGTCTGGATCTGACTCTGTCCGCCCGCAACACCTTGGGCATTGGCCTCACTGGCGAGGCCGGCAACGACAGCCGCAGTTACGGCGTGACAGGCCAGTGGCGAATGGCGTTCTGACACAACGCGCTTGTGTAGGAGCTGCCGCAGGCTGCGATCTTTTGACTTTGCTCTTGAAGATCAAAAGATCGCAGCCTGCGGCAGCTCCTACAGAGGACGGTAAATTGCAGGCAAAAAAAGGTTCATCACGGATTACCAGGAAAGACGCTCTTGATCTTCATGAAAAAGAATTCGCTATCCCGGTAACCGTACGCCATCCGCTTGATGACCTTTATTCGATTGTTTATTCCTTCCAACTGACCGGTGTGCATCGGCCAGCGAACCCGGCTCACGATGCCCCGCCAGTAACCCTTTAGCCGTGTGGCGAACTGGATCAGAGCTGGAATTTCGCTTTCATGCGCATGGCGCAGCCATTGCTTCCAGGCCGATCGCCAACCCCAGGCAGTACTCGGGGTCCAGAGTGTTTTGAGTTCAGCCTTCATCAAGTAGACCGTCATCAACGCTTGATTGGCCGCCAGCAGATCCTCCAGGCGGACCTGTTGTTCCGGCGTTTTCAAGTTCTGCGGATTGCGCAGCAACAGCCATCGCGCCTGCTTGATGACCTTGCGGGCAGGCTTGTCGTGACGCAACCGGTTAGCCTCGTCGACGCGAACCCGATCAATCACCTCTCGGCCATATTTGGCCACCACATGGAAGAGGTCGTAGATCACTCGCGCGTTGGGACAGTGCTGACGAACCTCCAGGTCAAAAGCGGTGTTCATGTCCATCGCCACCGCTTCGATGCGAGCGCAACCCTCTGGCCCCAATTCCTCGAAGAAAGGCCTGACCGCTGCTCGGCTGCGGCCTTCACCGATCCACAGCACGCGGCGTGTATCCGCATCCAGCACCACGCTGGCGTAACGATGACCTTTGAACAGGGCGAATTCGTCCATCACCAGACGTCGCGGTTGTGCCGTTGGCAAAATGCTCAACGCCGCTTGCAAGGCTCGACGCTCCAGCAACCGAACGGTGTCCCAATGCAGCCCAAACAGTTGAGCCACGTGCAGTGTGGGGAGGCGTTCGCAGGCCTGAATGACCGCCTCGGCCAAGCGCCGCGTCATGCGGGCATAACGGTCCAGCCAACTGACGGCCTCCATACGTTTACCACAGTCACGACAGACAACACGCCTGAGCAACACGCTGAGGCGCACCGCACGGCCGAGAATCGGTAAATCGCGGACGGTTCGCTCGCAATACTCATGCGTGGTTGAACAGGTTTTTTGGCAGCCGCTACAGGAAGGGAATCGGGTGGCGTGGGGAATCAGGTCGATCTGAAGCGCGTCGCCATCAGGCTTGATCGTGACAACAGAAAAGCCCTCCCAAAAAGGAAGGAAAGTATTAATATCGCGCATAAGAACGCCGGTTTGTTAGATGTGTTTGCTCGCACGAACATCATCAATCAAATCGGCGTTCTTGTTTCTGTGTTTCCCGGGATTCCGTGAAGAACCAAAAAAAGGGGAGCACATGCCCCCCCGAGGTTTAAAACGTTGAATCGCGGCAGTTATCTCAGCCTTCGATCTCGATCAGGATTTCGCCAGGATTCACCCGGTCGCCCTTGGCCACATGGATGGCGGTGACCTTGCCGGCAATCGCTGCCTGAACTTCGGTTTCCATCTTCATCGCTTCGGTGATCAACACAGCCTGGCCAGCCTTGACGGTGTCGCCCTCCTTGACCAGCACATCGACGATGTTGCCCGGCATGGTGGTGCTGACGTGGCCCGGCGCAGACGCCTGTTTACGCTTGCTGCTGCCACCGCTGACGAACTCGTTGAGCGGTTCGAACACCACTTCTTCCGGCATGCCGTCGATGGACAGGTAGAAGTGACGCTTGCCTTCGGCCTTCACGCCAACCCCGGTGATGTCGACGCGGTAGGTTTCGCCGTGGACGTCGATGACGAACTCGGTCGGTACGCCTTCGCCACCCGCTGAGGCGACCTTGCCGGCTTCAGGAATCGGCAACAGCACTTCCGGGGTCAGGGTGCCGGCGGCACGCTCTTCGAGGAACTTGCGCCCGATGTCCGGGAACATGGCGAAAGTCAGCACGTCTTCTTCGGACTTGGCCAGTGCGCCGATGTCGGCACGCAGCTTGGTCATTTCCGGCTTGAGCAGATCGGCCGGACGTACGTCGATCACCTCTTCGCTGCCGATGGCCTGACGACGCAACTTCTCGTTGACCACGCCCGGCGCCTTACCGTAGCCGCCTTGCAGGTACAGCTTCACTTCGTTGGTGATGGTCTTGTAGCGCTCGCCGGCCAGCACGTTGAAGAACGCCTGGGTGCCGACGATCTGCGAAGTCGGCGTCACCAGTGGCGGGAAACCAAGGTCTTCACGCACCCGCGGGATTTCCGCCAGGACTTCGCCCATGCGGTTCAGCGCGCCCTGCTCTTTCAACTGGTTGGCGAGGTTGGAGATCATCCCGCCCGGCACCTGGTTGACTTGCACGCGGGTATCGACGGCGGTGAACTCGCTTTCGAACTGGTGGTACTTCTTGCGCACGGCGTAGAAGTACAGACCGATCTCCTGCAGCAGTTCCAGGTTCAGACCGGTGTCGTATTCGGTGCCTTTAAGCGCTGCGACCATCGACTCGGTGCCCGGATGGCTGGTGCCCGAGGCGAAGCTGGAGATCGCGGTGTCGATGTGGTCAGCGCCGTTTTCAATGGCTTTCAATTGGCACATCGCCGCCAGACCCGCCGTGTCATGCGAATGGATGAACACCGGCAGCGACTGCTCGGCTTTCAACGCGCGGACCAGTTCACCGGTGGCGTATGGGGTCAGCAGACCGGCCATGTCCTTGATCGCGACCGAGTCGCAGCCCATGGCTTCCATCTGCTTGGCTTGCGCCACAAACGCGTCGATGGTGTGCACCGGGCTGGTGGTGTAGGCGATGGTGCCCTGGGCGTGTTTGCCCGCAGCCTTCACCGCTTCGATGGCTACGCGCAGGTTACGCACGTCGTTCATCGCGTCGAAGATGCGGAACACATCGATGCCGTTGACCGCGGCCTTGGCAACAAAGGCTTTGACCACGTCATCGCTGTAGTGGCGGTAGCCCAGCAGGTTCTGCCCGCGCAGGAGCATTTGCAGACGGGTGTTAGGCAGCGCGGCGCGCAGTTGGCGCAGGCGTTCCCACGGGTCTTCTTTGAGGAAACGTACGCAGGCATCGAACGTCGCGCCGCCCCAGCATTCCAGCGACCAGTAGCCGACTTTGTCGAGCTTGTCGCAGATCGGCAGCATGTCTTCAGTGCGCATGCGGGTGGCGAGCAGCGATTGGTGGGCGTCGCGCAGGATGGTGTCGGTTACGAAAATTTTCTTGGTCATTGTTGTATTCCTCACAGGCCTGCGTGGGCGGCGATGGCGGCGGCGATGGCCAGGGCCAGCTCTTCGGGTTTGCGCTTGATCGAGTAGTTGGTCAGTTCCGGGTGGCTTTCAACGAAGCTGGTATTGAACTGGCCGCTACGGAATTCCGGATTGCGCAGGATTTCCTGGTAGTACGCGGCGGTGGTTTTCACGCCTTGCAGACGCATGTCGTCGAGGGCGCGCAGGCCCCGGTCCATCGCCTCTTCCCAGGTCAACGCCCAGACCACCAGTTTCAGGCACATCGAGTCGTAGAACGGCGGAATGGTGTACCCGGTGTAAATCGCTGTGTCGGTACGCACGCCGGGGCCGCCGGGGGCGTAGTAGCGGGTGATCTTGCCGAAGCTCGGCAGGAAGTTGTTTTTCGGATCCTCAGCGTTGATGCGGAACTGCAACGCGAAACCACGGTGCTGGATGTCTTCCTGCTTAACCGACAGCGGCAGGCCAGAGGCGATGCGGATCTGCTCACGAACAATGTCGATCCCGGTGATTTCTTCGGTGATGGTGTGTTCCACCTGCACCCGGGTGTTCATCTCCATGAAGTACACCTCGCCTTCGGCGAGCAGAAACTCCACGGTGCCGGCGTTCTCGTAACCCACGGCCTTGGCTGCGCGCACCGACAGGTCGCCGATGTAGGCGCGCTGTTCCGGGGTCAGTTGCGGGCTCGGGGCGATCTCGATCAGCTTCTGGTTGCGGCGCTGGATCGAGCAGTCACGCTCGAACAGGTGCACCACGTTGCCGAAGCTGTCGCCGAGGATCTGCGCTTCGATGTGCTTGGGATTGACGATGCATTTTTCCAGGAACACTTCCGCCGAACCGAACGCCTTGGTCGCTTCGGAAATCACCCGAGGGAAGTTCTGTTCGAGTTCTTCGCGGCTGTTGCAGCGACGAATGCCGCGCCCGCCACCACCGGAGGTGGCCTTGAGCATCACCGGATAACCGATGCGGTCGCCCTCGGTCAGCGCTTCTTCGATACCCGACACGTTGCCTTCGGTGCCCGGGGTGACCGGCACGCCGGCCTTGATCATGCTGCGGCGGGCTTCGGTCTTGTCGCCCATGCGGCGAATGACTTCTGCCGACGGGCCGATGAATTTGATTCCGCGTTCGGCGCAGATGTCTGCCAGCTCGGCATTTTCCGAGAGAAAGCCGTAACCGGGGTGCAATGCATCGCAACCGGTTTCCACCGCCAGATTCACCAGCTTGCGCGGGTTGAGGTAACCGGCCAGTGGCTCGGCACCGATGCTGTGGGCTTCGTCCGCACGCTTCACATGCAAGGCATGGCGGTCAGCGTCGGAAAAAATCGCTACCGAGCGAATGCCCATCTCGGCGCAGGCCCGCACGATTCGTACGGCAATCTCACCACGGTTGGCGATCAGGATCTTTTTTATCACTTGGAAATTCCCTTGAGCCGGTGGCACCACGACCTGCTAGACCCAGGTCGACGCGTGACCAAATGTTTCAATCTGGTCGCGACCCCACACTAGCCCTCGCAAGGGATTAACAAAAATGAATTAAAATTGGGTCAGGCATAAGCAAAGACTTATAGTTAAACCATCAGCCTGCCGTCAGAGCCCATAAAAAATGCGTAAGTCCTTGATGCGTATGACATTACGCCAATTGCAGATCTTCAACGAAGTGTGTGATTTACGTTCCTACAGCCGCGCCGCCGATGAAATGTCTCTCACACAACCGGCCGTCAGCCTACAGATTCGTCAGCTTGAAGAGCTGATCGGCCAGCCATTATTCGATTATGTCGGCAAAAAACTCTACATGACCGAGGCTGCCGAGGCCCTGCAGCGTGCCAGCCGGGACATCTTCGGGCGCCTGGAAAACCTCGATATGCAGCTCTCGGACATGCAGGGCTCGCTGCAGGGCCAGCTGAAACTGGCAGTGGAATCCAGCGCCAAATACTTCGTGCCGCACTTGTTCGCCGCCTTCAAGCGCCAGCACCCGGAAGTGAACCTGCAACTGACCGTGGTCAACCGCGGCCAGGTGATTCGTCGTCTTTCGGACAACCGTGACGACCTGGTGATCATGTCGATGGTGCCGCAGGATATGGGCCTGGAATTTCTGCCGTTCCTGAACAATCCGATTGTCGCTGTGGCGCGCCCGGATCATCCGCTGGCGCACATGGGGCCGCTGCGTTTGCAGGATCTCGAGCCTTACACGTTGCTGATCCGTGAACCCGGATCCGGGACGCGACTGGCCTGCGAGGAATACTTCAAAGAGAAACGCGTGCACTTCACCCAGACTCAGGAAGTGGCCTCGGCCGAAGCCCAGCGCGAATGCGTGGTGGCGGGTCTGGGCCTGGCGCTGTTGACGCGCCACGCCCTGAACCTGGAGCTGGCAACCGGCGGCCTGGTCGAGCTGCCGGTCGAAGAGTTGCCGCTGTTTCGCAGCTGGTGCCTGGTGCAAGCCAAGGCCAAACGGCTGTCACCGGTGGCGCACGCCTTCCTGGCGTTTATCCGCAGCGAACGCGTGCAGATCAGCGCGCTGGTTGAGCGCTTCGACGGGAAGCTGCCGGTGCTGCCTGCCAGTAGTTGAGTTCGATGTCCTCGGGAAAATCGTTGATTTCGCTCTGAAGCTGACGGAGTTCGAAGCGATCTTCGATGGCGCGACGGAATTCCATGCGGCGCTGGTCTTCCTGTTGACGACGGGTTTTCGCGGCGCTGTTGCGTTCTTCGTAGGGCTGAGCCATTTCGAGTCTCCCAAGGCGAGTACGGGAGTTTCACGATAGGCGTGGGGGATGACGGTTTGGCTGCGCGGGGATGACAGTGCGATGAAAGTTTGCCGATTGCGTTTCATTGTGGCGAGGGAGCTTGCTCCCGCTGGACTGCGAAGCAGGCCCGGCCTTTCAGGGCCGCTGCGCGCCCCATCGGGAGCAAGCTCCCTCGCCACAAAAGCAGGCTTCAGTCATCCAGCGCTTTTGCAGCTTTCGGGGACAGCCGCAAGCTGCGCAGACTGCGCTTCACGCTCTTCAGGTGATTGACCAGGCTCGGCCCGCGCGCCATGGCGACGCCCATCGCCAGCACGTCGATCACCACCAGATGGGCGATGCGCGAGGTCAGCGGCGTATAAATTTCGGTGTCTTCGTGCACATCGATCGCCAGGTTGACGGTCGACAGCTCGGCCAGCGGTGTCTGGCTCGGGCACAGGGTGATCAACGATGCGCCGCTCTCGCGAACCAGGTTGGCGGTGATCAGCAGATCCTTGGAGCGCCCGGACTGGGAAATGCAGATCGCCACATCGGTCGGCTTCAAGGTCACCGCCGACATCGCCTGCATGTGCGGGTCGGAATACGCCGCCGCCGTCAGCAGCAAACGGAAGAACTTGTGCTGTGCATCCGCCGCCACCGCGCCCGACGCACCAAAGCCGTAGAACTCGACACGCTGCGCCTGAGACATCAGCGTCACCGCGCGCTGCAATTCCACCGGATCGAGCTTCTCGCGAACCTCCATCAGGGTGTGCAACGTGGTGTCGAAAATTTTCAGACTGTAGTCGGCGACCGAGTCGTCTTCATGGATCGCGAACTGACCGAAACTGGCACCGGCGGCCAGGCTTTGCGCCAGTTTGAGCTTGAGATCCTGAAACCCGGAGCAGCCGATGGCCCGGCAGAAACGCACGATGGTCGGCTCGCTGATGCCGACGCTGTGAGCCAGGTCGGCCATGGAACTGTGCATCACGGCCGCAGGGTCAAGCAGCACGTGGTCGGCGACCTTGAGCTCCGACTTGCGTAACAGGTGACGTGACTGGGCGATGTGTTGCAGCAGATTCAAGGGGCTGGACTCTTCTTATGGGCAAGGATGTAGCACGCTTGTAGTTATACTACATGAATTGGCTTTTTGCCTGCTCAATGCGTAACTCCATGTCCCCGTATCAGGCGCGATGGACTGCATGTAGCCCTTAAAACGAATTTCCCTGTTCGCGCAAAAGGCCGGCCAGACGGTCGGCCTCCACTGGACGACTGATCAGATACCCCTGCACCTCGTCGCAGCGTTCAGCACGTAAAAACTCCAGCTGCTCCTGCCGCTCGACACCTTCGGCGACCACTTTCAACGACAGCCCATGGGCCATGGCGATGATCGCCCGAGTGATCGCCGCATCCTCGCTGCCCTGCCCCAGTCCGCGAATGAATGCCTGATCGATCTTCACGTAATCCACCGGAATCCGCTTGAGATAACTCAGCGACGAATAGCCGGTGCCGAAATCGTCGATTGCCAGTTTCACCCCCAGATCGCGCAACTGCTGGAAGGTCGCGATGATGTGTTCGACGCTGTCGAGCAACTGGCTCTCGGTGAGTTCCAGTTCGAGGTAGTGCGGCGCCAGCCCGGTTTCTTCCAGCACCTGGCGCACCAGACTGACCAGCTTGCCCTGACGCAGTTGATGCACCGACAGGTTCACCGATACCCGAATCGGCTCCAGCCCCTGACGCTGCCATTCGCACGCCTGCCAGCAAGCCTGGCGCAGCACGAATTCGCCGATCGGGCCGATCAGCCCGGTTTCCTCGGCCAGACCGATGAAGTCCCCCGGCGGCACCCGGCCCATGCTCGGGTGATCCCAGCGCACCAGCGCTTCCGCCGCATTCATACGCCCGGTTTGCAGACACAGCTTCGGCTGGTAGAACACCTTGAGCTGCTTGTCTTCGATGGCTTTGCGCAACTGGTTCTCCAGTTGCAGACGCTCAAGGGTGCTGGCCTGCAGGCTGTCGGTGTAGAACTGGAAATTGTTGCCGCCCAGATGCTTGGCGTGTTGCATCGCCATGTTCGATTGACTGACCAGCGCGGAAATCTCCCGGGCGTTGTCCGGCAGCATGCTGATGCCCATCGAGGCACTGACCACCAGCTCATGCCCTTCGATCGTCAACGGCAGACGCAGCTTGCTCGACAGACGCGTGGCGACCCGCGCCAGGCTCGACAGGTTGCCGTAGGCATCGAACAGCACGGCAAATTCATCACCGGACAGCCGCGCGATGGTGTCGGCCTCCGGCAACGCATTGACCAGCCGTCGAGCCATTTTCTGCAATAGCTGATCCGCCACCTCGTGACCGAGGCTGTCGTTGAGCAGCTTGAAGCGATCCAGATTGATGTGCAGCAGCGCCAGACTGCGGCGCCCGCCCTGACGCACGCGCTGATGGGCTTCGTGCAGGCGTTCGCGGAACAGCGAGCGATTGGCCAGCCCGGTCAGTTCATCGTAATGCGTCAGGAAGCGCATGCGCTCCTCGGATTCGCGCCGCGCCGAAAGATCGGCGAAGAAGCCGACGATATGGCTCACATTTCCCCGACTGTCGCGCACCGCGTTGAGTTGCAGCCACTGCGGATACAGCTCGCCGTTCTTGCGGGTTTCCACCAGTTCGCCCTGCCAGCTGCCGTGCTGCTCCAGTGCGTGGCGGATCGAGACGTAGTGCCGTCGCGCGTCACGACTGCACGGCAGCTCGACGACATTGCGCCCGAGCATGTCGTCGATGTCATAACCGGTGACACGACTGAACGCCTGATTGATCGCGATCAGCGCGTAGTTCGGATCGAGAATGACGATGCCTTCGCTGGCCGCTTCGAACACCGTGGCCGCCAGTCGCTGTTGTTCTTCAAGACTTTTGCTCGCGCTGATGTCGCGCCGGGTACCGACCATGCGGATCACCCGCCCACTGTCACTGCGCTCCACGGCGCGACCGCG
This sequence comes from Pseudomonas sp. RSB 5.4, assembly GCF_037126175.1. Lineage (NCBI taxonomy): Bacteria > Pseudomonadati > Pseudomonadota > Gammaproteobacteria > Pseudomonadales > Pseudomonadaceae > Pseudomonas > Pseudomonas sp. RSB 5.4. The sequence continues at coordinate 4,512,055 of NZ_CP146986.1, forward strand.
GTCCTCGATCCACACCCAATGGCCGTCGCCGTGGCGTACGCGGTATTCGATCTGATAGTCCTCGGTGCGCCCTTTCAGGTGTTCGATCAGCGCCTGCTTGAGCGACGGCACGTCCTCGGGGTGCAGACGGGGCTTGAGGTCGCGCAGGAGCGCCGTGACGTACTCCGGCGCGAGGCCGAACAGTTCCTGGATCTGCGTGTGATGGACTTCGTCGGTTTGCAGGTTCCAGTCCCACAACCCCAGCTCACTGGCCTTTAACGCCAAGGCCAGACGGGCTTCGCTTTTGATGAGTGCCTGGCTGGCCACATCCAGTTCACGGCTGCGCAGGGCCACGCGATCTTCCAGTTCGACCTGAGCCTCGCGCAACTGGCCCTCGGCGCAGCGCCGCTGTTCGATCTCTTTGCCCAGTTCCTGATTGAGCTGTTCGCTGCGGCTCTGTGCCCGCTGCAAGTGTTCGATGAGGTGTTGGTTCTGAAAGCGCCGCAGCAGGCCGCGATCAATCAGCCGATTGACCTGCCACGCCACCACGCTGAGCGAGCCCAGCAGGATCAGCCCGAGCCAGCCCCAACCGCGCGCCAGTTCATCGCCGCCCCAGAACAGGTAACCGATCGCCGGCAGCAGGCACGGCAAGGTGAAGGAAAGAAACGCCGGCAGACTGACCGCGTAGGCAACACTGGCCGACAATGTCGCAGCACCGATCAGGCCGAAGACCCAGGCCTGCTGCATGAAGTTGTCGGCAGGCACCAACGCAATACCGGCCCCGGCGAGCGTCAGGCCGGTCATGGTCGAACCGAGCAGGAACATGCGGAACCAGATCGGCTGAGCCTGACGATCGGGGATTGCCGAATCGAAGGCCGCGACCTGAATCACCCGCAGCGCCACCAGCGACAGCAGCCAGACCAGCCAGATGCTGACCACGAAATAGCGCTGCGGGCTCCAGAGCAAACCGGCGCAGACCAGACCATTGATCAACATGAAGAGTGTGGGCAGCAATGAGCCCTGATAAAGCAGACGCGTGCGTTCGACCGCCATCTCGGTGGCGTAGTGTTTGCGGATAACCCGGGGTTCCACAGAGGGGCCCGACAGTTCGGAGCTGAGGGTCATGGGCAACGTTCTTGTTCTTATTAGGACGGGCATGCGCCCGAAATGTGCACGGAGCATACACAAGCCGATCCAGTTGCCAAACTGCTCCAGATCATAATTTCAGCGAAACTTTTCGCCCCCGCAGCGCCGACAAAACCCGCAGAGCGAGGCGGGCCGAAGCCTGTAGCCAGTGACCGACCGGTCGTCATTGGCGGCACTTTCATCGGCTAATGCAAAGCTCGGTTTGCCCGGGCCTGCGGCGCACCCTAGAATGCCCCGATGCGCGATGATCTCTCCCTTCTGCTGAACTCCCTCAACGATGCCCAACGCCAGGCCGTAGCAGCCCCCGTTGGCCGTCAGTTGGTCCTGGCCGGTGCCGGCTCCGGTAAAACCCGAGTGCTGGTGCACCGTATCGCCTGGTTGATCCAGGTCGAAAACGCCTCGCCCCACTCCATTCTGTCGGTGACCTTCACCAACAAGGCCGCTGCCGAGATGCGTCATCGCATCGAGCAGTTGCTGGGTATCAACCCGGCCGGCATGTGGGTCGGCACCTTCCACGGCCTGGCGCACCGCTTGCTGCGGGCGCACTGGCAGGAAGCGGGCTTGAGCCAGACTTTCCAGATTCTCGACAGCGACGACCAGCAGCGACTGGTCAAGCGGGTGATCCGCGAGCTGGGGCTGGACGAACAGCGCTGGCCGGCCCGTCAGGCTCAGTGGTTCATCAACGGGCAGAAAGACGAAGGTCTGCGTCCGCAACACATTCAGGCCAGCGGCGACTTGTACCTGGCGACCATGCGCGGCATCTATGAGGCCTACGAGGCTGCCTGCCAGCGCGCCGGCGTGATCGACTTCTCCGAGCTGCTGCTGCGCGCCCTCGACCTGTGGCGCGACCATCCGGGTCTGCTGGCGCACTATCAGAAGCGCTTCCGCCATATCCTCGTCGACGAATTCCAGGACACCAACGCCGTGCAGTACGCCTGGTTGCGTCTGCTCGGCAAGGGCGGCGACAGCCTGATGGTGGTCGGCGACGACGACCAGTCGATCTACGGCTGGCGCGGAGCGAAAATCGAGAACATCCATCAGTACTCCTCAGACTTTCCGGATTCGGTGACCATTCGTCTGGAGCAGAACTACCGCTCCACCGCCGGCATCCTCAAGGCCGCCAACGCCTTGATCGCGAACAACACCGGGCGTCTCGGCAAAGAGCTGTGGACCGACGGCGGCGACGGCGAAGCGATCAACCTGTACGCCGCGTTCAACGAACACGACGAAGCGCGCTACGTTGTCGAAACCATCGAAAGCGCGCTGAAAACCGGCCTGGCCCGCAGCGACATCGCGATTCTCTACCGCTCAAACGCCCAATCGCGCGTTTTGGAAGAAGCCTTGCTGCGCGAGCGCATTCCGTACCGCATCTATGGCGGCCAGCGCTTCTTCGAACGCGCGGAAATCAAGAACGCCATGGCCTACCTGCGCCTGCTCGAAGGCCGTGGCAACGACGCCGCACTGGAGCGGGTGATCAACGTCCCGGCCCGTGGAATTGGCGAGAAAACCGTCGAAGCGATCCGCGACCATGCACGCCACAGCGATGTGTCGATGTGGGAAGCGATGCGCCAACTGGTCGCCAACAAAGGCCTGACCGGTCGTGCTGCCGGCGCCCTGGGTGCGTTTATCGAGCTGATCGAGAACCTTGCCGCCAAGTGCATGGAGATGCCGCTGCATCTGATGACCCAGACCGTCATCGAGCAATCGGGGCTGATCGCCTATCACGAAGCGGAAAAAGGCGAGAAAGGCCAGGCCCGGGTAGAAAACCTTGAGGAGCTGGTCAGCGCCGCGCGCAACTTCGAGAACACCGAAGAAGACGAA